>JBMNTU010000031.1:0-20903 GCA_050945895.1 Christensenellaceae bacterium | reverse complement strand
CCATATTACTGCATACACTCCTTGATTGATTCTTTTCCAAAATCATTATATCAAGTGTGTATCTGTGGGAGGCGCCTTCTGGACGCCTCCCTTTTGCCAATGATTATTTTACACTAAGCGGCTATTTTCACACACACATTGAAAAAGGCTGCAAAAGCTGATAAAATCAAATCATTACAACACATCGAAAGGATGGTACTGTTATGGGTTTTCGGTTTTTCATGCCAACGGAAATATATTTTGGACAAGGCCAGCTGGGGCGCCTGGCAAAGCGCAGGCTTCCCGGAAAAAACGCGCTGATCGTTACAACCTCCGGAGGTTCCGTAAAGAGGAACGGCTATCTGGATAGGCTTACTGCACAGCTCGACGAAGCAGGCGCAAAATATACGCTTTACGACAAGATGCTGCCCAACCCAACCAAAGATCATGTAACAGAAGCGGCGCAGCTTGCAGGGGCGCAAGGGTGCGATTTTGTAATCGGGCTGGGCGGCGGAAGCGCCATCGACGCCGCAAAAGCGGTTGCGCTGCTGGCTGCCAACAAGGGCGACCTGTGGGATTACGTCTTTTCCGGCTCGGGCGGAAAACAGCAGCCGCAGAATCCTCCGCTTCCAATCGTGGCCATTACCACCACCGCCGGAACAGGAACGGAAGCAGACCCGTGGGCCGTTATTACAAACGAAGCCTCCAACGAAAAGATTGGCTTCGGCTCCGACGCTACATTCCCTGTCCTGTCCATTGTGGACCCCGACCTGATGATAAGCGTACCGCCCACACTTACGGCCTATCAGGGGCTGGATGCGCTTTTCCATGCCACAGAGGGCTATATCAACCGCCGCGCCAACCTGATCAGCGAAATGTTTTCATTAAAAGCCATCGAGCTATTGGGAGAGCACCTTCCGGTCGCCGTCCGCGACGGCAGCAATATGGAGGCGCGTGAAAACGTGGCCAATGCCAATACGCTCGCCGGTTTTGTAGAAAGCCTCTCCGGTTGTATCTCCATGCACTCGCTGGAGCATGCGCTTAGCGCATATCATCCAAATCTTGCACATGGCGCAGGGCTGATAATGCTAAGCGAAGCATATTACACTTACTTTGCAAAATCCGGCAAATGCGATAAAAAACTGGTCGATATGGCAAAAGCCCTTGGAAACGAAGCGGCTGCCGATCCCATGGATTTTGTCGCCGCCCTTAAAAAGCTCCTTGCCGACTGCAACGTAGACGGGCTTAAAATGTCGGATCATGGAATCAAAAAGGAAGACCTCGCCAAATACCTGGAAAACGCACGCGAAACGATGGGGCATTTATTCAGGGAAGACCCGCTTAAAATGAGCGACGAAGACGCGCTTCGCATACTGGAAGATTCCTACCGCTAAAGCAACAGCGAGCGCAGCGGCAAAAGCTCAGCATTTTAATTTGCCGGCAAAACAAAAAAACATCAATTTTTTGCTCATGTTGTCCATTCGGCCGCCGCGCTGGGTGGACAACTTTTTTCTATGCGCCTGCAGGCAGCTGCGCCGCCAAACGCCCCTATATCAATGCACTTTACGGCCTTTTTCATTTTATTACACCCTTCACTATTTAAATAGATTTCTGCGGTCCTCCATGCTAAAATAGATTTACGGACAAAGAGCCGCAAATACAAATTCAGGAGCGTTGTTTATGAAACTAGAAATGTTCATCAATTTCAACGGAAACTGCCGCGAAGCGGTAGCGTTCTATGCAAGGGTATTCCGGTCGGAAGTACAGCATTTAATGACTTACGCCGAAGCCCCGCCAGATGAAAATAATCCCGTCGCGGAAGCCGACAAAGACAGGGTCATGTATGCCGGTGTACCCATTGGCGATATGCTTGTGATGTTTATGGATATGCCATCCGGTATGCCGCTGACCGTGGGCGATAATATCAACCCAACTATAAACGTGGACGACAAAGCCGAAGTGACAAGGCTGTTTGACGCGCTAAAAGAAGGCGGCGAAGTATTTATGGAGCCGCAAAAGGTCTTTTACAGCGATTTATATGCTATGGTCAAAGACCAATTTGGCATAATCTGGCACATTTTGTATTACGCTCCCGAGCAGTAGTCACGCGTTTTGCAGCTTCGGCAGGTTGGTTCGAGGTACAATTAATGCCTTTATGCCGCACATGGCGAAGTAATCTAAGAATATGACGCGCACAAAAACTGGCTCCTGCCAAATGCCGGAGCCAGTTTTTCTATACTTTTCTATGTGTCGCTTTTCTTGACAAGAAACATATGCGGCACATCCTTACCTTGCTTAAAAGGGTATTTCGCTGATTTTTACCGCGCGTTTTTCATCCAGCGACTTTTTGGCCGCCATAGCAATCAACACCGGCATATAACCGTCTTTTCCATCCACCGGGGGCTTTGTGTCTTTTACAATGCACTCCACAAACTGGCGGGCTTCTTCAATAAAGGCGTCGTTATAGCGCTCCAGGAAAAACCATGTAGGCTTTTCGCCCACAACGCCTTCTTCGCTGCTAATAACCGCATTGTCCGGGCACTCATTAAAGTCCTGGACGCTTCCCTTTTCGCAGTGCACCTCTACCCTCTGGTCATATCCATAGCCCGAGCGCCTGCTGTTTTGGATTACGCCCATCGCGCCGTTTTCAAAACGCAGCATAACGATCGTCGTATCCACATCGTCAAACTCCTTCAGCTGCGGTTCAATCAACACATTGCCAAACGCACTTACTTCCACGACCTCGCTGCCCGACAAGTATCGCACCATATCAAAATCGTGTATGGTCATGTCCATATAGATCCCGCCCGATACCTTCATGTAGTCCATTGGTGCAAGGCCGGGGTCGCGCGAAATTACAGAAATGGTATGCGGCATGCCCAGCTTACCCGAAAGCGCTGTGTTCCGCACCTTTGTATGGTTTTTATCAAACCTCCGTACAAAGCCGATCTGAAGTTTTACGCCAGCCTCGTCAACAGCCTTCAACGCTTCTTTTATACGCCCCAGGTCAGAGTCGATGGGCTTTTCGCAAAAGATATGCTTTCCTGCTTTCGCCGCCTTAATCATAAACTCCGAATGGGTGTTGGTCGAAGAGCAAATAAACACAGCGTCAATTTCGCTGTCTTCAAAAATCTTTTCCGGCTCTTTGTATATCTTGGAAATCCCCATTTCCCGCAGGCTGCTTTCCATCTCGTCATTCATAAAGATATCCGCCACCGCGGCCACTTCCGCCCCCTCTACTCTGCCTGCCAAATTATCGATGTGCAGCTTGCCGATCCGTCCCGCGCCAATAACACCAATTTTAACCTTATTCTTCATATGTGAACCTCCTGAGTTCTCCGGCATATTCGCCGGTATATTATTCAAAAGTTTGCTCTGCCGGCCAGGCCGGCATTATGCGTGATGTTGGGAAATGTTCGACATGTCTATATTTCACAAATAATTGATTAATTAATTACAAGTGAACTTCTTGGCTAAACAATACCATATCGCCTACCTGCTGTCAACACACAGAAATGCTTGTTTTCCCATTCCTGCACTCTGCTTCGCGCAACCAAAAAACGCATGCCGCCATACAGACATGCGCCTCATTTTTTCTGTTTTAAAACCACGGCGGTGTATTCGCCCATACACATACACACCGCTTCGAGGATTCATTCCGCAGGGCATGCGGTTTAGACGAATCGAATGTAATGCTGTCCCCTTTTTTAAGCTTATGGACATCCTCTTCGATTTGAACGACAAGTTCTCCTTCAAGCACCAGCCCGCACTCGTTGCCCGGATGTGTATATAGCCCGTCGCCAGTGCGCGAGCCCGGTTCGTAAATATTATAAATAAATTCTATTGGCCCCATCAGGCTGGGGTTAAGCAAATAATAGGTAATACCACTGTTGGGAGACAGCACCTTCCTGTCTTTTTTGCGGACAACCGGCGAATTGATGTGCTGCTCTATATCCGAAGCAGGCGTCTGCTCCGGCGCCTCCTCCGGCAATTCGAAAAAATAACTGACCGGAACATCAAGCGCGGCCCCCACTTTTTTGAGTGTTTCAACCGAGGGCGAAATAATGGAGCGCTCCACCTGGCTGATCATGCTGGATGTAAGGTTCGTCAGGCTTGCCAGATCAACGATCTTCATTCCCTTTTCCATGCGCAGCTGACGGATCTTTGCCCCCAGGTTAAACTCTCCTTTTTCCGTATGCTGTATGTTCTCCAATGTAAGTACCCCTTTATAAAAAGAATTATTTCTTAATTTCCCTGTATCCAATATATATTACTTCATTCATAATGTCAAACAATATTCCTTCGCTCCAAATTCTTTTTTTTAAATACAAACAGGTTACCGCCCCCTCCAATCGAATGTAAACGATTTGTAAACACAGGATTTTCCGCTTGCCATCAGAAATAAATTGTGATAGACTATTAAAAATATCTGTCCGGTCTTTTTTTGGTCCATGCAGTGTTTATAAATCCTTGTTTATGTTTATAATATACGCAAGAAAACGGTATGTTTTATTATATACCAGCCAGTTTTTTGTCC
The DNA here is from genome assembly GCA_050945895.1 of Christensenellaceae bacterium. GTDB lineage: Bacteria > Bacillota > Clostridia > Christensenellales > Christensenellaceae > JBMNTU01. The sequence goes on along the minus strand of JBMNTU010000031.1, from coordinate 16,387 downwards.
AAACTAAAGTATTTACGCATAAATGCCGATAATACTAGAGAAGCGTGGCTATAAAGAATAAAGAGAAAGGAGTACCGTAGTTATGAAAGCATCAAACCAGGCACAGCAAAAGCGTGAGTGCCTCAAAAAACTGTTCTCGACAATCAAGCAATCCAATGTGGAAAAAGCAATTGTAATCGAGAATAACCTCGTACATACTTACGGGTATGGGCGGCACAATGTTGGCAGCTGATTTTATTTTAAAACCTACTGACCAGCAAGTGCCGAAAAGGCGCTTTTTTATTACCTCTTTACCTATCATAACGGAGAAAAAATTATGATAACAAATGAATAGCCCTGTCGGTGCGATTCCGACAGGGCTAATTTTTTTATCGCGTAAGTTTTTTATCAATCTCCGCCCGATATATAATTTGTGCCAAATGCGCGCAATTTTTCGTACCGCGCCTCAAGCAAATCCTTTGTCGATGCTTTTGTCAATGTTTCCAGTTGCGTTACAATATATTTTTCTACTTTTTTAGCATATCTACCGCCGTCGTCCGCCTTCGCACCGCCTTCCGGTTCGCCAATCACATCGTCGATCAGCCCCATTGCGTGAACTTCCTGCGCCGTCATACGCATCAGCTCTGCCGCTTCCTCTGCGCGCGACGAATTTTTCCAAAGTATGCTCGAAAAGCCCTCCGGCGAAAGGATAGAATAAACAGAATTTTCCAGCATTGCCAACTTGTCCGAAACGGCCAGCGCCAGCGCTCCGCCCGAGCCTCCCTCGCCAATCAAAATGCTTATTACCGGCGTTTTGAGGCGCGAGAACTCCAACAGGTTTTTGGCAATTGCTTCACCAATGCCCCGCTCTTCTGCCCCTATGCCGCAGAACGCGCCCTGCGTATCCACAATACAAACCACCGGCCGGTTAAATTTCTCGGCTTGCTTTGCCAGGCGGATAGATTTGCGGTAGCCCTCCGGATGCGCGCTTCCAAAGTTTCGCAGCGCTTTATCGCTCAGGTTAACACCCTTTTCATTCCCAATGACTGTTACAGGCATTCCGCCGATCCGGCCCAGCCCGCCCAAAATGGCGCCGTCGTCCGCAAAGGCGCGGTCTCCATGAAATTCCATAAAATCCGAAAAGCAGTTTTCAATAAAATATCGTGCGGTAGGGCGGGCAAAGTCCCGCGCGACTTGTACAACCTCCCACGCAGTTCTTTTACTCATTTTGCCCCTCCCTTATGCAGCCTTATAAGGTTTGCAAGCGTGCCTTTCATGTCTTCCCTTTTAACGATCATATCAATAAAGCCCTTTTCCATCAAAAACTCTGCCCGCTGGAATGTCTGCGGCAAAGACTGCTTTACTGTCTGTTCTATTACGCGCCTGCCCGCAAACCCAATCAGCGCGTTGGGCTCCGTTAAAACCACATCCCCCAGCGATGCAAAGCTCGCTGTCACGCCGCCCGTCGTCGGGTCTGTGAACACAGAAAAATACGGTATGCCAGCGTCGTCCAGCTTTCCCAACACCGCGCTCGTCTTACTCATTTGCATCAGCGAAACAAGCCCTTCCTGCATGCGCGCACCACCCGAAACCGTGAAGGCAATCAGCGGCAGCTTCTTTTTAAGCGCACGTTCGGCTGCACGGGTAAATTTTTCGCCCACAGCCGCCCCCATAGACCCCATCATAAAGAACCCGTCCATTACAGCCAGCACACATTTTTCGCCATCGATCCTGCATTCCCCTGTTACAATGGCCTCCTTTTCGCCTGTAAGCGCACGCATTTTTTCAACTTTCAGGCCATATTCCGGAAAAGCCAGCGGGTCTCCGCCCACCAGTTTTTTATTGAATTCCTTAAAGGTTCCTTCATCCGCAGTATATTCTATGCGCTTTCTTGCAGGCAGCCTAAAATGGTGCCCGCAATTCGTGCAAACATTGAAATTTGCTTCCAGGTCTTCCGAAACGATTACGTCCCTGCACGATGGACAGCGCTCAAAAAGGCCTTCCTCCACCGTTACGGCAGGCTCGCGTGCAACCTCGCCGTCGCCCAGTATCTGGTCGTCGGACGGCTCCAGTTCAGACATGTTTGCCTGCTGGTTTGTCCGGTATATGCGCATTGTCACTTCTTTTTTGCGCCCAGAAAAAAGTCCCATCTTATATCCTTCCCATCAAAGCGTTACGCTTTGCTTTTGCCCCGCCTCTTTGTTTTTTGTTCCATAATTCGCCCCACAAGCCCCGTATCCAGCTTTCCGGCAATTACGTCCTTGTGGTTTAGCAAATCCAACTGAAAGTCGGCATTGATCTCCACTCCCTCTACCACCAGTTCGGTAATGGCCGCACGCATCTTCGCCAGCGCCAGATCCCGCGTTGGGGCATGGACAATCAGCTTGCCGATCATGGAGTCGTAATTCGGCGGTATTTTGTAGCCCGTATACATCGCCGTATCAAACCGCACACCCGGTCCCCCGGGAAAGTGCAGTGTGTTGATCGTTCCAATAGAGGGCATAAAGTTGTTCTCCGGGTCCTCGGCATTGATGCGACACTCAATTGCATGCCCTTCCAGCCGTATATCATTTTGCTCATATGTAAGCGGCTTGCCGCCTGCAATCAGTATTTGCTCTCGTACGATATCGATATCCGTTATCATCTCCGTTACCGGATGCTCTACCTGCACGCGCGCATTCAGCTCCATAAAATAGAAATTTCCATCTTCATCCAGCAAAAATTCAATCGTGCCGGCATTTTTATAGCCCGAAGCCTTGGCTGCGCGCACCGCCGCCTCGCCAATCTCCATGCGTTTTTCGGGGCTGAACGCCACGCTGGGCGCTTCTTCCATCACCTTCTGGTTGCGCCGCTGGAGCGAACACTCACGCTCAAACAAATGTATGGCGTTTCCGAAATTATCACACAATATTTGTACTTCTATGTGGCGCGCGTCTTCCAAGCACTTTTCCATATACAGCGTTCCGTCGCCAAACGCGCCGATCGCCTCCTGCTCTGCCGCGGTATATGCGCCTTCCATATCCTCTTCTTTTTCCACCTTGCGGATTCCCCGCCCGCCGCCGCCCGAAGCAGCCTTAATCATGACCGGGTAACCCACTTTGCCCGCGCACGCAATTGCGTCGTCTACGCCATCCAGCGCATCCAGCGACCCCGGAATAACCGGTACGTTTGCGTCCGTCATAATTTTGCGCGCCATCAGCTTGTCGCCCATCTTTTCCATCGCTTCCGCGTCCGGGCCAATGAAAATAATATTGCTTTTGTTGCACATGCGCACAAACTTCGAATTTTCAGACAAAAACCCATACCCCGGATGAATTGCGTCCGCGCCCGAAACGCTTGCGGCAGACAAAACATTATAGGTGTTCAGGTAGCTGTCTTTGGGCGCGGGCGGCCCAATACAAACAGCCTCATCCGCAAGCTGCGTATGAAGCGCTATTTCATCCGCCGTAGAATACACGGCAACGGTCTCTATGCCAAGCTCGCGGCAGGCGCGTATTACACGCACCGCAATTTCCCCCCTGTTGGCAATTAAAACCTTTCGAATCATATTGACTATCTCCCCCGGCACACGGCCGTATTATTCATCTTTAATAAGCGCAAAGAGTATTTTTCCTTCGCAAACCACTTTATCGTTCACCGCGGCGCGCACATTTCCTTTTCCGCCCACTGTCGAAATCCGCTCGATTTCCGTCTCCAGCACCAGGTCGTCGCCCGGTTTTACCTGCCCCCGGAAGCGTATATTGTCTATCCCGCCAAAAAGCGCAAACCGGTCCTTATATTTCTCGTCCTGCAAAATGGCAATTGCGCCTGCCTGCGCCAGCGATTCGGCAATGAGCACGCCGGGTAAAATGGGCCTTCCGGGAAAATGCCCCTTAAAAAAATACAAGTCTTCCGTAATATGCCAGACGGCCTTTGTGCGCTTGCCAATCTCGCATTCGATGACCTCATCAATCAGCAAAAACGGTTCCCTGTGCGGCAGTATTTTCTTGATGCCTTCCTTGTCGATTTTCACGCCAAACTCTCCTTAACAATACAAAAAGCCTGTGTATGCAAAAAACCTCCCACACACGGCTTTGCTTTCCTCAGATATAATTGCAGATCAGCTGTCCAAATTCAACCGTATCGCCGTCTTCTCCCGCAATCCACACGATTTCTCCATCCTCGGGCATAACGATTTCGTTCATCAGCTTCATGGCTTCCACCATGCAGATCACATCGCCCTTTTTCAGTTTATCGCCAATTTTGACCGGTTTGGCAAGCGGATGGAAAATTCCCACAAGCGGCGAATTGACTTCCTTTGCACCGGCAACGCCGGTTGTTTTTTCCTCCGCCGCAGGAGCGCTTTCGGCCGGCGCCAAAACAGGCGCAACAGTCGCCGGAGCTGCTTGCACAGCAGGCACAACGCTCACCAGGTTTTGCCCTCTCGAAAGCTTGATGCCAAATTCCTTGTTCGTCATTTCAAATGTATCGAAACCGCTTTTATCGGCGGCCTCCAGTATCTGCAATATTTCCTTTACCGTCAACTTCGCATTCTCCTCTTTTAGGGCGCTGTTTTGCCCATCCTTATTTCGATTGCTTCATTTCCCCATAAAGCACAGTCAGCATCTCCAGCGAGTAACATTTATTGCACTGCTCGCATGTATAGAAGTAATACAGGTCGTACGCCTGCCTAGGATTGGTAAACGCACTCGACGACTCCGGCCCGCCCAGCCGTCCTTCCCCCTTGTGCACCTCGTCCGGTGTAAAAGCCATTTTCGCGCCGCAATCCGGGCATATCTTTTTCCTGAACCAGAATACGCACAATTCCTTGAAGCTATGATGCAGCGGCAGGCTGTATACCTTGTGCGGGTCCATTTTCCACTTTGGGATTTTTCCAGCCATTTTTGCGCCTTCCTTTCAGGCAGCAACGCTATTATATCATATTCACCGAAAAAATCTATATGGAAGAATATGATGAAATTCGCAGGCTCATTATATCATATTTCCGGAATGTGAACCACAAATGAACGGATTATTTCACTTTACCGAACAAAAGCGTTGCATTGTGGCCGCCAAACGCAAACGAATTTGTCAGCGCATAGTTGACTTCCTTTGCCCGTCCTTCATTGGGTACGCAGTCGATGTCGCATTCCGGGTCGGCCACTTTATAATTGATGGTCGGCGGCATAAAATCTTCAAACACCGTCATAACCGTCGCCACAGCTTCAATCGCCCCGGCCGCGCCCAAAAGGTGCCCCGTCATAGATTTTGTAGACGACATGCACATATCCTTTGCGTGCGCTCCAAACACCTGGTGCACCGCGTAGGTCTCCGCTTTGTCGTTCAACTGGGTAGACGTACCGTGCGCATTGATATATTCCACCATATCCGGCGCTATACCGCCGTCTTCCACCGCAAGCCTCATTGCCGAAATGGCGCCCTCCCCCTCGGGGTGCGGCGCCGTCATATGGTACGCGTCCGCCGTCGCTCCATAGCCCAATACTTCCGCATATATTTTCGCGCCCCGTTTTTTGGCGCTCTCATATTCTTCCAGCACAAGCGCCCCTGCGCCCTCTCCCACAACAAACCCGTTCCTCTCTAGGTCAAACGGAATGGAAGCGCGGTTTTTGTCCGTCGAAAGCGAAAGCGCCTTCAGCCCGCAAAAGCCGGATAATGCCAGCGGCGTCAACGCGCCCTCTGCGCCGCCCGCTATCATTGCGTCCGCATAACCATGCCGGATGATGCGGAATGCATCGCCAATGGAATGCGTCGCCGACGCGCACGCAGTCGTAACGGTTGTATTATGGCCTTTTAGCCCATACTTGATTGCCAGGTTGCCGGACGCCATATTGCCGATCATCATAGGGATAAACAATGGGTTTGTCCGCCGGAAGCCTTTTTCATTCAGCTTTGTCACTTCGTTTTGCGCCGTTTCCAGCCCGCCGATTCCGCTGCCGATCAATATACCAAAGCGCTCTGCAGCAGGCATATTTGCTCCAAAGTTTGCGTCTTCCATCGCTTCGCTGCCCGCAACCATGCCATACCAGCAGTATTTGTCCATCCGGCGCGCAAGCTTTGCGTCCATGTAATCCTTGGGGTCAAAATTCTTGATTTCCCCGCCCATTTTAACAGGCATATCCGACGTGTCCAAAATGGTGATCTCGTCGATCCCGTTCACGCCCTGCTTCATATTCTGCCACATGTCTTTGGCGCTGTTGCCCACCGGGGAAACCGCACCTATTCCTGTTACCACTACTCTTCTGTTCATATGTCCTCCACTCCGTAGTTATGTAATCCCAAAAAACAGGCAGGCCCCATCAATACATCCCGCCGTTTACAGAAATCACCTGGCCGGTAATATAGTCCGCCTGCTCGCTTGCCAGGTATGCAACCGTATTTGCAATCTCCTCTGCCCGGGCGCCGCGGCCCAGCGGAATAGAGCCCATAATCGCTTCTTTTACCTTATCGCTGAGCGCGTCGGTCATCTCCGTTTGCACATATCCGGGCGCCACGGCGTTTACCGTTATCCCGCGAGACCCAAGCTCTTGCGCAAGCGCTTTTGTAAAGCCCACGATCCCCGCTTTAGAAGCAGCATAGTTTGTCTGCCCCGCCTGCCCCGCAAGCCCCACTACCGACGTCATGTTGATAATTTTGCCCGCGCGCTGCTTCATCATATACGGCGCCGCATGCCGGCAGCAGTTGAAAACGCTCTTCAGGTTTGTACGGATCACTTCGTCAAAATCCTCTTCCTTCATGCGCGCCAATAGGCCGTCCCGCGTGATGCCCGCGTTGTTTACCAGCAGGTCGATCGAGCCAAACTGCTCTTTAATATCGTCCATCATTTGTTTTGCCGCGTCAAAATCCCCCACGTCCGCCTGGTACAAAATAGCGTCCTTCCCCATACGCTCCATTTCCTGCAGCACTTCCATCGCCTGCTGCTCGGCCGAACGGAAATTGACCACCACCTTGTAGTCATCCTTGGCCAGCCGCAGCGCAATCTGTTTTCCAATGCCACGCGAAGCGCCCGTTACAATCGCTGTTTTCGCCATACTTTTCCCCCATTTTCAGCAGTAATACCCGCCGTTCATCGAAATCACCTGGCCGGTAATATACCCTGCTTTTTCTCCTGCCAAAAATACGGCCATTTCCGCCACGTCGTCAATCGTGCCCAAATCTCCGGCCGGTATGCTCTTTACAATCGCTTCTTTTATATCTTCCCGAATGCTGTCCGTCATATCCGTCCGGATAAACCCGGGCGCAAGCGCATTTACGGTAATTCCGCGCGCCGCCACTTCCTTGGCCAGCGCCTTGGTAAAGCCGATTACGCCTGCCTTAGAGGCCGCATAGTTTGTCTGTCCGCTGTTTCCCCGTATGCCCATCATAGACGAAAGGCTTACAATCCGGCCGTATTTTTGCCGCATCATATGCGGCAATACATGCCGCGAGCAATTAAACACGCTTTTCAGGTTTACGCGGATTACATCGTCAAAATCCTGCTCGTTCATTTTTGTCAGGTATCCGTCCCGCAAAATGCCCGCGTTGTTCACCAGAATGTCAACGCTGCCAAAGCGCTCCATAACGGCCGCCACCATTGCCCCGGCCTGCCCAAAGTCTCCCACATCCGCCGGAAAGCAGGCAACCCGGTCGCTTTGCGCCGGAAGCTCCATTCCCGCAATGCTCTCTTCCAGGTCGTTTATGGCAACATTGATACCTTCATTCAAAAGGCGCAGCGCAATCTCCCGGCCTATGCCGCGCGCAGCACCCGTAACGATCGCCGTCTTCATCGCTAAAACCCCAGCGCGTTGAGCGAATCGGCCGCTTCGTTGAAGCTTTGGGCGTCGTCCACATGAAACACGTTTACAGACTTGTCTATCCGGCGCACAAACCCCAAAAGCGTATTGCCCTGCCCCGTTTCCACAAACGTATCGCAGCCGCGTTTGATCATATCGCGGATAATCTTCTCAAACAGAACCGGGCACTTCGTTTGGTCTGCCAGCTCTTTTTTCATCGTCGGCAGCTCGTACAGCTGCGCCGTTTTGTTCGAATACAGCGGAATCAGCGGCTCCAAGAAATTCATATCCTGCACCGCTTCAAATATCTTTTCGGAAGCGCTTTCCATATACGGCGAGTGAAACGCCCCGCCTGTATTCAGCCGTACGCATTTGATTTTATTTTCCTTCGCGTATTCCAGCAGCCGATTAAGCTCTGCCAGGTCTCCTGCCACAACGATCTGCCCAGGGCAGTTGTAATTTACGCCCATCAAAAGCCCGTCTCCGCGAACCTTGTCCAGCAGTGCATCCACTTCGTCGCTTGTTTTCCCCAGCACCGCAACCATGCCGCCCGGGTGCTCGTCCGCCGCCTGCTGCATCCACTCTGCCCGCTTTAAAACAAGCCGGAACACATCTTCAAACGGCATAACGCCCCCACAAGTCAGCGCCGCATATTCCCCCAGGGAAAAACCGGCGCAATACGCAGGCTGCGCAATCTCCGAAAACGCCGTGTACGCCGCAACATCTACTGTAAAAATACACGGCTGCGTATGGATCGTTTTGTCGAGTTCTTCCTGCGTGCCCGAAAAACACAGGTCCTTTATGCCCGGCCGAATCGCTTCGGCACGTTCAAAAATGGTCCTGGCCCTTGGGGACGTGTCGTAAAGGCTTTTTCCCATTCCGGGTTTTTGCGCGCCCTGCCCGGAAAAAAGCGCCGCCAGTTTACTCACAGCATTTTCCTCCACACATCAGTTTTTCTGCTTCTTCGCAAATCTCTACAATAATCTCTTTCGCACTTTGGCGTTTTTTTATCATACCGGCAATCTGCCCTGCCATAACAGAACCATACTGCACATCGCCGTCCTTTGCCGCCTTTCTCAGTCTGTCCGCACCCAGCGCCTCATACTCTTCCAAGGTCGCGTTCTTATCGTCAAGCTCCCGGTACTCGCGTACCAGCCTGTTTTTTATGACCCGCACCGGATGCCCGGTCACACGGCCCGTAACTGCGCTGTCCGTATCGCGCGAATCGATTACCTTCTGTTTATAGTTATCATGCACTGTGCATTCGTTTGCTACCAAAAACCGTGTGCCAACCTGCGCACCCGAAGCCCCCAGCATAAACACCGCTGCCAGGCCGCGTCCATCTGCAACCCCTCCCGCGGCAATGACAGGAATATCTACCGCATCGCACACCTGCGGAACAAGCGCCATCGTAGTCGTTTCCCCGATGTGCCCGCCCGCTTCGCTGCCTTCCGCAACAACCGCATCCGCGCCCAGCTTCTGCATCCTCTTAGCATATGCCACGCTCGCAATTACAGGAACCACCTTTATTCCCGCGTCTTTCCATTTGCCTATATAAATTCCCGGGTTGCCTGCACCCGTCGTAACAACGGGCACCTTTTCGTCTATTACAAGCTGTGCCAAATCGTCCGCAAACGGCGAAAGCAGCATAATGTTTACGCCAAAAGGCTTATCTGTTATTTCCCGAACCTTCCGAATCTCTGCGCGCACCACGTCGGCCGGCGCACTGCCGCCCGCAACCAGGCCAAGCCCGCCGGCTTCGCTGACCCCTCCTGCAAGCTCTCCCGTTGCAATCCACGCCATACCGCCCTGCACGATCGGATACTCAATATTTAGCAACTCTGTTAGTTTTGTCTTCATCTGCCGCCCTTCCAAACATCCCTGTTTTCATGACTGCCCCGAAAACAATCGTCTTCGAGGCAGCTGTAACGTAACTCCTGTATTATATTCCATAAAAACAAGCAAACACGCCGCAGTGCTCATGCAAAATCCACCCCGGCGCAACTATACGCTTTCTCTTTGTCCTGTTACTGATTTTTCTCAATAAACTCAACCAGGTCCGAAACCGTTTTCAGGTTCTCGGCCTCTTCAATCGAAACATCAAATTCTTCCTCTATGTCCATAACGATCTCAACCATATCAAGAGAATCTATTTTCAGGCTCTCAAAGCTTGCATCCTTTGTAATGTCTTCTTTGTCGATGTCCATTTTATCGCTGATAATGTCCACAATTTTTTCATAAATCATTCTTCGGTATCCTCCGGGTTTTATAATATATCATAACGCACGAATGCATTATATTCTGTTTACCATTCATATATGGCGCTGCCAGAAGTCAGCCCGCCACCAAACGCCGCTATTGCAAGCGTATCGCCCTTTTTAAACATCCCTTTTTTATTCATCTGGTCCAGCACGATCGGAATGCTTGCCGCAGACGTATTGGACACATCGTCAATATTGATATAGCACTTGTCCAAGTCAACGTTAAGCCGCTCTGCGGCAGCTTTAATAATACGCGCATTCGCCTGGTGGAATACAAACCAGTCTACGCTTTCCACACTCGTTCCCGTCGCATCAAAGGCTTCGTTCAAAACTCTTTCCGCTTCCCTCGTGGAAAAGACATACACTTCTTTTCCTTTTAATGATACTATAGACGGCACAACTTTGCCATCCTCTTTCGTATTCATCCCCGTAATTTCTATCGTATGGTTATAATCCGGAAAAGAGTTGATTTCCAGGTACTTCAGGTTGTCCCCCGCCTGGATAACGATTGCACCCGCGCCATCGCCAAACAAAACGCACGACGCCCTGTCTTCCATATTCATAAAGCGCGACAGCGTCTCGCTGCCGATCACAAGGAATACTTTTCCATCATTTTTTATCAGGCTCACCGCCGTCTTCAGCGCAAACAAAAATCCGGAGCAAGCCGCATTCACATCAAACGCGATGCATTTTTCAATATCAAGCGCACGCTGAACCTGCGCGGCCAGCGACGGCACCCCCATTTCGTTGGTGACCGTGCCGCAAATTATCCCGCCGATATCCTCTTTTTGTACACCCGCTTCTTCCATTGCCTGACCGGCGGCAATCACGCACATATCCACGTTCCGCATGCCGTCCGATACATAGTGCCTTCTTTTTATGCCTGTGCGCTTTGTAATCCACTCGTCCGACGTGTCTATGATTTTTTCAAAGTCCTCATTCGTCATTACCTTCTCCGGTAAATAACTGCCTGTGCCCAAGATGCGTATGCTCATTCATTCCTCCAAATATATACAGGCTTCATCAGAACCCTTACACTCAAATTTAACATTATAATGATATGCGAAACCACATCAAAAGTCAATATAAAACGCCTTGGGCATTTATACGTTAATGTTTTTTTATGATGATTAATATGTTATTATATTGACGTTTTGGATTATATATTATTTATATCGAAATGGAGGATTATTATGAAAAAACTATCGGTCACGTTATTATTGCTTCTTTGCGCTTTTCTTGCTTTTGGTTGCTCCCCAGGCGCAGAGACCGCTTCGCCCTCCGCAGAAGCCAGCCCCGCAGCCGAGGCTACCGCTACCGAAGACGTTTCTCCGTCCAATTCTGCCGAAGATACAGCTGCCGAAGCTCCAGAGGCAAGTGCAGATTTGTCAACCCTTCTTCTGATCAGTGTCGACCAACAGGTTCCGGCCGGCCAATCGGAAATTTACGGGCTTGACAGAAGCCCCGCAACCATTTCCTATACATATTCAGATTCCGGGGCAATTACAGAAGCCAACGACGATGTACATACCTATTTTTATGAATGGGATGACGCCATCTGGCAAAATATCACGGACAGCATCCAGGCCAATAATGTTCTTAATTGGAACGACAGCTATGGAACACAAAGTGACGACTATGAAACTTTTTGGATGGTATCGCTTGTTTTTGACGATGGAAACGGCTCGACCTATATGATAGACAAAAAAGGTACAGATGAATTCCCTGACGAATGGCCGGATTTTATACTGGCCTGACCCCGTAGAATAGAACCACAAATAGGGTTAGAATAAAAGAACCCGAAAGTGAGGAGAAGATATGGGAAGAGTGAATTATACGCCGGAACAAATCATCACTAGACTGCGTAAAGTAGAAGTTTTGTGTGCACAAGGACAGACGATAGGCGAAGCAGTTCGTCAAATAGGCGTCAGTGAGCAGACATATTACAGATGGCGGAAACAGTATGGTGGTATGAGCACGGCTGATGTTAAGCGGCTGAAGGAATTGGAGAAAGAAAATGCCCGCCTTAAACGGCTTGTGGCCGACCTGAGCCTAGATAACGCCATATGGAAGGATATCAGCGAGGGAAAGCTATGAGCCCGGCAAAGCGACGGATACTGATAGAGAAGGTGTGCAAAGCATATCATCTATCTGAACGTCGCGCTTGCCGGGCGCTAAAACTAAATCGCTCATGTGTCAGATACAAGCCTGTTCAACGAGCGGATGAAGACGAGATAACCACAAAGATTATTGAGCTTGCTTGCGAATATGGCAGATATGGATATCGACGCATCACGGCCATGCTGAGATTGCAAGGATATGTCATCAACCATAAACGTGTAGAACGCATCTGGCGGGAGCAGGGACTAAAGGTTCCAAAGAAACAACCTAAAAGGCGCAGGTTGTGGCTAAATGATGGTAGCTGCGTCCGTCTAAGAGCTGAGCATAAGAATCATGTGTGGAGCTATGACTTTGTATTTGACCGCTTATCCAATGGCAGGCAGATAAAATGGCTGAACATCATAGATGAATGCACACGTGAATGCCTTGCCAGCATCCCCAGACGGAGCTGGCAATACATGGATGTAATCGAGACTCTTTCGGAGTTGTTCGTGCAGCGTGGTTGTCCGGAATACCTCCGGAGTGACAACGGCAGTGAGTTCACAGCAACGCATATTCGAGAATGGCTTCGGGATGTCAATGTTATTACGCTGTACATTGAGCCAGGGAGTCCCTGGGAGAATGGATACTGTGAAAGTTTCAATTCCAAAATGCGGGATGAATTCCTGAACACAGAGGTTTTCGATACAATGTTTGAGGCGCAGGTGTTGACCAAAAAGTGGGTGGAAACCTATAATACTATTAGACCACACAGCTCTATTGGATACAAGCCACCTGCTCCACAGGCACTAAGAGATTGCGCCTAAGACTCTCACTCTATTTGTGGACAAGATTCTGGGGGCTGGCCAATACAAGATATGAAGGATTCTTATAAGAATGCCGTTGAAATCGAGTAGTTTATATCGTTATATAAAGCCGTAGCCTCATTGCTGCGGCTTTTTGTTTCGCAAAACGTTTGACATCATTTTTTTTATATTATATAATGATGAGGTTCTATGGAAAAACGTGCCGGTAGCTCAGCTGGATAGAGCGTCTGGCTACGGACCAGAAGGTCGGGAGTTCGAATCTTCTCCGGCACACCAAACGAATCAAATCCGAACTATTTCGTGTTAGGCGAAGTGTTCGGATTTGTTGTTTATCTGAATGATTTTTCTAGCAAAAACTAGGCAATAAGAAAACAGCTCGTAATAAAGAAATCATTTTTGGCTTGTACACATAATATCTTGTCCTGTTATTTCACATGCAATTTCATCAATAAATTGATCTAACGCTAGTGTGATAAATTCGTGAAGTAGCCAATTCTCTTTTGACTGCATTAATCGTAATAATTGTTCTGGCTTATATCTAACGATTTCGCTGACACGATGCATTGATGCCATAATAAGCGTCATATTGCAAAGATTCAAGACATCTGCACTGGGCAATAGCGACCTTTTAAGATACCATAGCCTATGCGATCCTTTGATATATGACATAAACTTTCGGCACTTCTGTGTATATAGTTTAATCTCGCTTGATATGCTATCCTGGTATTTCGTCGAGCCATCTGTACTAATAAGTTTGAATCCAGTATCGTCAAGAATGCGCAATTCCGATGGCAGCGTTGCAGCAATCGCGGATGGTATTGTTTGCGCATTGGTAGCAAAATAGTTCTTTTCTAGATCTATGACAAGATATGCTTTTCCATCATTGGCTTTGTAGTATTTTGGTGAATCGCTTACATTGAGGGGCAAAAACAACTCTTCAACTTTTTTGTTTTTGGCATTATATGTCATGGAAAATGTGCGATGTACAAACGGCAAATTATAAAGTAATGATTTTAGGGAGAACGGGGTACCGGCAGGCCATTTTTGTGTGAAATCAGAATCCAGAAGTTCCGCAAATAAAGGAAAGACTCCTTTTTGTTTGTGCTTAATGTTTATAGTAGCTAGATTTTCACCATCAGCGTTATTATCTTCATTAAGACCATGAAGCCCAAAATCACCTACGAAGTCATCTACATGTTCTTTCTTGAAAGCAATATATGATTTCGCCGCATTTAGCATACAATAATATGCAGCTAAAGGTGCCGATTCATCGGGTAGTGATTTTGCAGAGTCATAAAATACCTTTGCTTGTTTCCAATAAAACTCATAATGAAATTGAGTGGCATTTCCGTATTTTGTTTTTAAAGTAGTATCTTGATACTTCATTGCCTTTTTATGCGTTGTGTAATAAAACGAGACAAATGTAAACAAGTCATTTGTAAGAACAGTTTGTTTGCGATATTCTTGCCATGTATATGATTTTTGCATACATAAAAGTTTATTGCGGAAATGAATCGGAGTATCATCAATACTAAACTCATTTCTTTTCGGCATTCTCTTCACCACCTCAATATCGTCATTGTAGTACCACTATCTTTATGACAGTGCGTACACTCGTACAGCCTGTTTGTCGGAATGCTGCGGAGCAGCCATTTTTGTGCATCACATCCTATGAAGTCATCATGTCCCCGGCTATTTTGCATTGCGTCATAGGCGGCAGTCCCCTGCGGCAGGGCATCCAGCTTCTTCAAAAAACCTCTTGCTGCACGTGAAGCTATGGAACCAACTACTTGCCCATTCTTAGTACGAATAATAATGCAAGGCGTCTGTGTTAATGCCACAATCCGGTTGCTGCAAGCATGTTTGGACACCATGTAGCGATTGGAAAGCCCTGTTATCAAACCAAAGTCGATAGGTGCGCCTGACATCTCCAACCGAAAGCGATCTTCTGGCATGAGCAGTTCAACTGCAAAGCGATTTGCCTGTACCTCTCGTGGCTTTTGTTCACTTTCTATATCGGCGGCGCTGCACCGTATGCCGGATTCTCCGTCTTGATGAAACGTAGGTGGATGTTTTAAAAAATGATGCCCTAGCTCATGCGCGAAAGTAAAATTGTGTTTTCCCGTCATGCCGATATAGGTGTTTACAATAATGGCTCGTTTTGTGCCTTTGAACAATAACATGCCATCCAAACTAGAATCATCCGGGAAATCATCAAATACATAGTCTATGCCTTCTTGCTTTGCAATAGCACCCAATGATTCCGCAGGCACGCCTACAATGCCCATGCTTCCCAACACACGTTTTGCTTCTATTGCCGGATCACTCACAAGACTCATCTCCAAGCAGTTTGCTTATAGTATCTTGTAGTTTTGGCGAATAGGGTTGCGTTGCATCGCCACGCGCAGCTATACCAATTTCCTCTTCCTGCTCTATTACTTGCGGCAACGAAACAATATTGGAATCGGTTTCCGATTTTTTTACTGGTGCAGATTTTGTCGTTTTTAGTTCATCGCATAGATCCAATAATTCATCAGCTTTTGCAACAATACGCTGTTGTTCTGCGAGTGGCGGAAGTGGGAATAGAGTCTCATTTAATATGTTATTATTGATATTAGCAATATTGGTAGTTTGCGTGGCACTAGATGTAAACGCGCCTGATTTCCATAGGTATTGTATTGTATAATATGAATAAGCCGGCAACAGTTTGCTTACGGCCCGAATAACTGTTAAAAATCCCCCAAATGTTTTTGGTTCAGCTCCTTCCCATATGCAAGTTTTTCCTACCAATTCGCGCGAGTTAGCCGTAGACATAATAATATCATTCGTTTGTAGCCACTGTCCTTCATTTTTTATATATTGTGCGGGAACAAAAACATCTGCATTAGGATTATATTTTGCTTGGACAGAGCCGGTAGTCGCACAACATATTAGACCTTGTTCTGCTTCTTTATATTTTGCTGCAGCAGGGAATGTGATACCACGATGAATACTGTGTATATCCCCCAACCGGCACCAAATCCATCCCTCCGGCAAATCATAAGGGATTTCATCATCGGTGATTGGTGGCAATGGCTTTTCTTTTTTGATTTTGCCTTCTTTAATGAGCTTGGCTTTTTCTGCATGGATACGTTCCAGCAATTCTGATGCCGGTTCATCGTGCAAATCCTGCGGGACTAGTTTTCCCTGCACAGCCATCTGTAAAATGGATTTGGGTAGATATTCGATGAAATGTTCTTCCATCGCTTCCAGTTCGCTTTCGGCGGCTTCTAACTCATCACACATTGCCATCAATTCATCGACTTTGGCGACAATACGTTGTTGTTCTTGAAATGGTGGAACAGGAAAAAGCAAAGATGACCATTTGCTTTTATTGATTATTGGCGTTGCAGTACCACCAGCTTCTGATTTGATGCTTTCATAGAAAAAGGGTGCAATAACAGAGTAATGA
>JBMNTU010000030.1:0-21289 GCA_050945895.1 Christensenellaceae bacterium | reverse complement strand
CATGTGCTGTATTTTTGGTGACCATTTGCTGTATTTTTAGATTAACAAAAACAAAGGTTGATTTTTTTTGCTTAAACCTTACATATGGAAGAATGAAGGTTGTAATTTTTTGTATAAAAGTTTAAAATATATAAGATTGGTATTATTTTATTTTGCAAAGCAGCCAGCGCTGTTTTGCAGCGACGTGCAGAGGGATTGTAACAAATGGGTGGAATTACAATAGAAAAGACCGAACGGGGAATATTGGTTATAAACCGTCTTGCTCCGGACGAGGAAGTAAATTGGGACGAATATAATACGATAACCGGAAATACGCCTGTCGGGCTGCTTCCGGTAGAGTATAAGGACGAAAAAAAAGACAGGACGTTGTCCTGCGCGGCGGGGAAAATGCTTTCGTTGCGTACATATTTATCCGGCATTGTCTCGCGAAGCGTGTTTACAGAGACGGTGCTGGGGCTTGTTTCCATAGCCGAACGCTGTGAAAGCAACGGGCTGGATATCTGCAACCTGTATCTTACGCCGGAGCATATTTTTGTGCATCCGCAAACAAAGGAAATCAAATGTGCCTTTTGGCCGCTCAAAAACAACCGGAATGCTAGCAGCCCGGAAGCATTTTTCCGTGAGCTTCCGTTTAGCCTGGTGTTCAACAAATACGAGGATTGCACATACGCTGCAAACTATATTCAGTTTTTCCGTACGCAGGCGGAACCGTTTTCTGTACAGGCGCTGGAAGGGCTTTTTAGCGAAGCCGCACCCGCAATGCAGCCGGATGGCCGGCAGCAGGAGCCCCAGCCCTACGATCCGTTGAAGCGCATAATAGAGCAAAAAACCGGGTCGGCACAGCGAAATGTGTGCCCGGCCTGCGGTGTTACAAATGCAATGGGGGCAAAGATTTGCGTGGCATGCGGTGCCGCCTTGATCGATCAGGGCGGTGCAGAGGCACAGCCCAAAACCGGAACCGCTGTTTTGGGCAACTCTCCCGGCACGGCAGGAACGGAGTCGGAGGAATCGCCGTATCCTTACCTGATCCGAGAAAGCACCAACCAGATTATCTCTGTAGACAAGCCGGCGTTTCGCATTGGGAAGGATAAAGGCATGTCGGACTTTTGTGTTTCGGACAACACGGCAATCAGTCGTAGCCATGCAGTAATTCATATACGGGAAGACCGGTATTTCATTGAAGACCAGAACTCTACAAACAAGACATACATAGACGGCCGGGCCATATCGCCGGGCCAGGAAGTGGAAATTTTCCCGGGTGCAAAAATCAAACTCGCCAACGAAGAATTTGTTTTCTATATTTAGTTGAAGGAGCGTGTATTGTTATGCAGGTGCAGACAGCGTATTACACCGATGTGGGCAACGAGAAAGATACAAACGAAGACAGCTTGTGCATCCAAATTGCCGAGACGGGGCTTGGCACCGCCGTGTTGGCAGTGGTATGCGACGGAATGGGCGGCTTGTCTAAAGGAGAGCTGGCCAGCGCAACCGTTGTCCGCGCAATGCAAACGTGGTTTGAGGAGGAGTTCCCCGGGCTGCTCGGAAGCAGCCATATACAAAACGATATCCGCTACCAGTGGGACAGAATCATTAAAGAACAAAACCGGTTGATCGGCACCTATGGGAAGACCCACGACGTCCATATTGGAACGACGCTGACAGCGCTGCTTCTGGTGGGGGACGAGCTGTTAATTGGCCATATTGGCGATACCCGCGTCTACCGGATTGGCAATGGGCTAGAGCAGCTGACAAAGGACCATACGGTTACAAACCACGAGATCCAATTTGGGCACATGACGCCGGACGAGGCAGAAAGCGATTTGCGCCGCCATGTATTGCTGCAGTGCATTGGCGCATCCAAAATTGTGGAGCCGGATTTCATTTTTGGAACGGCGCGGGCAGGCGAGTGCTACTTGCTTTGCTCAGACGGCTTCCGCGATAAAATAACGGAAGAAGAGATGGCGCAGGCGCTCCGCACCGATAAACTGACGGACGAAGCGGCAATGGAGATGCAGTTGGCGCAGCTTGCCCAGATGAATATGCAACGGGGCGAAAAAGACAACATTACTGCGATATTGATTAAAATATAATAAGAGGATTCTGCGGAAAACGGCGGCATGCCCGAAGCAGCCGCGCTTTTCATGGAAAATATTAAACGAAAGCGGGGAATATTGAACTGGCTGCTATCAACTCTGTAATCGACGATAAATACGAAGTACTTAAAATGATTGGCCAGGGCGGCATGTCCAAGGTCTATTTGGCGATGGACAAGCGCCTGAACAAGCAATGGGCGGTCAAGGAAGTAATGAAGTTTGCCCGCGACCGGAATAATGCCGTAATTATCCAAAGCGCCATTGCCGAGGCCAACCTGATGAAAAAGCTTGACCATCCGTCGCTGCCTCGTATTGTAGATATACTGGAAAACAAAGAACAGATTTACGTCATCATGGATTATGTCGAGGGCGAATCGCTGGATAAAATACTGGACGAATACGGCGCGCAGCCGCAGGAACTGGTCATCGAATGGGCAAAGCAGCTTTGCGATGTGCTGGACTACCTGCATAACTGCAACCCGCCCATTATTTACCGCGATATGAAGCCCGCAAACGTTGTTCTTCACCCCAGCGGAAATATTCGGTTGCTGGATTTTGGTATTGCACGCGAGTATAAACACCAGAATATTTCGGATACGGTAAGCCTGGGGACGAAGGGCTATGCGGCGCCCGAACAGTTTGGCGGAAAAGGGCAGACCGACCCCCGCACCGATATCTATTGCCTTGGCGTAACGCTCTACCATTTGCTGACGGGGCACAACCCCACCGAGCCGCCGTACGAGCTGTATCCCATCCGCCACTGGAATCCGTCGCTTTCGGGCGGCTTGGAGCGCATTATACAAAAATGCACACAGCCAAACCCGGACGACCGGTACCAAACGTGCACCGAGCTGCTGTATGCGCTGGAGCACCACGAAGAATACGATGATGCCTACAGAGGCAGGCAGAAGAAAAAATTGCGTGGCTTTCTTGGCGTGGTTGTTGCGGCGGCGATCTGCTTTGGCGTAGGCGCTATGGGCTTTACGATGCGCACGCGCACAGACGATGCCGATTATGCAAACAACATGCAGCTTGCCGAAAAAGCAGTGGCGGAGGAGGAAAAGATACACTATTACGAGACGGCTATAGATATCAAGCCTGAAACGCCGGACGCGTACCTTGGCATGGTGGATACATTTAAGACAGATGCAAGTTTTTCCATAGAGGAAGAGGCCGAGCTCAAGAAAAAGATCAACGCAAACCTCACCGTTTTAAAGGAAGAGCCCAGATATGCCGACCTTGCCTTTGAAATAGGCAAGCTCTATTGGTACTACTTTACATATGGCAGCTCAGACACAACGGATAACCAGATTACACGGATGAAAAGCTCTGTACAGTGGTTTGAGGATGCTGTCAATTATGGTTCGCAAAGCAGCAGCTACTACAACATGGCGACCATCTACCGTGATATTGGCAAATTCAACCGCGATATCACCCTGAATATTGAAGAGGCTTCGGACAGGGGCATGTATGCTCCCTACCTTGAAAACATCCGCGAATTGCTGGCGCTTGTGGAAAGCGACGCAAGCGAAAATGAAATTGTGCGGCTGGAGCTATACCGCCTTGCCGTCTATTCTATTGAAACCTATGCCCATAAGTTCCGTGCGGACGGCGTGAGCGAGCAAGAGGTGCGGGAAGTGTTTGAAATGGCGCAGAAGGGCGTGGAAGAGGTGCCCGCACTTACAGATAAGACGTCCGAAATGAAGGCCGATATACAAGGGCGCCTTGTGCCCGCGCAAAACGCGATTGGAAATGCGTATGCGGAAGAAGGGGGGCAGGAGATATGAGCGCACAAATCTGGATGGGAATTGGCATAGCAGGGTTTGCGGCGGCTGCGGCGCTCATTATTGCGGCAGTGCTGCTTTTCATCCGTTGGAGGATCCCGGCTGTTGTGGGAGAGCTTTCCGGGCGGACAGAAAAAAAGCAGATAAAGAAGATGCAGCAAGCTAAAATAGACGCGGCAAACAAGGTGAATATTCGGCCGCAAGCCTATGAGCAGGATATGTTTGCCCCGGCCAGAGAGCAGGAAAAGATGCCTGTGCAGCAAAGCGCAGAGCCGACGGACGTGCTGGGCGAACAAGCGGCAAGCATGGGGACAGAGCCGCTTTCCGCGGCGACCGATGTGCTGGAACCGGAAGAGGCCGATGCAAACGCAACGACAATTTTAAGCGATGTAGAGGCGGCAGTGCCGCCCCAAACCGACCGGCAGGCGGGCGACATTGCGTTTCGTGTTGTAAAAAGCGTTGTGGTTGTGCATACAAGCGAAGGAATCGATTGAAGCGCAATGTTGCATGACCGGTAAAATTTGGAATGATAAAAAGATTGCATTGTTATATGGTAACAGGCTTGGGGAGGGGATGGCATGAAAAAACGAAGGAATGGCAGTAAGCGCCGGCTTTTGGCGCTTGTTATCGCGGTTGCGATTGTATGCGCAATGTTTCCGCTGCACGCGTTGGCGGATACGGTTACGGAGTTTACGGTACAGATGCCGCTGGGCACCCTTTCATCGACGGGCGTTATCGCTACGATGACCGACGAAGGCGGTAGCAGCGAATTTTTTACGGGGACAGTCAACAACGGCGCAGGCACAATTACGTTTTCAAATATGCTGGACGACGGCACAACCTATACGTTGCTCGTATCCGGCATGACACACTACGCAGATTATACAGCAACCGGTATAGACCCGACGACAGGCTGGCGGCATATCGATGAATCAACCATGATCAAAAAGACGACGCAGCTTGCTTCCTTCACAATAACGCCGGACGTGCCTGTTGATGGTTCTGATATAACCGTGACGCTGACCGATAAGCTTGACCAAGGCGAGACTATGCCAGTGACGGCCCCGGATTTTGCCGGGGCACAATTTGACGATTTGGTCTACCCGGACAGGGTGTACCTCCTGACCATTCAGGGCATGGACAAATACGAAGACCTCATTGACTTTGAAATCGGGCCGGGGCTTGGCGCTGCATATACGTTTGCTACATCAAACCTTACGCCGGACACAACGCCGCCCACGGTTAGCGAGCTTTCAAAGCTGCCGGCAGGATGGACGAAGCAGAGCGTAGATGTAACGGGCACGGCGGAGGATAACTGCAAAGTCGAAAAAGTTTATTTCAGCACAGATGACAACGACTATCTTACGCCGCAAGCGCCGCCGGCAAGCGGGGGCACGGTGAATCCCAATCCGGTTACGGGCGAGTTTACATTTTCGATTTCAAACACGGCAAGCGTGGAAACCGTATATATCTGGGCGGTGGACGCGGCGGGGAATGTATCTACCCTTTATGATTTTGATGTGCAAATCGATGTGGACATCCCGGATATAACGGACATTACATTTGCAAAGACGGACACGGGCCAGGCGCTGGAGTTTTTGGAGTTCGGCACCATGACAAACGACGATGTGACGGTGACGGTTGTTGTAGATGACGCGGGAAATTCGGGCGTGAATGTAGAGCTTTTCTATAACGACGGCACTGCGCATTCCATGACCGAAGCAGCGGCGGAGACGTCTCTGGGGTCTGAAAAATGGGAGGCGGAGTTTACTCTGTCTGCAAGCGACTTTACAGACAGCGTGCTGTACACGCTTTCGGCAAAAGCGGAGGATGGCGCGGGCAACCTATCGGCGGAGGCGGTTCCGAAGGATTTTGTTCCCGGCAATTTGGTAGAAAGCGATGACTTCATGCGGGATAAAACAAAGCCCAAAATCACCATCACACCAAGCGGCGGTTACGACGACGGCACAAAGCGGTGGTATGCCGCGACAGATAACATTGCCTTTGATGTAGACTGGGAAGACACCGGCTCCGGCCTGAATGAGGTGAAAGTGACGGTGAACGGTACGTCCGTTTTAACCAAAGATATATTGAACATTGACCCCAGTGCGGCAGAGGCCGATTGGTCGGAGGCACTGAATACAAGCGCGCACGGCTCCCTCGCGGGCACGGAAGATATCGTGATCGTTGCAACCGCAAAGGACAACGTGGGAAACACGCAGACAGAAACGCTCAACCTCTATGCCGACTACACAGAGCCGGGCATCACCAATTTTGAAATAACGGCGGCAGGCTCGGGCTCGATGGACGCGCGCTGCTTTCAAACATACGGTACATTTTTCAACGATAAAGTAAAAGTAACGGTTACCGCAGACGATGCAGAGTCGGGCGTTAAAACGATCGAACTGTTTGGCGGCGGTGCTTCGCTTGGCCCCGCGCAGACTGTGATAAATGGCACAGCGTCGTTTATTGTTCCGGCCGGGGCAATATCGGAGGGGAGCCTGCTGTTTGGCGGGCTGCTTGCTGCCAAAGCGACCGATAATGTAAACAATACTATGTTTACGCCGGAGTTCCATGTAAAGGCAAGCTCTGCGGTAAAGAGCGATAAATTGATAGTAGAAACAATTAAGCCAGCGATTAGCGCAACCGTTCCGGCTCCTGTTTATGTTGGCGGAGACGGTAAGAATTGGTACAATGCGCCTGTTGCTTTTTCTGTTACAGTAAGCGATGCAGACGCGGGCATCCGTAGCGTAGAAATGTCTCTGAACGGGCAGGCGCTTACAACGGATTATGCTGGGAAAGCCATCAACGCGGCCTTTTTCCAGGGCTCGGCCGCAACGCACAGCGAGAGCTTTACCATCCACACCAGCCAGGGAGTGCGCGATGCCGACGGCGCATACAGGCTAAAGATTATGGTGACGGACAATGCAGGCAATACGATGGAAACAACGCGGGTGATCTATATTGACACGGCTGCGCCGGTCATCACGGATTTTACATTGGAAGCCGCAGACGTGCAGGCCGCAAACCAGCAGGATATTGCAATACAGACAGATTATGGCTATTATTTTGAAGTTGAAACGCGCGTAACTGTTACCGCACAAGACCCTGCGCCGGGGTCGGAAGTAAAATCCATCACATATTACACGGTCGACATAACCGGAGGCAAAAGCGCCGAAACGACAGTTCCGACCGGAGAAAAAATATCGTTTATTATTCCCGCCAGTTTTAAAGGGCAGATTTTTGCCAAGGCCACAGACAACGTTGGCTTTACGCCAAGCCAGTTTGCAAGCCCCAATAGCCTGATTGTAGAAAGTCCGGAAAAACACCTGGAGGAAACGCATATCCGGTTTCGCAAGGCAGATACGCCGTATACAGACAATACTGGGCTGGAGCTGTATGCAACGGATGTTGCTGTCGGGCTAACCGTAACCGATACATTTTCCGGCCTGCGCCGGGTAGAGTGGGCCATAACCGCCCCGTACGACACCGCGCATAATGCCAAAGGCAGTTTCGACATTGCCGGAAGCAGCACGCTGACGGGTGATACTGCCGGATGGAGCATAACCGCCACAGAAGGCAACCTTGTTACAGAGATGACAAATACCATCACAGTCCAAAACAACAGCAATGCAATTGTTGTGTGGGTCAAGATTACCGACCGCTCGGGCAATACATCGGAAGAATTTATTACCTTCAGTATTGATAAAACGGCGCCTACTATTTCCGTTACGTACGACAACAACAACCCGGACAGAGAGTTTACCCGCATCTACAAGGCAGACAGGGTTGCTACCATTGTGATATACGAGCGCAACTTCCGTCCGGAAGATGTCGAAATACACATTACCAATACAGACGGAACCATACCTGCCATTTCCGGATGGACAACGGTGTGGAACGCCGCCAACCCGGACATGACAACAAACACCGCAACGGTGCGGTATTCTGCCGATGGAGACTATACCTTCGATATCCGCTACAGCGACAACGCCAAAAACGCGGCGGCCGCTTTTGAGCAGCATGCGTTTACCATCGACCAAACTGCTCCGCGGATTGCCGTTACATACGACAATAACGAAGTTGTAGACGGCCTGTATTACGCAGCCAGCCGGACGGCGACTATTACAATCACGGAGCATAATTTTGAAACGAGCCGTATTCAAATTACAGGGCGGGCAACGGACGACGGCAAAGCGGCCGATTTTCCAAGCGCCAGTTCGTGGTCGTCGCGCGGCGATACGCACACCGCAACCATACGGTATATGGACGACGCCAGATACACCTTTACCATCGCGTATACAGACAAGGCTGGTAACGAAGCCGCGGCTTTCGAGCAGCACGAGTTTATTGTGGACCAAACCGCGCCCGCGCTGGAAATTACAGGCGTTGCGGATAAATCCGCCAACAACGGCGATGTGGCGCCGGTCATCAGCTTTTCGGATACAAATTACGATGCGAGTACCGTGTCTGTAACGCTGGTGGGTGCGACGAGGGATGCAGTCGATCCCGGAGGGCGGTTTACAGACCAGCACAACGGGCAGATATATACATTCGAAAACTTTGAGCGTAAAAAAGAGATCGACGATATCTATATGCTGTCTGCCTCGGTTGCCGACCGTGCGGGCAACGAAACGTCTAAGACAATTGCATTTTCCGTCAACCGTTTCGGCTCCGTGTATGCGCTGGATGCCGAAGTACAGCAGATCGAGGGAAAATACGTTCAAAATGAAGTGGACGTGGTGGTAACGGAAACCAATGTAGACAGCCTGCGGCACGATACCATCAATGTAAAAATGACATACAACGGCATTCCCAAAGATCTGGTAGAAGGGGAGGACTACTCGGTAGACCGAAGCGGCGGCGAAGGCACGTGGAGTCAGTACCAATACATCATTCCAAAAATGCAGTTTGCTGGAGATGGCCGCTATGTTGTAACATTGTATTCTGTTGATGCGGCAGGAAATGTAAACGAAAACATACAGGAATCGAAAAAAACCGAGATATCATTCGGTATCGATAAAACACCGCCTGCCATCGTATCCATCGGGCTGGAAAACGGAATGCAATATCCGGTAGACGAGCTGCATGCGGCTATTTCGGTCACGGATAACCTTGTGTTGCATGATGTGGGCGTTTACCTCAATGGAGAAAAAATTGAAACACAGGTGACCGCCGACCAGGAATTTGTTATTCCGGCGTCAAACTCAAAGCAATCGATGCTGATTGTGGCATCGGACGCAGCAGGCAACGAGAGCACGCTGGAAATTTCAGATTTCCTCATTACGACAAGTGTTTTCTACCGCTGGTACAATAATACGCCGCTTTTTGTTGGATCGCTGGTTGCTATATGCGGCATAGCGGTTTTGGTGGTGCTCCTTATTAGGCGGGCGGTAGCAAAGAAAGCGAGGACATAGATATGGGCATAGAGTGGGTCGTAGTTCTTGGTGTTGCTGCGGCAGGGTTGGTTGTCAGCATTATTACGCTGGTAAATGTTGCAGGGCTCCGGCGTGCGCTGCGCAGCAGTGCGAACCAGGATGTAAATATAAACCCCGTGGGTGCAAACGCTGTAGAATCGGGCAATGTTTTTTGCCGCAATTGCGGAGCGATGTACGATTCCGTACATACCGCCTGTCCTTCCTGCCATACGCCGCGCGGCGTATGATGCGCAGGGCAAAACCAATACGATACATAAAAATGCCGGGCAGGCGATGCGCTTGTCCGGCATTTATAGTTTGTATACGTTTATTCAAAGGAAACCTGATCCTTGCCCGCGCGCTTGCTTTTATACATCAGCATGTCGGCGCGCTCTACAATAGAATCGGCGGTGTCGGACGGACGGATAACGGTGATGCCCGCCGAAACGGTTACATGGAGCGGCCCCTCTTTAGACGGCACCTGCGTATTGCTGATCAGCTTGCGGAATTTTTCTGCAAGGATGGGCGCGTCAAACGGCTTGACAATCGAGTAAATGCCCACCAATTCTTCGCCGCCCCAGCGCCCAATCAGGTCGCTTTTGCGGATGCTCGCGTGGATGCTGGATGCAATACTCGTCAAAACGGCGTCGCCGACATCGTGCCCATAGCGGTTGTTGAAGCTGCCAAAATTGTCTATATCGGCAAACAGTACGGCAAAAAGCTTGCCAAATCGGGCATACTCATCCAGCTTGTAGCTTAAAAAGCTTTCGATGTACCGACGGTTGGGAAGCCCCGTTAGCGCGTCGTGCATCGCAATGCCCGACAGGCGCTCTACAAGGTCGTCCTCGTAAACAGTGGGCGACTCCTGGGAAAACACCTTAATTGCGCCTGCAACTTTGCCGTTTTCGAAGTAGGGGGATATGTTAATTACAATGGGTATGCTGTGGCCGTTTTTATGCCATACAAAAATGCGTTCCTTGCGTGGCTTGCCGTCCTTTAGGATGGCAAGGAGCGGACAATCTGCAGAGCACAGAGCGCGGCCCTCTCCGTCCATATGGCGCAACTGGCTGTCTATGCAGGTTTTGCCTACCATTTCATCGGAAGTATAGCCGGTTATGTTTTCCGCCGCCTTGTTCCAGTACAAAATCCGGCGTTCCGCATCAATAAAGTATACACCATCGCAAATGGTGTCAAGAATACTCAAATACAGTTGTTCCATGTTCGAATTCAATAGACTCCACCATTTATATCCATTTTTCTTTCATTCATTATATATTCGTGCCAAGCCCTCGTCAAGATGAAAGAGGGTTAGTCCGCCAAAGGGATGTAAAACAGCATAATATCCGAATAGCTGCCGTCCTTCATCAAAAAACCGTTTTCCACAATGCCTATTTTCCGGAAACCAAGCTTTTCGTATAAATGGATAGCGCCGGTGTTGGATACGACGACCGCATTGAACTGAAGGATGCGGAAGCCCTTTTCCCGCCCCATCTGAAGCGAATGACGCACCAGCTTTTCGCCGATATGCTTTCCGCGTTGGCCCTCCTTTACCGCGTACGATGCGTTGGCAATATGTCCGCAGCGGCCCACGTTGTTTGGGTGCAGGATGTACAAACCAAGAATTTCGCCATCATTGTGGACAACACCCGTATAAGTTTGCCCGCCAAAAAAGGCGCGAGCGCTTTGTACTGTTAGCGGGTCGGTTTGGGGAAAGGCGACGCCCTCACAAACAATAGCATTCCAGATTTCGATCATTTCGGGCAGGTCGCCCTCTGTGTATTCTCGTATATTCATTGCTCTATTCCTTTGTATCCGTTGCATGCCAGCTATCGTCCTGCTCCAAAACCGGCCTGCCGCACCCAAGCGATGCGGAAATGTTTAATATACGCTGGTTTTGAGAGCCTCGAAAGGGCAGCGACAGCAACTTTTTCTCCAGTAAAAACGGCCCGTCGACCAGCGTGTCGCAAAGCCGGAGCAGCTCCAATACGTCTTCGTTTGCTTCCAGCAGTATTTCTTCGAATGTGTACCCGGTGTAGACGGCAATGTGCAATCCGGACTCTTTGATTTGTTTTGCAAGCGGCAAAAGGCCTCTTGCTTGCAAAAGCGGCTCGCCGCCGCTGAATGTAACGCCGGAAAGCAGCGGGTTTTTGCCGATCATTTCCATTAATGCGTCTGTCGTGTAAAGCGTTCCGCCGTCCATGCGTTGCGCCGCCGGGTTGTGGCAGCCCGGGCAGCTTTTGCGGCAGCCCTGCAAAAAAATGGTCAGCCGCAGCCCAGGACCGTCTGTAATGGAGTCATTTTCTATTCCGGCAACGCGGATTTTTTCAGACATTGTGCTTAACACGCTGCGCTTCCTCTGCGCGTTTTGCGTCGTTGAAGCGGTCGAGCGTGCCCACAAGGTAACCGGTTATCCGGCGGATGCGCTCGAAGCCGGGCGCGCCTGCGCCTTCCCTGCGGCCGCAGCCGGGGCACTCGTCGTCTATAATGCCGTTGTAGCCGCACACCGGGTCGCGGTCGACCGGGTGGTTGACAGAGCCGTAGCCGACGCCCGCATCCTTCATGGCGCGGACGACTTTTTCAAACGCATCGATGTTTTTGACCGGGTCGCCGTCCAGCTCCACATAGGTGATGTGCCCGGCATTCGTCAGCGCATGGTAGGGCGCTTCGATCTGTATTTTCTCGTAAGCGGAAACAGGGAAGTAAACCGGCACATGGAATCCGTTTGTATAGTACTCCCGGTCGGTCACCCCGGCAATTTCCCCGTATTTTTTTCGGTCGATGCGGACAAACTTGCCCGAAAGCCCTTCGGCAGGAGTAGCAAGCAGTGTAAAATTCAGTTGTTTTTCTTCGCTCAGGCGGTCGAGGTAATCGCGCATAAAGCCGACGATTTCCAGCCCCAGATTGCGCGACTCCGCCGTTTGCCCGTGGTGGCTGCCGGTCAGCGCGACAAGCGCTTCCGCCAGGCCGATAAAGCCAACGGAAAGCGTACCGTGCTTTAGCACGTCGCCCACCGTATCGTCCAGCCCCAGCGTATCGGAGCCGATCCATATGCCCTGGCCCATCAAAAAGGGAAAGTTGCGTACCTTTTTGGCCGCCTGTATGCGGTACCGGTCCAAAAGCTGCTTGGTTACAAGATCCAGCTTGCGCTCCAGCTCTTCAAAAAACCACTCGATGCTGCCCTTGCTGTTTATGGCAATGCGCGGCAGGTTGATGGACGTAAAGCTTAGGTTGCCGCGGCCAAACGTAACCTGGCTTTGCGGGTCGTATGTGTTTCCCAGCACGCGTGTGCGGCAGCCCATGTACGCAACCTCCGTTTCGGGGCGGCCTGCTACATAATACGCCTTGTTGAAAGGCGCATCCAAAAACGAAAAATTAGGAAACAGCCGTTTTGCGCTAACGCGGCACGCCAGCTTGAAAAGGTCATAATTCGGGTCTTCGGGGTTGTAGTTTACGCCTTCCTTTACCTTGAAAATGTGAATGGGGAAAATGGCAGTTTCGCCGTTGCCCAGCCCGGCCTCCGTTGCCAGCATAACATTTCGGGCAACCATCCTGCCCTCGGGCGAAGTGTCTGTGCCGTAATTGATGCTGGAAAACGGCGTTTGCGCGCCTGCACGGCTGTGCATGGTATTCAGGTTGTGCACCAGCGCTTCCATTGCCTGTGCGGTTTCGCGTTCTGTTTCGGCAAGCGCATGCTCGGTTGCAAAACCGAGGATTGCCTCAAACGTTTTTTCGTCCTGAATAATGGAGAAAAATGTGTCCTTTTCCCTTTTGCGGTATTCGGGCGACATTGTAAGCGCAGGAAAAGCGCCAAAATCTCTCTCTATATCCGAAATGGTTTGCGCTACGCCGTCCTTAGATAAATCGGCATCCGGCGCAAGCAGGGCGGCGGCCTTGTAGAAATTTTCTGCGTAGCGGCGTTTGTAGGTTTTATGCACGCCGGGCGCAAGGCCGTAATCGAAATTGGGAATGCTTTGCCCGCCATGCTGGTCGTTCTGGTTGGATTGTATGGCGATGCACGCCAGCGCCGCATAGCTCTGTATGCCGTTTGGCTCGCGCAGATGCCCGTGTCCGGTAGAAAAACCGCCGGTAAAAAGCTTGTCTATATCGATCTGGCAACAGGTCGTCGTCAGTGTATAAAAATCAAAATCGTGGATATGAATATCGCCTTCCTTGTGCGCCTTTGCCTGCTGGGGCGTCAAAATAAACTTTTCGTAGTAGTCCTTTGCACCTTCCGAGCCGTATTTAAGCATTACGCCCATGGCCGTATCGCCGTCGATGTTGGCGTTGTCCCGCTTCATATCGCTTAAATTGGCGTCTTTGTTGGTAAGCTCGTCATAAATACGCATCAGGTTTGTATTACGCTCGCGGGCCTTGCTGCGTTCGGCGCGGTACAGGATGTATTTCCGGGCAACAAAGGCATAGCCGCTTTCCATAAGCACGTCTTCCACGGCATCCTGAATATCCTCGATGCCGGGCGTAGCCGAATCGAACGCCTCGCCCAGCTTTTGCTCCACAACAGTCGCAAGCCGCAGGCTTTCGCCTTGCTCGTTGCGTCCGGCTGCCTGCATGGCCTTTGCAATCGCCTTTTCAATTTTTTCGATATGATAGGGAACGACGCGCCCGTCCCGCTTTTGTATGTTTTTGAACATTGCCAAACCTCCGTTAAAACGATCAATAAATACAACATGTGGCACATGTACTATTCTTTCATACTACATATGGATTGTCAAGTATCCGCAATAAAAAAACGAGACTGTATAATGAGAGTAAAAAATCATCAAAAAATTACTTTTCCACCGCAATAAAAGCGGGAAAGCTGTCTGCCGATGCAGAACGCATAAAGTTGTTTGGGTCTACGTCAAAGCTTTCGCCTTTATAGGAAAAATGCAGCTTTTCATTTTCCAGATAAAAACGCTGGTCGGCATGAAACGCCGCCGGCTTGTAGCTTCCTTTGCCGTTTGTCTGGTCGCGGTAGAGCGCCTGGTCTTCGGTCAGGCAAAGAATATTGCCCTCCAGCCTTACGTCATAGATAGACGAAACGACACCCTCTGCCGAGGCGCTTTTGCCTGTTGCGGAAACCATACGGAAAAAGCCGGTCGGCTTTCCGGTGCTTTTGCGCCGCGCAAGCTCGTACCTGAAAAGGGAGATTGCGCTGTGGTCTTTGGCGAGTTCGCCTTTCTTATGTCCGGTGTTAAAAAATACTTTTTCATCGGCGGCAATAAACATATCGAACGTCAATACAAAATCGGAAGCGCGTAGGTTGCAAAACGACATTTTGTCCGAATAGCGTCCTTCCAGCGTCCCATCGTCGAGAGAGTAGCGAAGCTCTTCCGTATAGAGCATTTTCCCAATCACATTATTTTTCAAATATTGAACGATTGCTTCCATAATTGCCTCCGAAATCAGTTTTTTTGCAGCAAAGAGAGAATGTATTCGAAATCGGCATCGGTCGGCAAGATGCCTGTGAATTTTTCAAAAGCAAAAAAGGCTTGCCAAATCAGCATATAAAGCCCATTCTGTATGTCGAAGCCCAGCGCCTGGGCAGATTTTAAAAACGCAGTTTTGTCCGGCTTGTATATCAGGTCACAGACAAGCGCGCCCTTTTTCAGTTGCTCCAAAAAGGAAAGGTCGTCAAAATCTTCATTGGTGCCCGCCATGCCCAGCGGCGTGGTGTTTACAAGTATGTCGCATTCGGGCAGCCAGCCCAAAAGCGCATCCAGCCCGCCCGCCAGCATGTTTTTTTGCGTTGCAATTTTTTGTGCCTTTGTGGCGGTGCGGTTTACGATAAAGATTCTGCCCATTCCCTGCGAGGACGCGTACCCCGCAAGCGCTTCTGCAACCGCGCCCGCGCCAATAAACAGGATCGTTTTGCCTGAAAGGTCGCTGATTTTTGTGCGCAGCGCCCGAAAAAAACCGGGAGCGTCCGTGGAATAGCCCAAAAGCTTCCCGTCCTTTTGTACGACGGTGTTGGCGCCCTTTTGCGCGCTTTGGTCAATAAAATCCAGATAGGGAAGGACATCCTGCTTAAGCGGCATTGTAATATTGAAGCCGGAGACGCCGGTTTTGCGGACTTCGTCCAAAAAGGCGGGCAGGCCGGCCTTTGTTACCTCGCGTATACCGTACGAAAAGCCGGATAAGCCATAGCGCTCAAACAGAGTGCTGTGTATTTGCGGCGAAAGCGAATGGGCAACGGGGGAGCCGATAACGAAAAAGCTTCCAGGCATAATATACTCCTTGATTTTTATACCGATTCGGTATTAAGATAGTACATATAGTATCATTTTTTATATTTTCAGTATATCATAATTTGCCAAAAAAGGAGATGCATTATGGTTTTGCATGATATGCACGACGTAAGGGTGCTGCACGACGGATATAAAATGCCGATCGTTGGGTTTGGCACAAATAAAGCGTCGCCGGAGGATGCGTACCGCTCTGTGCGCGATGCGCTGGACGCAGGCTACAGGCACATAGACACAGCCACGCTTTACGGAAACGAAGCAGATGTTGGGCGCGCCATTGCCCATTCGAACGTGCCGCGCGAAGAGATTTTTATTACGACAAAAATCTGGCCGACGGATTTTGAAAAAGCATCCGAAACCTTCGATGCAAGCATGAAGCTTTTGGGGCTGGATTACCTCGACCTCTACCTGCTCCACTGGCCGGGCTCCAAAGTAGACCTGCGCCACCGCGTGTGGGATATGATGAACGAAAAAAGGGAGCAGGGCAGGCTGCGTTCGCTGGGCGTGTCCAACTTCAGCGTCAACCACCTGGAGGATTTGGCGGCGTATTCGGGAACAAAACCCG
Organism: Christensenellaceae bacterium; assembly: GCA_050945895.1. Lineage (GTDB taxonomy): Bacteria > Bacillota > Clostridia > Christensenellales > Christensenellaceae > JBMNTU01. The sequence continues at coordinate 5,188 of JBMNTU010000030.1, read as the reverse complement.
TTACCAACCAAATCGAAATGCACCCGCTTATTTCGCAGGAGGATGTTGTTGCGTACTGCAGCGCGCACGATATTGCAATTACCTCTTGGGCACCCATATTTATGGGGCGGTTTTCCGAAGCGCCGCAAATGGCCGAGCTGGGCAAAAAGTATGGAAAATCGGCAGCGCAGGTAACGCTTCGCTGGCATTTGCAGCATGGGTATATTATTATTCCAAAGTCTGCAAAAAAGGAGCGCATTATCGAAAACACACAGCTGTTCGACTTTGAAATTTCTGAGGAAGACATGAAATTGATCGACGGGATGAACAGAAACCAAAGCTTTGAACCGGAAATAGACAACCAGACATTTGACGGTATTTTATAAGGAGAAGAAAAATGAGTATTGAATTACGCGATATGCACGATGTAAGGGTTCTAAACGACGGGTACAAGATTCCGCGGCTGGGGTTTGGCACATACAAAGCGTCGCCGGAGGATGCGTACAATTCTGTCCGGGATGCGCTGGACGCAGGCTACAGGCATATAGACACGGCCACCTTCTACCACAACGAGGCAGACGTGGGCCGCGCCATTGCCCATTCGAATGTGCCGCGCGAAGAGATTTTTATTACGACAAAAATCTGGCCGACAGATTTTGAAAAAGCCTCGCAAACCTTTGACGAAAGCATAAAGCTTTTAGGGCTGGACTATTTAGATTTATATCTCATCCACTGGCCGGGGACAAAAGTCGACCTGCGCCACCGCGTATGGGATATGATGAACGAAAAGCGTGAGCAGGGAAAGCTGCGCTCGCTGGGTGTATCCAACTTCAGCGTCAACCATCTGGAGGATTTGGCGGCGTATTCAAAAACGGCGCCGGCCGTCAACCAAATAGAGATGCATCCCTTTAAAATGCAGCCGGAGGTCGCTGCGTACTGCAACGCGCACGATATTGCAATCACCTCTTGGGCGCCCATATTCCAGGGCAGGCTTTCCGAGGCGCCGCTAATGGAAAAACTGGGCAAAAAGTATGGCAAATCGGCGGCGCAGGTAACGCTTCGCTGGCATTTGCAGCATGGTTTTATTATCATTCCAAAATCTACCCACAAGGAACGGATCGTCGAAAACACAAAGCTGTATGACTTTGAAATTTCGGAAGAAGACATGAAAAGCATCGATGCGCTAAACAGGAACAAAGGTCTGGGACGCGGTGTAGACAACCAGACGTTTGACGGAATACTGTAAAAAAGGAGGGAAGCGCATGATATCGCTGTTGGTCATAAATGGCCCAAACCTGAATATGCTGGGAATCCGCGAACCAGCCGTGTATGGGAGCGGAACACTGGAGGATTTGAACAAAAACCTGCTGGAGCATGTGGAAGGAAAGGATGTTTCGCTGGATTTTTTTCAGTCCAACCACGAAGGCGCACTGATCGACGCGCTCCATGAGGCGCATTTTTCGGGTGTGGATGGAATTGTGCTCAACGCTGGGGCGCTCACACATTACAGCTATGCGCTGCACGACGCAATTTCTTCTATCGGTATCCCCTGTGTGGAGGTGCATCTATCCGACATCAATAAGCGGGAGCCATTCCGTAAGGTGTCTGTCATTCGTGAGGTGTGCGTGGCATCCTTCTTTGGAATGGGGGAACAAAGCTATATAAAAGGCTTGGATTTTCTGATTACGCTAGCGCGGAAAATGAAGGAGAGAACAAAATGAAAGAAGACATGACGGCAACCTGCAAACTAAACAATGGGGTGGAAATCCCGTGTGTGGGGTTGGGTACGCTCCGTTCAGATAACCTGTACGACGCGATTCGCTATGCCATCGATATCGGCTACCGCCATATCGATACGGCCGAGTTTTATAAAAACGAGGATGTGGTGGGGCAGGCCGTCAAGGATTCCGGCATCCCGCGGGAGCAACTTTTTATTACCACAAAGGTTTGGCCGCTGTACCTAAACGAGGCAGAAGCGCAGATCCAAGCCAGCCTGAAGCGCCTTAAAATGGATTATGCGGATCTTTACCTTATCCATTGGCCGGGCGTAGATATTGACGCGCGCCACAAAGCGTGGGATGTTATCAACGAATATCAGCAAAAAGGTGCGATACGGGCATGCGGCGTATCCAACTTCAGCGCAGATCATTTAGAGGAGCTGATTGCATACAGCGGGGCCGTTCCGGCAGACGACCAGGTAGAGCTGCACCCCTACAACGCGCAAAAGGAAACGCGGGCGTACTGCGAAGGCAAAGGTATAGCCGTAACCGCATGGGGGCCGCTTTTCCACGGACATCTGTCTGAAGTGCCGCTAATGGCCGAGCTGGGCAGTAAATATGGAAAGACGCCCGGGCAGGTGACGCTTCGCTGGCATCTTCAAAAGGGGAATATCATTATACCAAAGTCTTCGACAAAAGAGCGGATATACGAAAACATCCAGCTGTTCGATTTTGCTCTTTCGGACGAGGACATGCAAAGAATAGACGCGCTGGACGGCACGGCTTCGTACGCAATGGACAACCACACGTTTGACGGCGATTTGGAAAAGCTGGCCGCGCACCGCAAAAAGCAAGAGGGAAAATAAAAAAACGCCCGCCCGGCTTGCCGCCGGTAAGGCATAACGGAAAAGCAAATACAAAAGGATGTAAACGAAATGGCTGCGCGAAAAAAGGCGCGGTCATTTTGTTTGTGTTTTTGTGTAGTATAGCGCTTGGATGTGCGGAAAGAGCCGCGCGGCATGCGCTCGAAAATTGCAGGTGTTTTTTATTTTACGGCGTTTAAAATATTGACAAGCAAGGAGACAAAACGCTTTCGGTCGATATTCACCCCGCAAAAAACGGGGGAGCCGTCTGCTGTTTCTTCGCACATACCATGTGCCGCGCCCGATGTTGTAATGTGCAGCCGCCGTGTTTTGAACTTTACCAGAAGCGGGTCGAGCAGGACAGCAATGCAAAGCGCGTCGTGCAGGGGGCAGGCAAAATAGCCGAGCTCTTCGCGGTAATTATTGGCGTATTGCGTAAGCAAGTCGGCGGCAAGCCGGGCATATTTGCTTGCGGAGCGCCCAAGCTGCGCGATTTCTTCTTCATAAAAAAGTGCCTTCATCGTTACATCCAGCGGCAGGAGGTATGTGGGGATGCCGCTGCCAATAACGATTTCCGCCGCCTCGGAATCGACATAGAAATTGAACTCCGAATATTCCGTAACATTGCCCGGCGCATCGACGGCACCGCCCATAATCACCAGCTTATCGACCCGTTTTGCAGCTTCCGGCGCCTTTTGAAGGGTATCTGCAATATTTGTCAGCGGCCCAAGGCAAATCAACGTCGTTTTTTCGCGCTGGCCTTGCAATGTGCGAACAATAAAATCTACCGCATGCTCTTCCGGAAGGGGAGGCAGCACAGCGTCGATTGTAACGCCAGAAAGCCCATCCTTGCCGTGTACGCGCTCGCCCGAACGGTTGAGGAGCGGGCGGGAAAGAGGACGGGAATGGCCTGTATAAACAGGGATATCGCCGGCGCTGCAAAAAGCGAGTATTTTGCGCGCGTTTTCGGTTGTGTGCCCGATAGAGGCATTGCCTGCCACGGTCGTTACGCCGCAAAGCGGAATTTTCCCAGACAACACGGCAAGCATAAGGGCAATGGCGTCGTCGTGGCCCGGATCACAGTCGATGATATATTTCATGGTACGTCTGCGCTTTTAACATCGACCGCAACGACGTTGCCAGCGCCCCTTTCTTTCAGCGTGTCGGTAATCCATTGTATGCTGTTGCCCGAAGTACCTCCGCCGGATACAAGCATAACTTCCACATCCTTTCCGGCGGGAATCATTTCTAGCATATTGTTCATGGGCGGCGCAGGGTGGCCCGCCCAAATGGGCGCAAGCAAAATAAACGCATCGTACTGCGAAAAGTCGATATCGAGCGGCTGTATTTTACTTTTTTTGTGACTCATAGCCGCGGGGCAGGCAAAGAAGGCGGTTAACACGTTGCGCTTCCGTTGCTCCTTTACTTCCGCCAGGTCTGCGTTTTTTTCGTTGGCCAGCTTGTGTGCCAGCCTGTCTGTTGTGCCAGACAGTGAATAGTACATTATCAAAGTTTTCATAATTATTTCTCCTGTACGGTCAGGGTTCGACAATGTTGAAAAACGGGTCGAAAGCCACGGTGTCTTCCACCAGCTCGCGCACGGCGTTTGCATTTCCTTCGATCTGGATGACGTCGGGCATGTCGCTCGAGCCCACATCCAGCAGCAAAAACAGGTCGTCGGATGTGCACGTTACCGTAGCGATTACATTGGTTTCCTGCGCGCCTTTATAATATAGAAGCGTGCCGGCCTTCAGGTGGACATAAAACTTTTCGTTTGTGTCCGAAATAACAAAATTCAGGCGGATTTCCTTGTTTTGCGCTGCCTGGCCGTCAATCAACACGCCCAAATAGTCGAAAAACATTTCCGGCGTCATGTTGCTGTAAATGTCGGGGCTGCCCATTGCTTTTTGCGCAGAGGGGTCCGGTTTGCCGTTACGCAACTCGTAGGCGGCAGTAAGGTACACATTCCTTATTGCGCCGCTTTCCTGCTGGTATCCAAGCTGTTCCAGCGCGTCGGCGCACAGGTAACGCGCATCGGTGTTTTCTGGGTCGTTATACACCAAAATATTGGTGATTTGCGCGACCCACTGGTATTCGCCGTTTTCAAAATCCTGCTGTGCAAGGCCAAGAACGCGCTCTGGGTTACCCATGTATTCTACAAATTTCCGGGCGTTCTCTTCGGGAGCAAGCGGGTTTAAATTGACCGGGTTGCCGTCGTAGCTGCCCATATAATGCTCGCATATGGCGCGTGCATTCTGTTCGACCGTTCCGTAATATTGCCGTGTGTACCAATGTTGAGCCAGTTCATCCGGAAGGGAAATACGGTTGGCGATTTCGTCGATCGTGTATCCCTGGTTGATGTAGAGCAGCGTTTGGTCGTGGATGTATTTGTATGCCATAGCAGTGTTTTCCATATACTCATAAATGACCTCCGCTCCAAAATGCGGCCAATTGTGCGCAGAAAAAGCGACCTCTGCGTCCGTGCCAAACATTACGTAGGCCTCCGTCAGGAATTTGGCCCATTCGTTTCCGTCCGTAAAGGAGGAGGCGTGTGCCTGCGAAAGGCTATGCATGGTGGAAGAGCAATTGTCTGCCAGAAAGAGCGCCTTCCTTTGGGGAATATATACG
>JBMNTU010000029.1:0-21317 GCA_050945895.1 Christensenellaceae bacterium | reverse complement strand
TTTATTGGCTTCGTAGCACTCTAAAGGATAGCAGTTTTAGCTCGGTGCTGAGATGCCCGTTTTATCTCTGGGCATGTGCTGTATTTTTGGTGACCATTTGCTGTATTTTTAGATTAACAAAAACACCGCCGCCGAAAATTCAAAGCAATTTCCCTGATCCTTACAATAGACGTTTCTCTGTACGCCACCATCACTATTATACTTACAGGTATAACAAATTATGTTGTGGGCTACTATTTATTGGTGCTGTCTCTGCAAATCGTTTTGCCGTATGCTTCAACAAGGTTTCGTACAATTGTAACAATTATCGTTATTGCTACAGGCTTTCCCGGCATTCTTTATAGCCTCAACAGTGTTCCGATTATAGACATTCCCAAAGACCTGAACGATTTCCTGACCGTTTCCAATATTTACTTACTTGCAGTTGGAACAATGGTGCAGCTTTCCAGCGGTAATATTGTAAAGAGTATTACAGAGCAGATTACCGAAGATAAAATGGACACGTTGTCTGCGCTGGCAAACACAGACCCCCTAACCGGGCTTTTTAACCGCCGTTACGCAGAATCTTATTTTACCAATGTAATTAGCATCCGCAGCGGTATCCCCTATTGTGTGGCCATGATGGATATAGACGATTTTAAATATGTAAACGATACATACGGGCATCAATGTGGTGACGAGGTGTTGGTTTCATTGGCAGGGTTAATTTCCAAAAGCGTCCGAAAATCCGATATTGTTTTCCGCTGGGGCGGCGAAGAATTTTTGCTGGTCCTGGAAAATGTAGAGCTCCCCACTGCCTACACAATTCTAGATAAATTTCGCAGTCGGCTGGCTGAAACCACAATAAAAACGGCCGTTGCAGATATCCGCATCACCGTTACGATTGGTGCAGCTGTGCTCGATCCAGAAAATCCGTTTGAGAGTATTAAGCGGAGTGATGAAAATTTGTATATCGGAAAAAAGAAAAAGAACATCCTTATTGCCGGATAGGCAGCATATCACAAAAAGTGATTACTTGCATAAAAAAAAGCAGCCTTGCAAAAGACTGCTTCTTTTTGTTTTATTAGAAATTATCTTCCATCAGCTGAAAATACGCTTTGGGATGCTGGCAGACCGGGCATTTATCTGGCGCCGCCTTTGTCTTTTGCAAATGACCGCAATTCGCGCACTGCCAAATTACCGGCTCGTCCCGCTCAAGCACCTTTCCGGTGACAATATTATCTAGCAGCTTATTATATCTGTCTTCGTGCGCCTTTTCTACCGCTGCCGCACCTTCAAATTCTCGCGCGATCTCTTCAAAGCCCTCTTCTTTGGCAATTTTTGCAAAAGACGGATACATTTCTGTTGTTTCATAATGTTCGCCTGCTGCCGCATCCTTCAGGTTTGTAACCGTATCTGGAATTTTATTGTCTGGGTGCAGCCATTTAAACCAAAGTTCGGCATGCTCTTTTTCGTTGTCTGCCGTTTCTGTAAAAATATTAGAAATCTGTACATAGCCGTCTTTTTTGGCCTGCGAAGCATAGTAGGTATACTTCATTCTTGCCATAGACTCTCCGGCAAACGCATCATTCAAACATTTTTCTGTTTTTGTACCTTTTAAATCTTTCATATGCAACCTCCTAAATCTTAAAACACTATTTATTTATAAACCCTATTAATACCACGCAAACAGCTATTTAAACGTTAAGCTCGCTTGTTGTATCCAGCTGGCCGTCATATTTCTGTATAGCGGGGGCAATAATATCTCGCAAGAAATCATCTACCTGCATTTCTGCCATACCAATAAAATTCCGGGGATCCAGTATTGCGTCTATTTCACTTGCGTCCATACGAAAACACGGGTCGCTTTTTATCAGGTCAATCAGGTTGTTTGTACTGCCATACTGCTTGACGTTTGCACCCGCTTCCATCGAGTATTCGCGTATCTTTTCGTGGAGTTGCTGCCGGTCTCCCCCGCGCTTGACAGCTTCCATCAAGATCGTTTCCGTCGCCATAAAAGGCAGCTCTTCCATAATATGCTTATAGATCACTTTTTCATACACTACAAGGCCGCTTGTAATGTTCAAATATATTTCAAGCACAGCGTCAATAGCAAGAAAAGCTTGCGGAAAAACCAATCGTTTGTTGGCGCTGTCATCCAGCGTACGTTCGAACCATTGTGTGGACGCCGTAACCGCAGGACTGGAACTCAGCGACAGTACAAACCTGGCAAGCGCCGAAATGCGTTCCGAACGCATTGGATTGCGCTTATACGCCATTGCAGAAGAGCCGATCTGATTTTTTTCGAAAGGTTCTTCTATTTCCTTTAAATTTTGCAGCAGCCGTATATCATTCGAAAATTTATACGCGCTTTGTGCTATGGAAGACAAAAGATTTACAACAAGGCTGTCAAACTTCCGTGGATACGTTTGTCCAGTAACCGGATATATGGCATTGTAGCCCATTTTTTGGGCAACACGTACTTCCAGCGCTTTAACTTTTTGGGCATCGCCTTCAAAAAGAGTCAAAAAGCTTGCCTGCGTACCTGTTGTTCCCTTCACCCCGCGAAGCTTGATCTGCGACTGGACAAACAATAGTTGTTCATAGTCCATATAAAGGTCTTGCAGCCAGAGCGCGGCGCGCTTTCCAACTGTCGTCAGCTGTGCCGGCTGGAAATGGGTAAAACCAAGCGTCGGCAAAGCCTTATACTTACTAGCAAACTGCGCCAACTGCTGCATAACGCTCAACAAACGACGCTCTACCAGCTTCAGCGCCTCGTCCATTACAATAATATCTGTATTGTCGCCCACAAAGCAGCTTGTTGCCCCCAGATGAATGATCCCACTGGCGCCCGGGCATTGCTTTCCATAGGCATACACATGCGCCATAACATCATGGCGCACTTCTTTTTCACGCGCCTCCGCCACATCATAGTTGATATCTTCGGCGTGGCTTTTTAGTTCGTCTACCTGCGCCCTCGTGATGGGCAGCCCCATTTCGTGCTCTGCTTCGGCAAGCGCAATCCACAGCTTGCGCCATGTTTTGAATTTTTTATCATCCGAAAAAAGATATGCCATTTCCTTGCTGGCATATCTTGTAATCAGCGGGTTCTCGTAGGAATCATGCATATTATGCGCCATACCTTCTTTTCATTAGTATATTTTTATTTTATATGCAAAGCACGCTTTTTTCAAGGTTCAATTGGCGCATTTGCTATTTTAGTGGTAAAAATGTATAATTACTTAAGAAAACACATTTCAGGTTTTTCCAATGCAATTGCAGGATAATACAAACAGAATTCTGTTTATGAATGAAGGTAGAGATATATTTCTACATTTTAAAATATTTATACGAATATTTTGTGGAGCAAAACAATGAGCGAGCGTAGCGGATACAAGCATTATATCAACCGGGATTTGAGCTGGGTAAAATTTAACGAGCGTATTTTAGAGGAAGCGGAGGATCATACAAATCCCTTGTTCGAGCGTCTTAACTTTGTTGCAATCTATCAAAGCAACCTGCAGGAGTTTATACGCGTGCGCGTCGGCAGCCTGTACGACCGTTTGCTTCTTAAAAACGACGAAACAGACAAGTTTTCGGGTATGGATACCGAGGAACAGTTAACTGCTGTCCTGCAGTCAATTGAAGCGCTTGAGCCCAGGAAAAACAATGTTTTCAAAGAAGTATTTTTACAATTGGAAGAATATGGTATTTTCTACAGGGGGCACACCTACCTGACAAAATACGAAAGCCGCTTTATGGAACGCTATTTCGATCGAAATGTATTGCCGCTGCTGTCTCCGCACATCATAGACAAGCACCACCCGTTTCCCTTTCTTCAAACGGACACTGTTTATATTGCCGTTATCCTGCGCAAAAAAAACGGCTCCGGTTCCGATCGGCTGGGGATCGTTCCTGCCAGTGAATATTTTGAACGTATTTTGCTATTGCCCAGCAAGTATATGAAATTCACTCTTATCGAAAATCTTCTATTAATGTTTGCGGATAAAGTGTTTCCTAACCATAAGGTTGTGGAACGCGCTGCGGTTTCCGTTATACGAAATGCAGATATCGATGCGGACGAGGCCTTTTTTGATTACGATATGTCTTACCGCGACATTATGGAAATTATGGTAAAAAAACGCACCAAGTTAGAGCCCATCCGTGTCGATATGGTTGGAAACGACAGTGCATCCATTAAAAAGATGCTTATTAAGCACCTAGGAATCGGCCAGGACCAGATTCACTACAGCGAGACCCCTACATTGCTTTCCTTTGTCCCGGAGCTGAAAAGCGTGCTTACAAACGAAAAATACCGCAATTTGTTTTTTCCGTATTACAAGCCGCAACGCTTAGGTTCCATCGACTACTCTACGCGAATCATTCCGCAAATACAAAAAAACGACCTTTTGTTGTCGTATCCGTACCAGGACTTCCGGACGTTTTTAAAATTGCTTGACGAAGCGGCGGACGACCCGAAGGTTCTTTCTATCAAAATTACACTGTACCGCGTTGCACAGCAGTCGAAGGTAATTGACGCGCTTATCCGCGCAGCCGAGAACGGCAAGGAAGTGATTACCGTTGTAGAGCTTCGGGCACGGTTTGACGAAGAGAACAATATAGACTGGTCTAAGCGCCTGCAGGAAAGCGGCGTGTCTATCATCTATGGCATTGAAAAATATAAAGTCCATACAAAAATCCTGCTGATTACAAGGAAAAGCAGTAATACGATCAACTTTATCACGCAGATTGGAACGGGAAACTACAACGAAACAACCGCCAAGCTATACACCGATTTTTCTCTCATTACGGCAAATGAAGAAATTGCGCTTAATGTGCAGGATGTATTCAAAAACCTGAGCATTGGCTCGTTGGTAGAATATTCAGATTTACTTTTGGTCTCCCCATTGACGTTAAAACAGTCTGTGCTGCGCTTTTTGGATGAAGAGATTTCCATTGCAAAAAGCGGCGCATACGCTTGTTGTTTTTTTAAGCTGAACTCGCTCAGCGATATCGATATCATCAATAAACTGATTGAGGCCTCGGATGCCGGCGTAAAAATCAGCATGGTGATCCGCGGTATATGCTGCCTGAATGTGGAACGGAGCGGCCCCACCCGAAACATCCGTATTCGCAGCATTGTCGGCCGCTTTTTAGAGCATTCGCGCGTATATATTTTTGGAGAAGAAAGCCGCAGACGTATGTATATTTCGTCGGCAGATTTTATGTCGCGTAATACCGAACGACGCGTTGAGGTTGCTGTTCCTATCTTGGATAAAGCTATACAAAGTAATATTTTTAAGGGAATGGAGCTTGCATTAATGGATAATGCAAAAGCCCGTGTGCAGGTTGGCGGGGGCATATACCAGCGATTATTCCCAAAACCCGGAGAAGAGCCGGTCAGCAGCCAGCTTGCCCAGTGCGAATGGGCAATAAAAGATGCCTCTCAAAACAAAACATGGTAGATTGCGCTACATTTGTCCTTCCATTAATTCACACAGCGTTTTAGAGCTGTGTTTTTTTCCCCATTTTTTGTGCGCGCGCTTCATTTCCTGCAGCTTATCCTCGTTGATTTGCAATTGACCGATTACCTGGTGGATGGGCGCATATCCGCTTGTATGAACCGCAAGCGAATGATTGACCAAAAATGCTTGGTTCATGTTTTCTACCCCCGGCATAGGAGGCAGCAAAACAATCGGTTTTTCCTTCGCCATTGCTTCCGAAGTAGAAAGCCCACCCGGCTTTGTTACAATTACATCGCACGCATCCAGGTATTCGTCCATATTGTTGACATACCCCAAAACATGAACCCTGTTATTGAATTTCATTGCGTTTAGCTTCGCAAAAAGCCGCTTATTGGTGCCGCAGACCGCAACCATTTGCAAGCCGCGCATCTTATCCAGTGCTGCCAGCGTTTCGGGAATGCCCGAAAAGCCCATTCCTCCGGCAGACACCAAAATAGTAAACAGATCGTTTTCCAGCGAAAGCCGCTCTCTCGCCATCGTCTCTTCTATGCTATATGAAAAACGCTTGCGTATGGGGATGCCCGTCGGCAAAATTCTTTGCTCGTCGATTCCCCTTTCCACCATCTCGCAAGTCATCAACTCGTTTGGGCATACAAAATAGTCCATATCTGTATATTCCCAAAATGGATGCAACGAATAATCTGTTACAATACCATAGGTTTTTATTTTTTCGTCGATCATGTTTGAATCACGCAGCAGCTTTACCAACATAGCCGTCATAACAATTGTACAGACGATGACGTCCGGCTGTTGCTCTAGGATATATTGCTGCATTTTTGTTTTATTGAAATCGGCAAATAGCCATGGAAAGTACAGCTTCATATTGGAACGGCCATTAAACCGCTCTGCATCTTTATAGATATTTGCATTTACTTTTGGAAATACACGCCCCAGCATGGTATAGCCCTTGTCAAACGCTTCGCCAACGGCACGGTTCAAAAATTTGTAGGTGTCCAGTATATGGCATGTGTGACCTTTTTCTTCGAGCGTTTCCTGTATTGCATAGCTCGCTGAATTATGGCCCTGACCAACCGTCATGCTAAGTATCAGAACATTCATAATAATAAAACCTCTGTCCGCTTTCTCGGATTCTTGGATTATTGTATCATACACATTGTGTACGGGCAATACAGGCTTTCTTAAGATTTTCTTGTACCGTGCAGATTGCAGCTTTACGGCCCATGTGCTATGATAGGTTGACAAACTTTTTGGAGATATACTGCATGAAAAAAAGGATCGTACTTACAGGCGGCGGTTCGGCAGGCCATGTAACGCCAAATCTTGCCCTGCTTGAAGACTTGGAAAAAAATGACATCATCGATGTACATTATATTGGCACACAGAATGGGATCGAAAAAGAAATCGTTGCTGAAACGGGTATCCCCTACCATGCTATTCGCGCAGGCAAGCTTCGCCGCTATTTCAGTGTCAAAAACTTTACCGATTTGTTTCGACTGATAAATGGCTATTTTGGCGCTAAAAAAATCCTTAAATCTCTGCGCCCCAGCCTTGTTTTTTCCAAAGGCGGCTTTGTGTCTGTGCCTGTTGTGTATGCTGCTGCAAAACTCAGCATTCCGGTGATCCTTCACGAAAGCGACTATACGCCTGGGCTCGCCAACCGATTGTGCGCAAAAAAAGCGTCTGTTGTATGCCTGTCGTTTGATAAAAAACAGGAAGGGTTTGAACGCGCCGTTGTTACCGGGTCGCCTGTACGGCGCACGCTTCTTTCGGGCAACAGAGAAAAAGGTATGCAATTCCTCCAGTTTAGCGGCGGCTTACCGGTGTTATTAATAATGGGAGGCTCACTTGGCGCAAGGGCAATCAATACCGCTGTAGATGAATGCATCGATCAACTGACGCACAAATACTTCATTGTTCACCTGCGCGGTAAAAACAACCTGAACCACGCGCTGGACGGCAGGGAGAACTATCGGCAGTTTGAATATCTTTCGGAAGAGCTTAAGGATATATACGCCGTCGCAGATTTTGCTTTGTCCCGCGCTGGTGCAAACGCGGTTTTCGAATTTCTGGCTTTGCGGTTGCCGGCGCTTTTGATTCCACTTCCCTTATCTGCCAGCCGCGGAGACCAGTTGCTCAATGCAGGATATTTTGATACGCATGGGTTTGCTCGTATGCTTCCGCAGGAAGAGCTTTCGGCACAATCCTTGCTAAAAGCGCTTGATGACCTCTATAACAATCGGAAGTCGTTGATTAAGAATATGGAGGAATCTCATGAAGCGGACGGGACACAGAATGTGCTTGACGTAATCTATGAGAGTATCGGAAATGACAACGGATGAATTTGTAAAAAACTATCATGTACTGGAAACTCCTATAAAACGCGAGACACTGCATGAGATTATCAACAATCAGAAAATTGATGAAATATATGAGTTGGTATCCGGCCCGCATGCGCGCGTTGCCACGCGCATCCTTGCGGATGCAGACGACCGGATAGAAGGGTTTGTTAAAAAACGTGCGCCCGAGCTGCTTAAGCTGCTTGAATCGGACGACCCAAAGGTGCGTATGCATACGGCGCAAATCATTGGAAAAAACTGCGCCGCCCAATGCCTGGACGACCTTGTGGCTGCGCTTTGCCGCGAGAAAACCTTTTTTACCCTGCCCTCTTATTTACTGGCAATTGGAAATGCAAAGACTCTCCGGGCAAAGGAGTTTTTAGAATCCTATGATTTGCGCAGCGACCTGGACAAGCATTTGTTTGAAGAAAAAGCAGCGCTCAACAAAGCATTGTCTAATTTTGTTACGCGCGAAAAAGTAACTGTACGGGTTTTGCCTACAGATATCATTGCGCTTTCGACCCCCAACTTAAATGTCACTTACAACCAATGCTTCAACATGGGGTACAAACCACAGAAATTCGGAAAATATATTGCTGTAAACCAGGTTTCGGATTTTTATGGGCTATATAAAATGCGTGCATTCCGTCACGCCTATATTTATCTTGGAAAATGCAAGGTAGAGGAGCTGCCTGCGTTTTTGCATAAACGCGAAAATGCAATCATCCAACGCACCGGCGCTCGCGGATACAGGCTGGAGGTAAGAAGCGTTTCGCACCAGATACGCTTGGATATCATCAAGAAATGCGTGAATGGATTAAAGGAGCTTCAAAACTCCCCTTCCTCCTATTCTATTGAAATTATGGTAGAAATCGATGAAAACGGAATGGCCGATGTGTTTTTGAACACGCTTACCGATGAGCGGTTTACCTACCGCAAAAAGGCCGTTCCTGCAAGCATTGCGCCCGGCGTCGCCGCCTGTGTTTGCGCATATGCCAGCGAATATTTTGACCCCGATGCGCGTGTGCTGGATAATTTTTGCGGCAGCGGCACCATGCTTTACGAGCGCGGCTACTACCCGCACCACAGCCTAACTGGCGTAGACATCAGCCTAAAGGCCATTGAAGCTGCAAACGAAAACAATACTGCGTCCTATGCCCACCCACAGTTTCATTATATGGACGCGCTTAAGTTTACCAATAAAAAATATGACGAAATATTGACCAACATGCCGTTTGGCCTGCGCGTGGGCAGCCACGCAAAAAACGAAAAATTGTACAGGGCATATTTTAGCATATTGCCCGATTTGTTGCACAGCTGCGGACTGGCTGTTCTGTATACGCACGAAAAGCAACTGGCGTCCCGGCTTATCAAGGACTCCGGCGCTTTCGAAATTCTGAAACGTGCAACGTTTGAGGCCGGCGGCCTGTACCCTGCAGTATATGTTTTGCGCAAGCAATAATTTATAACAGCGAAAGCCATTCGTCCGCAAGTTTGTCGTGCAGCGCCTTGACTTCGGTCAGGCGCTCGTATTTTTTATGCAGCTCTTCAAAATCCGCCGTATTCTGCGAGATATATTTATTGATCTCCGCTTCCTCGCGCTCCAGTTCGGCAATTTTACTTTCCAGCTCCGAAATGCGCTGGCGCTTTTGCGCCTGCAATCGCCTCTCCTGCTTGCGGTCATCCGGTTTTTTAGTTTTCGAATCGGACACCGATCTATTTTCCGTGTCCATCTGCTGCGTTGCCTGTTCTTTTATGCGGGTATATTCATCAAAATTTCCATCATATTGAAAAAACATTCCGTCGGCCAACTCGAACACGCGGGATGAAAGCGCGTTGATAAAATACCGGTCGTGCGATACGAACAGCAATGTTCCCTCGAATTTTTTCAACGCTTCTTCCAGGCTTTCCCTCGCTGCAAGATCCAGATGGTTTGTCGGCTCGTCCAGCAGCAGCGTATTGTATTTACCCGTCATCAGTATGGCAAACCCCAGCTTTGCCCGCTCTCCTCCGGACAGCATTTCCACCTTCTTATAAACCTCATCGCCGGTAATCAGTACACGGCCCAGCATGCTGCGCGCATCGTACTCCAGCATTCCCGGATAGCGGCGCAACAATTCGTCCAGCACGGATATACTGCCGTTCATATCCTTGTTTTCCTGGTCGTAATAGCCGATATCGACATTATTCCCCCACTCGATATCGCCCTTCTGCACCAGGCTGCCCAGCAAAGACTTTAGGAGCGTAGACTTGCCAGTGCCGTTTTTGCCTATAAGCGCGCTTTTTTCCCCGCGATAAATATCAAACGATATTCCTTGTGCAATTTGCTCTCTATTTTCGCCCACACAAAGCTGCATATCGCGGACGTGCAACACATCGTTTACCGATTTTCGGGCGACATCAAATATAAACCGCGGCGTTTTTACATGTGTTTTCGGCTTTTTGAGCGGTTCTATATGCGCCAGTTGCTTGACGCGGCTTTTGGCGCGGGTAGAGGTTGAAGCGCGCGCAATATTCTTATCTATGTACTCGCGCATGCTTTCTATTTTATGCGACTGTTTTTTGTATTCTTTTAGCCGACGCTCCGTACGTTCCGCCTTTTGCACCTTGAATGCGGAATAGTTTCCGCGGTATTCGGTTACCTCGCAGTCGTCCAGCTCCCATATTTTTGTGACGATTTTGTCCAGGAAATACCGGTCGTGCGATACGGTCAGAATTGCGCCCTTATAGCCTTCCAGATAGTTTTCCAGCCAAACCAGCGTTGTAAAATCCAGATGGTTTGTCGGCTCGTCCAAAATAAGCAGTTCCGGCTTCATCAACAACAGCTTGGCAATGGCAAGGCGGGTTTTTTCTCCGCCGCTCATATCTGCCGCGCACATCGTTTCATCCTTTTCCGAAAAGCCCATTCCGTTTAATATCTTTCGGATATCGACATCCATGTTGTATCCGTTTTTTGCCTCGAACACCGAGGCCGCTGCCGCATATTCTTTTTTCAGGCGTTCATTCTCGGGCTCGCCAGCGAGCATTTCGGACAGCTCGTCCATTTTTTCCTGCGCTGCAAGCGCTTCTGCGTATACCAGCCGCATCTCTTGCATGATCGTGTTCCGGCTGTCTATACCGCTGTTTTGAAGGAGATAGCCAACGCTTAGGCTTTCTTTTTTTTGTATCGACCCGCTATCCGGCAACAGCGCTCCTGTAAGCAAATTTAAGAGAGTGGTCTTGCCTGCGCCATTGACGCCGATTAGGCCAATCCTGTCTCCCGCATTTATTGTGAGGCTGACGCCCTCGAAAAGGACGTCTTCCCCAAAGCTTTTTGTGATATTAGAAAGCGTTATATACATTTTGCCCCTCCCGATAAGGACAGGCAGCATTATATCATAAAAAACACAATAAAAAAAGCGCAGCGTCCATCGCCGTACTGCGCTTTTAGACTTTCTTGCTATGCCGGCAGCGCTCTACATATTGATATACGCTCCCCGTTCCGCACCGACGGAAACAATTGCAATTTTGCAGCCGACCGCTTTTTCGAGGTAGGCAATATACGCCGCCGCTTCTTTGGGTAAATCGTTTTTGTCGCGAATATTTGAAATATCGCACTTCCACCCGGGCAGGTACTCAAACACCGGCGCGGCCTCTTCGAGCATATGGCCCACGGGAAATTCCTGTGTTTTTTTGCCCGCTATTTCGTAGGCGGTGCACACGGGAATCGTATCCATATACGAAAGCACGTCCATTTTAGTGAGCGCAATCTTATCCGCACCCTGCACGCGCACGCCGTACTTTGAAGCCACAACGTCAAACCCGCCGACCCGCCTTGGCCTGCCGGTTGCGGCGCCGTATTCGCCGCCGTGCTCGCGCAGCATGTCTGCCTGCTTTCCGTGCATTTCTGCTGTAAAAGGTCCTTCGCCAACGCAGGTAGAATATGCTTTCATAATGCCGATTGTCATATCCAGTTTTTTTCCGGGAATACCCGCCCCGATTGGCGCATACGCCGCAATCGTAGAAGAGGATGAGGTGTATGGATAAATACCAAAATCGATATCGCGAAGCGCACCAAGCTGCGCCTCGAACATGACTGACTTACCCTCACAAATCGCCCCTTCCAGGTAAAGCCCTGTATCACAGATAAATGGCTTTAGCGCATCCCCATACTTCTTCAGCCAGTTGAGCACATCCTGCGGTGCTACTTTTTCGGCGTGGTATCCGTTTTCAATCAACAGGTTTTTCCATTCTACGATATTATGAACGGCCTGCTTCAGGCTTTCTTCAAAAAACAGATCGCCCATCCGGATTCCCTTTTTCAGGTATTTATCGCCATATACGGGCGCGATGCCCCGCCTGGTAGAGCCATATTTTGCATCTTTGAGGCGTTCTTCCTCTAAAATATCCTGCCGGACGTGGTACGGCATGCATATAACGGCACGGTCGCTTATTTTCAGGTTGTCCGGCGTGATCTTTACGCCGGCGCCGGTAAGCTTTTTCATTTCATCCGAAAGGTGCTGCAGGTCTATTACCATGCCGTTTCCCATAATATTTACAACATCCGGACGCAAAATGCCCGAAGGCATCAGGTTCAAAATGAATTTCCCCAAATGATTGATGACGGTATGCCCGGCGTTGTTTCCTCCCTGATAACGACAGACAATATCGTAGTCGTCCGAAAGAAGGTCTACCATGCGCCCTTTGCCTTCGTCCCCCCAGTTTATCCCTACTACTCCTGTTAACATAATCTGTTTTTCCCTGCTTTCTCTGCCATAATTTCCATAGATACTTCCCGTTATGTCTTTCATACCCAAGATGAACGGTCAATTATCAATATTAGTTATTGTATATCCCAAACTGCCTGACGCTTATATTTATATTATCGTCAATTGATAAATATTGTCAAGCGCATTTGCAATATTATATTCGTAATATTTCATATTTTCTCATTTATCAACTCTTTAATTCGTAATATTTGCAATTTATTTAATATGAGTTTCATTTTCTTGCAGAAAGGTATTGACAAGTCTTGCATTTTGTTTTATACTCGCATTGTGTTAAGGCAAAGGCGCTGTGATCATACGTTTCGCAGTGCCTTTTTTCAAAGGACATGTGTTGCGCTTACATTTTCTATAAGCGCGTTTATATGAATAAGGAGGGACATAAATATGTATGAGCTATCCAAGGAATTTGGGAGTATGGTATTCAACGACGAAACCATGCGTTCCCGCTTACCGAAAGATACATACAAGGCGCTGAAAAAAACAATGGAGGACGGGCTGGACCTTGATATTTCCGTCGCAAACGTTGTTGCATCCGCTATGAAGGACTGGGCGATTGAACATGGCGTTACCCATTACACCCATTGGTTTCAGCCAATGACCGGAATAACGGCCGAAAAGCACGACAGCTTTATTTCTCCCACCGAAGACGGCCGGATTATTATGGTCTTTTCGGGCAAGGAGCTGATTAAGGGTGAACCGGATGCATCCAGTTTTCCGTCGGGCGGGCTGCGTGCAACGTTTGAGGCGCGCGGCTATACCGCGTGGGACCCAACCTCCTTTGCGTTTATTAAGGACAATGTTTTGTGTATTCCCACGGCATTTTGCTCTTACGGGGGCGAAGCGCTGGATAAGAAGACCCCGCTGCTGCGCTCCATGGAAGCGCTGGACAATCAGGCGACACGGATACTGCGGGCACTTGGTAAAGAAACAAAGCATGTGCGCAGCACGGTTGGGCCGGAACAGGAGTATTTCCTAATCGATAAATCTGTATATGAAAAACGGCGAGACCTGATGTATTGCCACCGTACGCTTTTTGGTGCGCCGCCACCCAAAGGCCAAGAGCTAAACGACCATTACTTCGGCTCTATAAAACCGCGCGTCGCCGCTTTTATGGAAGACCTTGATAAGGAACTCTGGAAGCTGGGCGTGCTAGCAAAAACCAAGCATAACGAAGTCGCCCCGGCACAGCACGAGCTTGCGCCTGTATATACAACCGCCAATATTGCTTCGGACCACAACCAGCTTACTATGGAGCTGATGCGCAAGGTTGCAAACAGACATGGGATGGAATGCCTGCTGCACGAAAAGCCCTTCGCGGGCATAAACGGCAGCGGCAAGCACTGCAACTGGTCTATGAGTACGGACTCTGGGGAAAACCTTTTGGAGCCCACTTCTGCCCCGCAGGATAATTTGCAGTTCCTTCTTTTCCTTTCGGCTGCTATTGCGGCTGTGGATAAGCACCAGGACCTGCTGCGGCTTTCTGTTGCCAGCGCAGGCAATGACCACCGCCTGGGCGGAAGCGAAGCACCCCCGGCCATAATATCGATCTATCTGGGCGATGACCTTGCCCAGATATTGGAGTGCATTGAAATGGGCACGGAGTACAATGCCTGCGTGAACACAAAGCGGCGGATGGACACCGGCGTAAACGCACTGCCAAACTTCAAAAAAGACACTACAGACCGAAATCGAACCTCTCCGTTTGCTTTTACGGGCAATAAGTTTGAGTTTCGCATGCCTGGCTCTTCCCTTTCTGTTTCCGGCCCGGTCATTATCATCAATACGATTGTTGCGGATATGCTGGAGCAGTTTGCGAATGAACTGGAAAACGCAAGTGATAAGGATACATGCATTCGCAAGCTTATTAAAGAAACGATGCAAGAGCACAAACGAATCATTTTCAACGGCAACAACTATTCCGACGAGTGGGTTGCGGAAGCGGAGCGGCGCGGCCTTTTAAACCTGCCCTCCACAGCGGATGCACTGCCCTTCTTCGTTAAAGAGAACAATATCCAGTTGTTTGAAAAGCATAAGGTGTTTTCTAAAGCGGAAATTTACTCGCGCTGCGAAATACTGCTGGATGAGTATTGCAAAATGCTGAACATTGAAGCCATAACCATGCTTCAAATGAGCAAGAAGAGCATTATACCGGCTGTTACGGAATATACGCAGCAGCTTGCGGAGTCTTCCTTTGTAAAAAAACAACTCGGCGACGTAGACACAACCGCTGAAGATTCGCTTGTAAAGGAGCTCTCTTCGCTTTTAACAAGTTTTATGAAGGCCATTGATACGTTAGACAATGCATTGGGCAGCGCCAAGGCGTGTATTGACCCGGAGGAATGCGCGAAATATTACAGGAGCAACGTATTTACCGCTATGCAGGAGCTGCGGAGCATTTCCGATTCCATGGAGGTAAAGGTTTCTAAAAAAATCTGGCCGTGGCCAACCTATGGAGATATTTTGTTCAGCGTTTCTTAAGCCAAACGATGGCGACCATACAAAAAGCGCGAAACCGAAAACTGCGGCTTCGCGCTTTTTTCAATGCATTTTATATATTATTATGACCGCACCCGCTTCCACAGCTTTGCCAGGCTGCGCCGCACATCCGTTCTGCTTTCCCCTGCCGAAAGCTTTGCGTTTTGGTACAGCTCATAGATATAACTTTGGTAAAACACGCTTATAACCGCCGATACAATGAAACCGACAACCAGGTCGGCAATTTGCACAATCAACCAGCTTTGCTCACTAAAATCGGCGCCCGAAAGCGTAAGCCCAGCCAATACGGTTGTTGCAATTCCCTTTCCAAACAGCCAAAGCACACCGCCCGCAGACGCCGCGATAATCAGAAACTGCCAGAGGTTCCGGAAAAAATTTCCGCGGAATGCATAGCGGAATGACGCAAAAAAAGCACCGAAACCACTTTTTCCCTCACACTCCGGAATGAACGCCGTTCCCATAACGCCGAGGGTATATAGCAGACCTGCGGCCAACACAACAACTCCGGCAGCGGTATTATAGCTACGAACAGGCGCCGCAAAAAACTCGCCCTCGAAAATGCTTGGAAATAACGAGCTCTTTAATGCTGTGTTCATTCCTATTGATGTATTAATCCACCGAAAAAACACACCGAGCGCAACCGAAAAAGGCAGTGAAGCAAGCATCGTAAGCAGGTATTTTTTATAGTTTCGCCGCATGTGCGCCCAAAAAACGCCTGCTGTTTCCTTTTTGCCTGTTATGCGAAACCGATTTAGCGCTGCTGCCGTGAACCCTGTAAAAACAGGCGAAATAAAAAGCCATACTGCCGTATTTACAGCCAACAAAAGCGCTGACCAAACGGATATCATGCCCGAATCGTTCATTTGTGCAGCCGGAAACAGGAAAAACAGCTGAATAACCAGGCTGAATCCGTACAGTATTCCCGATAAAATCAACCGGGGCCAAAAAAGCAGAAAGAAATTATTTTTGATTGTTTTTCCGGCAGAGACCAATAGCTTCCAAAAGGTATTTTCCATCTAGCACTACCCGCCGCGTTCTTTAGTAGTTTAGCCTTCCCTGCGGCGCCTGCAAACGCTTGACTGCATCCTTTACGTCGCTGGAAAAACGCGCATTTTTATATATCTCGTAGAGGAAGCTCTGATGAAACGTCCCTACAACGGACGATACGATTATTGAAATCAATGCGGTGACCAGGCTGATTACGGCAGCGCTGCCCGCCCCCAGCATTGAAAACGGCTGGCTGTAGGCGAATGAACCCATGTAGCTGCTGTTCATAGGATAGCTAAAATTGACATTGCCCACATTATTCATAATCGCCGAAACAGTTCCTGTAATTGCACCAATAATGAGTGCTATAAGCAAAAAATGCCCCAAATTTCGCCAGAATTTTCCATTGTACGCATACCGGAATGAAGCAAAAAAGGCTTTGAACGCGCTTTTTCCTTCCACCTCCGGAATATATCTTGCTCCAATCACTCCAACGCCAAACAGCAAACCAAGTACACCCGCAACGATGGCAACCGGAATGAGCATAGACAACATCATCGTAAGCGCGCTGAAACTGGAATAGCTGGCAGAAAACGCTGCAGAGAAAGCAGCCGGAATCATGATGAGCATAGATATAATCCCTAACACAAATGCAAAAATGAATGTGAAGAGCAGCGTTACCAGAAACGTGGTAAGGAATTTTGTATAATTTCGCTTTGCGTGCTCCCATGCCGTTTTAAACGAAGTCGCCACGCCCGTTACATTGTACTGATGAATGATAGCAGCCATAAACCCCGCATAAAGCGGTGTTAAAAAAATGGCGCACACAAATATCAGAATAATGCCCATTATCGTTAGTACAAATACAAACGGACTATAGGGATTTTGCGCAACCGGCAATATGCACAATAACGCCGCACCGAAAAAAATGCCCGCGTAAATAAGTTGCCCCACAAAAAGCGGAAGAAAATTCTTCGTCGTAGTTGCCCATGCAGATGAAAAGACCTGTCCTAGTGTTTTGTTCATATTGGTTCCCCTTGCATCTATTTTTATTAAACAAAATAATAATTCATATCCCAGGCTGGTATACACGGATAGCGCCGGAAATACAGTTTGTAATCGTTTCTGATTTCCATAACGGCAAGCGGCAGCGTAAAAACATCTTCACTTCTGTGGTACGCAGAAACAAGCATTTTGGGTTTGTACCGCAGTATTGTATTCTGTGCACCGGCAATCGCTTCTTTTTCCCTGCCTTCAATATCGTACTTGATGTATGTTGCTTCCCTTCCGTGCAGAATATTGTCTATCGTATCGAATTCTGCTTTTGCTTTTTCTGCCGCATTGCTGCGTACTGCACCCCTGCCCGAACCGGTCATTGTACCCGTTGTTTCGCCCGGCTTGCTTACCCCTGTGTGGATGTGCTCAATGCACTGCAGATGCCCTGTATTTTTTAAAAGCTTGTCAAAATTTTTTTTATCCGGCTCTATGGCATAGATGTACCGATACCCGGACACATACTCCAAAAACTCCTGTATGGTGTCTCCGTTGTATGCACCTACATCCATATACGTTTCGTCGTCCGCAAGCTTTAGCACAGCTTGCATTGCCTCTTCCGGGCTTGATTCGCTGCTTCTTAAATAGCACAATTTTCCACTGATCTTATAATTCAGTATATCACAAAAAACCTGCTTTGACATATCGTCTTCCAGCATGGCATATACGCTGTTTAACTCTTTTTCGTGCTTCCAATAAAACTCCACATCAAATAGCGTATCGCCATAAACGGGAACGTCGGGCGCATATAGCTCGTATTCTTCCGCAATGCCGTAAATGCGGGAGACGACTTCGTCCCTGTGCGACCCAAACGCAGTTAAGACCACCATGTCTGGGAACCTTTTTTTTGCTTCGCTGTAGGTAATTACCTTATGGTCATAGAAATATTGGTCTCTGACAAACTCGTCGCTGGCAAATACGCCGTCTACCCGCACTCCAATCCTATCGAGCTCTTTATGGATTTTTTCTGCGCCATTCCCCATGCCATACAACACCACCGGTTTTTTTACGGTTTTCAGATAGTCCCACAAGGACTTTTTTTCCTTTATATCCAATTTCGCCATTGCGCTTGCTCCCTTTCGGTTATTCTATATCCAGCGGCACTTTATGCGCTGGAGAGGGATATGCAATATTCAAACGTTCCATATCTTCGGCATCCAAAGCAATGTTTGCCGCCTGTGCATTTTCGAGCACATGCGCTTTTTTCGATGCTTTTGGAATTGCCGCCATGCCGCGCAGCCGCAGCACAAACGCCAGCAAAATTTGCGCTGCGGTCGCACTATGCTTTTCCGCTGTCGTTTTAACCGCCGCATTTTCCAGCAGTCCCTTGCCAAGCCTGCCTCCGCTTGCTATGGGGCAATATGCCATAACCGGTATCTCTTCATTTTCCAAAAGCGGCAACAGATCGTACTCGATTCCCCGGGAACCAAGATGATACAGCACTTGGTCCGTCAGGCAATTTTGCCCGCCCGGCTGCGCGTGCAAATCCAAAATATCGTCCGAATCAAAATTAGAGACACCCCATCCTCGTATTTTGCCTTGCGCTTTCAGCTCTTCCATACACGCTGCCGTTTCGGCAAGCGGTATACTTCCCCGCCAGTGCAAAAGATACATATCCAAATAATCTGTTTTCATTCGCTTAAGCGAGGCTTCGCAGCTGGCAAATATATGCCCGCGCCCTGCATGATGCGGGTATACCTTGGAAACGAGAAAAAGCTTTTCGCGATCAAAACCGCCGATTGCCTCTCCGACGATTTTTTCTGCGCCGCCCTCCGCATACATTTCCGCCGTATCGATTAGGCACATTCCCAGCTCTATTCCATATCTGAGCGCCTCAACCTCCTGGCTTCGTTTTGTATGGCGCTCGCCCATATGCCACGTCCCCTGCCCCAGCCGAGGCATATTCCTGCCGTCCTTTAGCCGGACTAAGCCTACATTTGCACGATCGTTATTCATATAAAACTCCTTGTTTATAGTCCACATAAAACACTTTATCAAAACACGCGGTAAAGGTAAATAAAAACCGCGTACAGTTATACACGGTTTTTATTTTTGGATGTTCTTCTGTTGGCGACCTGGAAGAGACTCGAACTCTCGACCTCTAGCGTGACAGGCTAGCGTTCTAACCAACTGAACTACCAGGCCATTGCAACGTACGCAAGTAATGATACCATATCAAAAAAGAGTATGCAAGAAAAAAATCGCCTTTGTATGGTGCGGTCGTATTGTTTGCTGGGCATAAAAAAGGTTTAATTGTAAAGTATCAACCTTGCAGGAGAATAAAAATGAAAAAGAAGATTCGGATCATTGAAAACGGCCCTTACGAGGCGTCCGGTTTTATTCCGCTTTCGCAAGCCAGGAGTCTTCCGGATCCGGAAGACAAGGGCGCCTCTCTAAAATGGGAAAAAGGCAAAACATACCCCAAGGAGCAGAATTGCTATTTATGCCGCTGCGGGCATTCCGAACATAAGCCCTATTGCGACGGCACACACAACCACATTGGCTTTGAGGGCAGCGAAACAGCCAAACACGGCAAGGACGACAGCGGAACGGTTCAGTATTCCGGAAAAAACGCCATATTGCACGACGAAGAAAAGTTGTGCGCGACCGGACGTTTTTGTGACAGGGGCATAAACGCCTGGAACGCGGCAGAACAGTCGGCGGACGAAGAGTGCCTGAACCTTGCCATTACAGAGGTGGCCAACTGCCCATCCGGGCGGCTGACGCTCGAAAACCCGCACGACCATACCTTTTATGAGCCGGATTTGGAGCAGGAAATTCACCCGATTCAGGACCTTGGCGAGGAGTGCCGCGGCCCGCTGTGGGTAAAAGGCGGTATTCAGGTAGAGGGTGCCGACGGAAAAACATACCGCATACGAAACCGAATGACCCTTTGCCGGTGCGGAGAGTCTAAAAATAAGCCGTTCTGCGATTCATCTCACCTAAACTGCCCTCATATGAAAGGGTTTGACAATTATTGATTTGTATCTAAATAAGCGGCGCAAAAATTTTTAATATATATTGCGCCGCTTTTTGGTGCCAGGGCGTTCGCTGGACATCTTGCATCGTAACCTGTGTGCATACGTCAAGCGTCTTTATATAGTCGTGTTTGAGCGCCATTACGGAAGATGTTCCGTACATAAATGCGGCGCATTCGAAATGCAGGAAAAGGCTGCGGTAGTCTGTGTTGATTGTGCCGATGACGGCAAACTGGTCATCGCACACATACGACTTCGCATGCATAAAACCCGGCGTGTATTCGTATATTTTTACGCCTGCTTCGAGAAGCGGTTTATAGTTTGCCCTCGTCAGCAGAAATACGACCTTCTTGTCGGGGATATGCGGCGTTGTGATCCGCACGTCTACCCCGCTTTCCGCCGCGGCGATCAGCGCCAGTCGGAGGTTGTCATTCAAAATAAGGTATGGCGTATTAATAAACACATACCGTTCCGCCTTGCTGATGATATTCAGGTAGACATTTTCGGCCAGCCGGATATCATCGACCGGGTTGTCTGCATAGGGCTGTACATAGCCGTCAGATTCGATTCCTTCGATTTCTTCATCCAGCGGCAGCAATGTTTGCGGATCGGTCGTTTCGTTCATTGTATAGTCCCACAGCTGCGAAAACATCAGTGTAAAGCCCCAGGCGCCGTCTCCCTTCAGCCTCAGCCCGCTGTCTTTCCATGTGCCAAAGCGCTCTTTTTTGTTAATATATTCATCGCCAATATTAGCGCCGCATACAAATGCCGTATGCCCGTCTATTGCAACAATCTTCCGGTGGTCCCGGTTGTTGAACATGGAGTTGATCACCGGGCGCAGACGGTTGAAAACAGAGCACCGGATTCCATATTTGTTCAGTGTTTTATAATAATATCGCGGAAGCAGGTCCATGCACCCAATATCATCGTACATAAACCGTACATCCACGCCTTCCGCTGCCTTTTGCTTCAGGATATCCAAAATGGTATCCCACATGTACCCTTTTTTTACAATAAAAAACTCGAGGAATATGTATCGTTTGGCGTTTTTGAGCGCTTCTACCAGGCCGGCAAAAAAATCTTCGCCCATTGGGTAGTATTCGGTTTCAGTATTCTTGTACGCCGGATACAGGCTGGTGTTATAGATATATGCCATTTGCCTGGCCGCATCCCTGCTTTGGCGCTTAATCTCCTGATATACGTTCTTGTCTTGCCGGGCATACTTCGACGTGTTTT
>JBMNTU010000028.1:0-22063 GCA_050945895.1 Christensenellaceae bacterium | reverse complement strand
TTGTCGCAAAAACCCTTTTCAACAATGACGCTTCAGTGATATGATGTTGTCATAGATACGAAAAACAAATGTCATTATATCTTTTGTAAAAGGCTCTTGCTTGCCAACGTTTACTTGACACTAACGACACTAACCATTGATTATTGATTAATGTTGTTTTTATGGTATAATTTGAAAATAGAGCCCAAAATTTCTTAAAAAAAATATTACGCATTACTTGCGTGGCAGCTTCCGGAAAATGCCGGATGTTTTGTTCTTTGCTATAAACCGTAATAAAGTAAGTCGCGCGGACTTTTCATGCTAAAGCGGACTGCTTTTGCATTTGCACCTATCAAAAACAAGGATGGATTAATTATGAATCGGATGAAAAAATCGGTTGCCGCCAAAATTTCCGTTATGGCATTGATTATGATTGCCGCAGGTACAATTGTTACAGGAATCTATGGCTATGTTTCGTTCCGGAGCGAAGTCATTGCGGCAAACGGAGAGGAAGCGCTTTCCATTGCGCGCTCGGTGGCCGACGCTATCGAGACGGACGAGATGGAAGCGGTTATGGCAGACGGGCAACCCAACGAATATTGGGATAGCATCAAGGGCTATGCAGACGAGGTAAAAACAGATACCGGGGTTATTTACCTTTACGCGATCGACCGAAGCGCAGCCGGCGAATGGCGGTATTTCTTCGACGGGGCCGCACCGGGCGACCTTGCAGAAAACCTGGGCGAACTGGGGGGCGTGGAAAGCGACGATGCATTTCCGGAAGAAGCAATCGAGGCATACACAACGGGCGAGGCCCTCGTAACAGACATTTATGCCTCCGAAGGCTATGGCATCATGCTGTCTGGGTTTGCGCCGATAAAGAACGCAGACGGCCGGACAATTGGTATTGTAGGCGCAGATATTTCGGTGGAGGAAGTGAACGAGAGCGCCGGGCGGTTTGGTCTTTTTACCATCCTGATCGTTGCGGGATTCAGTATTCTTGCCGGGCTGTATTTTAAAAGCTATGTAACAAAACACGTGGGAAGGCCGGTGCAGTCGCTGGTAAAGGCGTCGCGCAAAATAGCGCAGGGCGATATGGGCGTACAGCTTTCCTATATGTCGGATGACGAGATCGGCCAGTTGACGGAATCCTTTGGAAATATGGTGGAAAGCACAAAAGAACAAACGGCAACACTGGAGCAAATTGCGGACGGAAACCTGGCGGTGCAGCTTGATGCACGCGGCGAAAACGATTCCATGTATCTCGCATTCAAAAAAATGGTGACACAGCTCTCCGATATGGTAGAAAAAATACGGCAGGCGACAGACCAGGTTTCTACAGGCACCATGCAGCTTGCAGACGGCGCCACTCATTTGGCGCAGGGGTCTGTAGAGCAGTCGGCAACCGTCACCCAGCTTTCCGTTTCCATCTCAAATGTGGCCGACCAAACCAAAGAAAGCGCAGGCATGGCGCGGCAGGCGGCAGAGCTGGGCGAAAGGATACAGCAAAACGCATACGATGGTACTGCGCGTATGGACAGGTTGATTGAAGCTGTAGATGAAATAGGCGAAGCGAGCGAGAAAATCAACAAGATTATCAAGACAATTGACGACATTGCCTTTCAAACGAATATACTGGCGCTAAATGCGGCAGTAGAGGCGGCCAGAGCAGGCGAGGCCGGTAAGGGGTTTGCGGTGGTTGCCGACGAAGTACGCAACCTGGCGTCCAAAAGTGCGGAAGCCGCAAGCGAAACGGGAATGTTGATTTCGGATTCTATTGAAAAATCTCAGCATGGTACAATGATTGCCAAAGAAACGGCAGCCGCTTTTGAAAAAATTGTGGAGGGCGTAGAAGAAAGCTCTCGGCTGGTATCCGAAATTGCGCAGGCCGCCGAAGGCCAGCAGTCTACCATCGAGCATATCAATTCCGGCATCGACCAAGTGACGCAGGTTGTGCAACAAAACAGCGCAACAGCAGAAGAAAGCGCTGCGTCCAGCGAAGAGATCAGCAGCCAGTCGGCCATTTTGAAAGAGCTGGTGGAAATTTTTAAAACGAAGGAATGACGGCAGGCGTTCTGTTAAACGCCGTAACATGAAGACAGTAAAAAACCCCGGCAGTGCTGGGGTTTTTGCATGTCACACGGGTGTTACGGACGAAAGCGGTAAGCGTCGGCAGTCCTGTGCGGGCAACGCACCGTACAATGCCGGAAAGCAGCAAAGGCGATTTTGCGCAATGCGCATAGCAGGGATCAGGCGCCGCATCTGTGTGCCGTTCGCGTGCAAGCAGCATGGTAGGAAGCACCCGGCTGCACACACAAAAGCAAGTCAAGATGTTTTGGATGTGTTGCGGCAATCGGCTGCGGGGTCCTTTGCTTTGGCGCAGCCCGCACAGCCGCCCCCGCAGCCGGTGCAGCCTTTATTTCTGTTTTTTACCATACTGTATACGGCGAAACCAATCCCGCCGAAGACGATGATCGCTATAATGATAGTTGCCATTTTTTCACCTCTTTTATGCCGCGCTCGTTTTTGCGGTAGGGTGCCGCTTGCTGTACGGCTTCCTGCCAATCAGGTAAATCAGCAGGACGAGCACAATGATTGCGGCGGCCGTTCCAATGCCAAAGCCGCCTCCGGAAAAGAGCAGTGCAAACTGGTAGAAAACAAGCGTTACCGCGTAGGAAAACAGCATCTGGAACGCAACTGCAAACAGCGTCCACCGTGCAGAGCCAAGCTCGCGGTGCATTGCGCCGATCGCGGCAAAGCAGGGAGAGCACAGCATGTTGAACAGCAGGTAAGAATACCCGGCAATTGCGGGCAGCGCCATGGTAAGCGCGCTCCAAATCTCTGCGCCGTCCTCGGCAATTTCCTCAAACCCATACAGCACGCCCAGCGTACTTACCACGTTTTCCTTGGCGACAAAGCCGGAGATGGTTCCCACAGACGTTTGCCATTCGCCAAAGCCCAAAGGCTGGAAAATAGGCGACAGGGCGCTGCCCACCGACGCCAGCATAGATTCGCTTGCGTTCACCATTTGCAGACTGGTGTTGAAGGACGAAAGGAACCAAATGACAACGGTAGAAACCAGCACGATGGTACCTGCCTTTTTAATGAAGGAAAAACCGCGTTCCCACATGCTGCGCAGCACGCCGGCTGGTTTGGGCGCATGATATGCGGGAAGCTCCATAACAAACGGGGTAGATTCACCCGTAAAGCGCTTCATCTTTTTGAGCATAACGCCGGCCACAAGAATGGATGCAATGCCGATAAAGTAAATGGAAGCGGCAACCCACCATGCGTTGCCAAAGAACGCGCCCGCAATCATGGCAATAACGGGCAGCTTTGCGCCGCAGGGAATAAATGTCGTGGTAATGGCGGTAATACGCCGGTCGTTTTCATTTTCAATTGTCCGGGACGCCATAATTCCGGGAACGCCGCAGCCCGTGCCAATCATAATCGGAATGAACGATTTACCCGAAAGACCGAACTTTCGGAAAACCCTGTCCATAACAAACGCAATACGCGCCATATATCCGCAGTCTTCCAAAATGGCCAGCAGAATGAACAGCACAAGCATTTGCGGCAGGAAGCCGAGCACAGCGCCCACACCCGCAACAATACCGTCCATAATCAGCGAATACAGCCACGGGGCAGTGTTGACGGATTCCAGGAATGCGCCAAGGTTTTGGGGAACAATTTCGCCGAAGAGCGAGTCGTTCACCCAGTCTGTCAAAAAGGTACCGACGGTGGTGATGGATATAAAATACACCAAAAACATTACGCCGACAAAGATGGGCAGCCCCCAAACACGGCTGGTGACAATCCGGTCGATCTTGTCGGATGTGCTCATGTTCGATTTGTTTTTCTTTTGCACAGCGCCGGAAATGACCTTGCTGATGTACTCGTACCGCTCGCTGGTAACAATACTTTCGCTTTCGTCGTCAAGCGCCTCTTCGCATGCGGCTGTAATGGCCTCAATCGCGTCCTTGTCGGCCGCAGAAAGTTCAATTTGCTCCAGCACCTTCTCGTCGCGCTCAAACAGCTTGATGGAAAGCCAGCGGACGTTTGTGTCCATCGCCTGTGCGTATTTCTGTGCTATTTCTCCGATTTTGGAAAGGGTCTCCTCCACATCGGCAGAAAAATCGTGGAGCGGCTTTTGCCCCTTTTTTTCCTTGGCCAGCTCGATCGCGCGGTGCGCCGCCTCCA
The DNA here is from genome assembly GCA_050945895.1 of Christensenellaceae bacterium. Classification (GTDB taxonomy): domain Bacteria; phylum Bacillota; class Clostridia; order Christensenellales; family Christensenellaceae; genus JBMNTU01. Next base: position 17,884 of record JBMNTU010000028.1, on the reverse strand, counting down.
GCGAACCCTCGCCCTTTACGGCGGCGGTCTCCACAATTTCGCAGCCCAGCTTTTGCGAAAGCTTTGCAATATCTATCTTGTCTCCGTTTTTGCGGACGACGTCCATCATGTTGAGGGCAATAACAACGGGAATGCCAAGCTCCAGTATTTGTGTGGTAAGGTACAGGTTTCGTTCGATGTTCGACCCGTCTACAATATTGATGATGGCGTCCGGCTTGTCGTTAATAAGATAGTTTCTGGTAACGACCTCTTCCAGCGTGTAGGGCGAAAGGGAATAGATTCCCGGAAGATCCTGGATAACGACATCCTTTCGGCCCTTCAGCCGGCCTTCCTTTTTTTCAACGGTAACTCCCGGCCAGTTTCCCACACGCTGGGAACTGCCCGTAAGATCGTTGAACATGGTTGTCTTGCCCGAGTTTGGGTTTCCGGCAAGCGCGATCCTGACTGACATAATATATACCTCCGAATAATGATGATAATTCCTCTTTCGGGCGCCCGGCCCGCTGGCCGCAAGTGACTAATCTTGCACCAAAACCATTTCTGCGTCCGATTTTCGGAGGCTTAACTCGTAGCCGCGCACAGTGATCTCTACCGGATCGCCAAGCGGCGCAACCTTGCGGACATATACCTCTGCACCTTTGGTAAGCCCCATATCCATTATCCGCCGGCGGATGGGCCCTTCTCCGCTTATTTTGGCAACCGTAACCGTATTGCCCACAGGAACATCCCTGAGTGTTTTCATCCCGCACCTCCAATTTCTTCTAACGGCCTGTGTAAATAGGACACAGGCTAGTTAGCTTAAGCTAACAGTGTGATTAAAGAATAACACAGGCGTTTGCGTTAGTCAACCCTAACCACAAAAAAACATAGATTTTTTTGCAATAAAAATCCCCGGATACCAACGGAAAGCAAAAACACACGTTTAAGGAAAAACGGAAACGGCATCCGGGGAAACTATAATCTTTAGCGTTGCTCGGTGGGGCGGATCACAACCTCCGAAAGCGATACATGGCGCGGCTGCTGCACAATGAACAGTACCAGGCGCGAAATATCCTCCGGCTGAAGCGCGGCCATGTTTTGCCGCACAGTCAGGCACTTGTCACGCTCCGCCTCGTCGCGCACAAGATGCGAAAGCTCCGTATCGGCAGCGCCCGGCTCCACAATAGATACACGTACAAACTTACCGGCGTTTTCCAACCGGACGCACTCAGAAAACATGTTCATGGCAGCCTTGGTCATGCAGTAGCCGCTTTTGTTCGCGTCTCCCTGGTATCCGGCAATGGAAGAGATCATAACCAGGTCAGAAACCTTTTCGCCCGATTCGGACGCGGCAATCAGGTGGGGCATGGCGGCCTGCGTCAGCGCAATCACCGCGCGGATATTCAGCGCAATCATCTCGTCGTATTCTTCGATCAGCCCGGCCGAAAGCGGACGGTGCAGCATAACGGCCGCATTGTTCACCAGCACGTCTATGCGCCCAAACCGTTCAACGATTTCGGCAATCACTTTTTTGGGAACAGCAGGGTCGGCAATGTCTGCCGCTATTCCAAAAAACGAACCGGGGGCGTTTTTTAGGTCGTCCTCCATTTTTTGCAGACGGTCTTGCCGCCGGGCGACGCCGACGACTGTTGCCCCCGCTTTTGCAAAATCTTCGGCCATTGCTTTGCCAAAGCCGGCTGTCGTTCCCGTAATAACAACTACCTTATCTTTAATCATTATGCTCCTCCTTATCGGCAGGCGAATGAAAATATAGAAGTTACCTTCATTATAGACCGCAACTGCGGTGTAAAACAAGCCCAAATACATGGAAACGGCAAAAAAGGCGTGGTATAATAATACACAAACAGGCGAAAGGATGGGTGTGCCATGGCGACGATGGGCGTAGACATCGGCGGTACGGGCGTAAAAGCGGCGGCTTTTTCCGAGGAGGGAAGGCTGCTTGCGTTGGAGTATCGGGAATACGCCCCCATAACGGCCGCGCCCGGCCAGTTTGAGCTGGACCCGCGCGAAATATTGCGCGCGGCCAAAGAATGCATTGCCCGCGCAGCACAAAAGGCGGGCGAAGAGGTTTTGGCAATCGGTTTTTCATCAATGGGCGAATGCTTTGTCTGCCTGGACAAGCAAGACAATATACTCGCAAACTGCATTACCTACCACGACCAGCGGGGGAAGGACCTGTACGAAGAATTCATCCGCCGTTTTGGCGAGCACGAAATTCTCGGCGTGCTGGGCGGTGCGCGTCCGAACTATGTACAGTCGCTGCACCGGCTGCGGTTGATGGTGCGAGCCAACCCCGACGCCATCCGCAAAACGGAGCGCATCTGCCTGCTTGCAGATTTTATTGCCTACATGCTGGGCGGGCAGCACATAGCCGACTATTCACTGTGCTATACAACCGGCTGCTTCGACCCGGCAAAAAAGGATTGGCACCGCGCATATGTCGAGTGGGCGGGGCTTTGCCCGGGAATGTTCCCAACGCCCGTGCCCACAGGCACATGTGCGGGAACCGTTTCCCAAAAGGCTGCGGCCGAATTGGGCGTAAAAACAAGCACAAAGCTGGTTGTGGGCCCAAACGACCAGCTTGCGGCGTCTATCGGGGCGGACGCGCACCGCTCGGGCGAGCTTTTCAATATCATCGGCACGGCAGACGTGCTGCGGACGTTTGGTGATGCAGCGCAGGCAAAGCGCGCCTATGAAAAAGGCATGGCCTATTTCATGCACGATTACGACGGTATATACAATATCAACCCCGGCCCAAACTATTCGGGCGCAAGCGTTTTAAAGTGGTTTCGCGACCGCTTCGGCAGGCTGGAAAACAGCGCTTACAAAGCGGAAGGCAAAGACTTTTATACCGAATACGAAAAGCGCCTGCCCAAAGCGCCCACCCGTCTTTTGGTCATGAGCCATTTTTCGGGCACGGCGGACGACCCCGCGGCCAAAGGCGCAATCCTAAACCTGCAGCTGGATACAAAAAACGAAGAAATCTACCGCGCGTTTATGGAGGGGGCCAGCTATACCATCCGCGGCAGAATAGAAGAGATCCGCGCGGCGGGCCTTCCGGCCGATACGGTCAAAACGATCGGCGGCGGTGCAAAATCGGCCGCGTTCATGCAAATACGCGCGGATGTGTTTGGTGTGCCGGTTACAACGCCCCGGCTGCCCGAGGCAGGCGTATTTGGCTGTGCGCTGCTGGCCGGCCGCGCGGCTGGCATGTATGGAGATTTAAAAGAGGTTGCGGGCGCGCTTGTCCAAACGGGCAGGGTCTTTGAGCCGAATATGAAAAACTATAGCTATTACAATGAACAATACCAAAAATACCTGCAGGCAAAAGAAGCGCTGCGGATGTTTGCGGAACAGGAGTAAAAAAAACCATGCTGGTAACAATGAAAGAAATACTCGACCGGGCAAGCCGGGGAATGTACGGCGTACCCGCGCCCAACGTAGGCGGGGAGCGGGAAGCGCGCGCGGCGCTGATGGTCGCGGAGGAAATGAACTCGCCGATGATCTTTGACGTGGCATACAAAAACCACCCGGATATCCCGTTTTTTGGCAGCTATCTGTCCCGCCTGTGCGAGCAGTCCAAAATACCCGTCGCCATCAACTTAGACCACGGCTCGCCGGACGAAGACATGCGCCTTGTGCAGCCTATGCTGGCCGTAAAGGCGGGATTTACCTCGCTGATGGTGGACCGGTCTGCGTGGCCGTACGAAGAAAACGTAAAAGAGGTGCAGTTGATCGCGCAGCTTGCGCATGCGGCGGGAATGAGCGTGGAAGCAGAGCTGGGCCGTGTGGGGCAGGGGCAAAGCTACGAAAATGACGGAACCGCCCACCTGACAGACCCGGATCAGGCAAAGGATTATATCGAAAGGACGGGCATAGACTGCCTTGCCGTTTCCGTCGGAACGGCGCACGGCGCATATGCGGGCACGCCCAAAATAGATTTCGAACGGCTTGCCGCCATCAAAGAAAAAACAAATGGGTTTCCGCTTGTGCTGCATGGCGGCTCGGGCTCGGGGGACGAAAACCTCAAAAAAGCCTGCGAACTCGGCATCAACAAGGTCAATGTCTCCAACGAGCTGCAGGCGGCAGGCGGCAGGGCCGTGCAGCAAATGGATATATCGGGCAACGGCGCATACAAGGTATGGGCAACGATGGTAGAGGCGTGGGCGGCGCGGCTGCGTTTTCTGATCGGTAATTTCGGCTGCGCGGGCAAGGCATGGCAGGTCCAGCCAAAAGGCGTTGGAAATGCGAAAATTTCGTATGTCGAAGATTGACAATTCGGAGCGGTTGCTTTATCATAATCTCTGTATGGTTTTTTGAAAAATATAAATAAATGAACAATTTTTGGAGGTAAGAAAACAATGGCAGCATTAAAAGGGGCATGTGTTGTCGCCCAGTCCGGCGGGCCGACTTCGGTAATCAACGCAAGCATTTACGGGCTTGTAAGAACAGCGCTCGACAATCCGGATATCACCGCGGTATACGGCGCGGCGCACGGTATTCGCGGCGTTCTGGACGATGTTCTCTACGACATGGGCAAGGAAGACGCCAAAGAGCTGGAGCTGCTTCTGCATACGCCGTCGGCGGCGCTCGGTTCCTGCCGGTACAAGCTGAAGGACCCGGATGTAGACGATACGGACTACCAGCGCATACTGGAAATATTCAAAAAATACGACGTACGCTATTTCTTCTATAACGGCGGTAACGATTCGATGGATACCTGCAACAAGGTTTCCAAGTTCATGCAAAAGGCCGGCTACGAATGCCGCATTATGGGCGTTCCCAAAACCATCGACAACGACCTTTTCGGCACGGACCACTGCCCGGGCTATCCCTCGGCTGCAAAATACGTTGCCACAAGCTGCATGGAAATTTATCTGGACGCCCGCGTATACGATATCGGAACGATCTGCGTGATCGAAATTATGGGCCGTCACGCCGGTTGGCTGACAGCCGCGGCTGCAATCGCTTCGCACTTTGGACACGGTCCCGATTTTGTCTATGTGCCCGAAGTAGACTTCGATATGGACAAATTTATGGCGGATGTAGAGCGTGTTTATAAAGCCAACGGCAAGTGCATCGTTGCCGTTTCGGAAGGCATCCACGATAAAACAGGCAAGCTGATTGCCGAATACGGCGCAGAAAACGCACCGGTAGACGCGTTTGGCCACAAGCAGCTGGGCGGGCTTGCTTCCAACCTTGCAAACCAGCTTAAAAACAAGCTGAACGTAAAGGTTCGCGGTATAGAGCTTTCGCTGCTGCAGCGCTGCGCTGCGCATGCCGCCTCCGAAACAGACGTACAGGAAAGCTTTGCAGCGGGCAAGGCGGCCGTAGAGCAGGCAACGTCCGGCGTTACAGACAAAATGGTCGGCTTCGAGCGCTCTACAGACGCAAACGGAAACTACAAGTGCAACATCAAGCTGTTCGACTTAAAAGACGTAGCCAACACCGAAAAAATGGTTCCGCGCGAGTGGATCAACAAAGAAGGCAACGGCATCGAGCAGCCGTTTATCGACTATGTGCTTCCGCTCATTCAGGGCAACCCCAAAATGACATACGAAAACGGTATGCCGCGGTTTGCGCAGCTCAAAAAGATCCAGGTAAAAAAATAAGCGCGTAGCCGGTACAACAAACAAAAACGCAGCCCTGTTTGCAATTGCGGACAGGGCTTGTTTTTACCCATCGACAGAAACGAGGAGAAGGCCATGCACAATACACGAATCGCCAGTCAGGCAGATATAAAAGAAATCAGCGCGCTGCTGGCGGCCAGCTGGAAAAAAGCCTACCGAGGAATCGTCGAAGACGCCTATCTCGATTCCATCAGAGACGACGCGTGGGTCGCCTTTTTGACGGACGAAATGCATAAAAGCGGCGCGTTTGTAATGGTTCTGGAAAACAAAAGAAAAATGATTGGCGCGGCCTTTTTGGGCAAGGCGCAAAAAGAGGGAAAAGCCAGCCTGAACGCCTTCTACCTGCTGCCGGAAAAAATAGGCAAGGGCCTTGGCCGCCTGTTTTACTGCGAAATCGAAGCGGAGCTCAAACGGCGCGGCTTTTTGGGCTGTGTGCTCGACGTGCTCGAAAATAACACCCGCGCCATCCGTTTCTACCGGGCGCATGGCTTTTGCGAAACGGGAGAGGCAATCCAAACGACGCTGGGGGAGGGTACGTATACCTGCCGGGTCATGGAAAAAACGCTTGGCTGACAAATCGCATATATTCTCTTTGGCTGCTGGAAAATTCATGATATCGTAAGAATTTAGTCCGTATTTGTTTTTAATATTTTGCTATGCTAGATCATGAAATAACGAACCAAGAGGGATGAGCACATGAGTTGGTTACTGATCGTTTTTGCCCTGCTGCCCATGCTGGGAACATATATCGTAAAGCTGAGCCGCAGGTATGCCGCCGTTTCGCCCCATGGAAATGCGCAGTGGCTTGCGTCGTACAGCTATGCCCACCGCGGGTTGCACAAAAAAGGCTGCCCGGAAAATTCGCTTTTGGCGTTCGAGCGTGCCGCCGATGCGGGATATGCCGTAGAGATGGATATCCAAAAAACGGCAGACGGAAAAGTCGTCGTTTTCCACGACCGCGACCTCAGGCGCATGACGGGCGAGAGCGGCAAGGTAAGCGACTATACCCTGCAGGAGCTAAAGCGGCTTCGGCTGGAGGGAACGGGGCAGCAAATTCCCACGCTGGAAGAAGCGCTGATGCAAATCCGCGGTCGGGTGCCCGTACTGGTCGAAATCAAGAACGCAGGCAAAGCGGGGGAGTTCGAGCAAGCGGTTTACAAAACGCTGAAGGGCTATAGCGGCCTGTATGCCGTACAGTCGTTTTTCCCCATGACGCTCCGTTGGTTCAAAAAAAATGCCCCCGAGGTTTGCCGCGGACGCCTGATGATGGACATCCGCCCCACGCTTACGGGCATCAAAAACAGGGTTTTTAAATACGTGAGCGAAAAAGCGCTTTACTGGGCACAAAAGTTTAACCTAAACGTGTTTTGCAGGCCCAACTTCGTGTGCTGCGAAATCAGCAAGCCCGACCTTCCGTTCATCAGCAAGATCCGCAAACGCGGTGCACCAGTGTTTGCGTGGACGGTGGGCAGCGAAGAGCAAATGAAGACGCTTTCGCCCCACTTCGACGGAATGATTTTCGAAGGCTTTCGCCCGCCGGAAAGGGGAGCAGCATAAAAGGGGATTGCATTTTTTCGCCGACCGCTTTATACTGTTATTAACTGAATGATACTACTGGGGGAGCCCAAAAGGCTGAGAATCAAACCCTTTGCACCAGTCATGGTAATTCATGTGCGGGAAATGTAGAAGCAAATCGATCGTACTTTCAAACCTGCATATTTGCAGGTTTTTTTATTTGCCGGTAGTCTTCAGTAATAAAGAGGCGAAGGAGAAAGAAAAATGGAATGGTTTAACGAAGCGTTTGGCGATTTTTCCGAAATATCGCTGGCAGCGTTGATTATCGTTGTCATCGCCGCGGTCATCGGGGTCATTGGCCTGGTGTATTACCGGCGCAATAAAAAAGAGGGGATGCCCGACAGTAAAATGCGCTGGACGGTGCGCGAGCTTACCATGGCGGCGCTGTGCATTGCGCTGGCGTTTTTGCTTAGCTTTATCAAGCTGTTCGGTATGCCGATGGGCGGTTCTATTACGCCCGCAAGTATGTTGCCCATTATGGTTTTTTCCTATGTTTACGGCTGGCGCAAAGGACTGGTCGTGGGGCTCATTTATGCGGTGCTGCAATTTGTGCAGGAGCCGATTTTCTTAACGCCTGTCCAGTTCCTGCTGGATTATATCCTGGGCTTTTCTGTGCTGGGCCTCGCGGGTGTGTTTCAAAAGAGCATCATCCCCGGCATCGCCCTTGCGGGCAGCCTGCGGTTTTTATGCTCGTTTATCAGCGGATGGGTGTTTTTTGGCATGTATGCACCAGAGGGAATGCAGGCCTGGCTGTATTCGCTTATGTATAATGGAGCCATTTTGGGCGTGGAAACGGCTGTATGCGTAGGCATCTGCCTTATTCCCGCTATGCGCAAGGCAATCGATAAAGCCCGGCGAGAGCGCCGAAACGGGCAGAAAAAATTCAAAGAACCCCAACCAAATACGGCAGTGTAATAAAAATCCCCCAGCATAGCTGGGGGATTTTTATTTGCGACCAATCGGCGGAAAAACGATGGTTGCCGGAGAAAAATGCGTATCTACTTGTGGAGCGAATAGAATTGTGGTACCATTTAAGCATCAAATCCATTTCTAATACACGGTTTTTATTGTATACTGCGGTACAATTGGTTTTCAAAAAATTATTAAGAGGAGGAAGTAACAATGAAAAGGGGACTTTTGGTACTGTTGGCGTTGCTTATTGTTTTGACGCCGCTAACGCTGGCCGCTGCGGAATCGCCCGGGGCAGAAGAGCTGCCCGCAGCCGAAGAACTACCGGTGGCGGAGGAACTGCTGCCTGGCGAAGGAGAGCAGGCTGCCCCGCCAAACGATGCAATTGTAGAACAGCTTACGCCCGAGGTGCAGGCAGATGCGCCGGAAGCGGTGGAGCCTGCTGCGGAAGAGCCTGCCTTAGAGGCGCAGGAGGCAAACGATGGAAAAAACGCCAGGGCGCGTGCGGTTTTTGCCGCGCTTGGAAGGCAAACGGCCGAGCCGCTTGCCTCGTGGGGATATGTGTACGACCCGAATTTTTTGAAAATTACCCGGCCGGGCGACTTTAGCCTGGTAAGGACGGGCACCAAAGTAACCATTACGCTTGCTATTAACGGCAGCAAGGGAATGTTTTACGACATAAGCATCCATGCGGATGACGAAGAGCTTACGATGCTCGAGTGGGTGGCAAAGGATGTTGCCATTCATTCGAACGGCGTTACGGTAAGCGCTACTTGGGACACGGCTGGGTATGGACTGAATAAGTATTATATTTACGCCGATGTTAAAGAGAGAGCGGGCGATTACGGGAATGATTCTTATTTCGATGTTATTCCCGTTACAATAACAAAGCAGAACCCGACGCTTGTAGAAGACTTTGTTACCCGCCTGTATTCGATTGTGCTGATGCGCAATCCCGAACCGGCCGGGCTGAGCGATTGGGCAAACAAGCTTTCTTCAAAGCAGATTTCGGGTGCGGATGCGGCGTATGGCTTTTTCTTCAGCGACGAAATGAAAGCGCGCGCGCTGCCCAGTGATATTTATATCGAAGTGCTGTACCAGGCACTGATGGGCAGGGGGGCCGACCCGGGTGGAAAAACCGGCTGGCTGGAGCAAATAGGCGAAGGGCAAAACCGTGAGCAGATTTTTGCCGGATTTGTAAATTCGCCCGAATTTGGTCAACTGTGCGCAGCCGCGGGAATTGACCGCGGAAGCTTTACACCCAACCCAAATGCAAAAGACCGCTACCAGATAGAGGAGTTTGTCGATAGGCTGTACTTCTATTGCCTTTTTCGGCAGGCGGACGAAGTAGGCCTACGCAGCTGGACAGACCAGCTTATGAGCGAGAAAAATTCTGGCACAGACGTCGCATACGGGTTTTTCTTCAGCCCGGAAATGACGGGTATGGGGCTAAATGATTGGGAATATGTAGAGATATTGTACCTAGTTATGCTGGACAGAACGCCGGATGATGCCGGAATAGAAAGTTGGGTACAGGTGCTGTCTGGGGGAGCAACGCGGGAAGAGATCTTTTACGGGTTTGCAAACTCTATAGAATTTGGGAAGATATGCAGCTCCTATGGAATCCGGCGGTAAAATGGCTAAACAAAAAAGCTCCCCGCTGCGGGAGCTTTTTGTATGCGCCAATCGGTTCTTGCCGGCCGCGCTAATCCTTAAATAAATAGTATTTATTGATTTTCATTTCCTTTAAATGTGTAACGCAGGTATTGAGGTTGTGCACCATACACTGCGCCGCCCTGTCCGCATCGCGCGCCTCGATGGCAAGAAAAATATCCGTATGCTGGCCGATAACCGTATTAAAATGCTCTTCATCGTAGGGCAGGGAATACGAACCCCGTTCATATTTGTCCACAAGCTGGCGGAGCAGCGCCGCTGCATGGCGGTTTTTGCTGTCCCGCGCAATGACCATATGAAATTGCGCATCCAGCTCCTCCGCCAGGGCAAAGTCCTTACTTTCCACCGCTTTTTTATGCGCGTCCAACAGCTGCCCCAGGCTTTGGATGTCGCTGTCGCTTGCGCGCTCTACAAACAGGCGCACCGTGCCGCTTTCCAGCCACATTCGCACCTCGCTGATTTCCATGGTGTCTTCGATGGTGACGTCGGTTATGGTAATGCCGTTTTTACGCAGCTCCACATATCCCTCGCATGCCAGGCGCTTGATCGCGTCTCGAATAGGCGTACGGCTCATACAGCCGAGGTCTTCGCTCAGCTGTGTTTCGTTTACCTGCTGCAAAGGCTTGTACACATGCGTCTGAATGGCATGTTTGATGTACTCGTAAGCATACTCCTGCTTGTTTCCTTCAAATTGTTCGGGCAATTGTTTTGCGGACAATGGCTTCACTCCAAAATATACATATTTGTATACAATAGTATATGCAAACGCGATAATTGTCAATAATATTGTTTGGGGCATAAATCTGGTTTATTAATAAAGCGCTTGACAAAGGTGGCAAAACGATATATCATAAAGCATACGGTTTTGTATTCAACATTGTATACAATGCTGCATATCAAATAAAAATCATTTTGGAGGAAATGTATATGGCGCAGAGAATTTTGGAAACACCTATCAGGATCAACAAGATGGAGCTCCGCAACCGGATGGCAATGCCGCCTATGAACACAAACTATACAAACGAAAACGGCGGTATGACAGATATGATGATGGACTACTATGCCCGCCGTGCAAAGGGCGGCGCAGGGCTTATTACGCTGGAAGCGTTTACGTTTGACGCAAAATCGCGCAACCATGGCGCACAGCCCAGAATCACAGATACGTCGTTTATTCCGGGGCTTTCGCGCCTGGTAGATAAAATACACCGCTACGGCGCAAAGGCCTCCATCGAAATCAACCATTACGGCTCGGAGGGGACTGTGCCCAGCGGCGAGCCCGAAGTGTCTTCCTCCAATGTTACAAGCCGCGGCGCAGGCTACGAGATCCACTCCCTGACGCTGGACGAGCTCAAAAAAATGCAGCAAGATTATGTCGATGCGATCGTATATGCACAAATGGCAGGGTTCGACGCCATTACATACCATGCGGCGCATGGTAATATCATGCCGCAGTTTTTCTCCAAGATGTTCAATAAGCGTACCGATTGGTACGGCGGAAGCCTGGAAAACCGTGCGCGCTTTGCCCGCGAAATCGTTGAAATGAGCCGGGCGGCGGTGGGGCCAAACTTCCCGCTGATTATGCGTATTTCCGGCGAAGAATATTTTAGCGAAGGCCGCAAGCTGGAAGAAACGATCGAGTTTTGTAAAATCATGGAAAAAGCAGGCATCGACGCGTTTGATATTTCGGGCGGTATTCAGCCGACATACCTGTTTAGTATTGCGCCGGGCAACTTCCCCGGAATCAAAGGTTTTATGATGCCCAACGCCAAAGCAATCAAAGAAGCGGTAAGCGTGCCGGTCATTGGCGTGGGCGGCGTGCGCGACGCGGAATATGCGGAACAGCTTTTGCAGGAAGGATATGCAGACATCATTGCGCTTGGCCGATCGATGATCGCCGACCCGGATTTCTGCGTAAAAACGCTGGCAGGGAACGACAAGGACATTCGCCCGTGCATCACCTGCAACAACTGCCTGATGGAAATCGATAAAGACCGCTTCCTGTCTTGCACAGTCAATGCCGAAGCAGGCCGGGAGGATGACTTTAAAGGGATCGACAAAGCAGATACAAAGAAAAAGGTACTGGTTGTGGGCGCGGGTGCCGCCGGAATGGAAGCGGCGCGCGTATCTGCCATGCGCGGCCACGACGTTACGCTGATCGACAAAGAAGGCCGCCTGGGCGGAACAATGTACGTTGCCGGTCTGCCGCCGCACAAGGAGTCGATTATCGACCTTGTAGAGTGGTATAAAAACCAGCTTGCAGATTTAGGCGTAAAAATAAACCTGAATACACAGTATTCACCCAAAATGAAAGACAATTTCGACCATGTATTCATTGCGACGGGTGCAGATTATATGCGTATGATTCCCGGCAGCGACGGAAAAAATGTAATGACGGCTACAGAAGCGCTGTTAAACCCCGAAAAGGTAGGGGAGAAGGTTGTGGTTATCGGCGGCGGATCGTGCGGAAGCGAAGTTGCGGAATTCTTCGGCGCGCGGGAGATTGATTTAAAACTCATTGAATATAAAAACTTTGATGGAGACCTGCTGGTGGAAACGTCCAAAAACAGCAAGTTCAAAAACAAAGACGTCACCATTGTTGAAATGACATGCGAGCTGTGCTGCGATATGGAGCCGTTTACACGCATTGTGTTGGAAAATGTTTTGAAATACAACGGTGTTAAGTCGCTGCGCAATGCAACCGTGCTGGATATTTCGGACGGAAAGGTTCGTGTTATTGACACGGAGGCAGGCAAGCTTTTGGAGCTGGAGGCGGATACGGTCATCCTGTCTGCCGGACTGGCACCCAACCGCGTAGACGACCCCAGCCTCAAAACGACCTTCCTGGGCGATGCATCCAAACCCGGCAAGATCGTAAATGCAGTATTCATGGCGTACAGCGCCGCAAGGGAAATCTAACAAGCCGCCAAGCGGCGTACACTGCGGAAAACAGCTAAAACCAATTCACTATTCACCGAAAACGCGCATCCCGGATACACGGAGGTGCGCTTTTTCATTGCTGCAATACAAAAAAAGAGCTTGCCCGAAAGCGGAGCAAGCCCTGTCCATATCAATCCATTTAGAAAAACCTGTCGCTTACCATCCAAAATCGAACAACGAACCTGTTTTGGGCATCAGCATGTCGATCAGGCTGTTAGACACCTTCATCTTGCTGAAATCCGTATAGGTTGCTGTAGGAATACGCAGCGCCTGGGTTACGTTGTTTGTGGTCGTATCCGAAAGGCTGCCATAGCCCGAAAGCGCGTTTTGCACCGACAAGGGGTTTTCCTGCGCAGCCTTTGTAAGGGCTTCGGCATCCACGGCCATCTTGCCGTCTTCGTCTATAGAAATACCCATTGCAGACAAACGCCCGGCAGCGCCGCCGCCGTAGTTTGCAATGGACATAGCCGTCATCCGATTGTCGGCAACAAGGCTAAGCGCGCGCTCTACACCTGCGCCGTCCGCCTTGCCGGACATCAGGTGGGATACGGCGGTGTTGTATGCGCTGGCAAAGTTCTGCGCCGCAGACACGAGTTTGGAAGCGTCCACGCCCCGCGTCAGGTTGGCTTCGCCCTCGCCCTGAAGCGTCATGGTAGCGCCGCGTCCGTTAGGAATGGAAACCGTGTTGCTGGCGGAGGTATAGCTTTGGCCGTTTACTGTGTAGCTGGAGTCGCCAGCCTCCTCCGAAACGCTCATGGCAAGCGTTTGGGCTGCGTCGCTTCCGTCGGCGGAAGAAACGCTGAACGCCTGCTCTTCGCCTGTTTCGTCGGAAGTAATCGCAAGGCTGCTTTTTCCATCCTTTGTAACAACTTCGGCAGTGACGCCTTTATCGGAAGCGTTGATACTGTCTGCAATGGAAGTAAGCGTATCTTTGTTTGTATCGTCCTCGCCGACATAAAAGGAAACATTAAAGCTGCCTTTTTCCGTTTGCAGGTTGAAGTTTTGCACCCCTGCAGAAAACGCCGTCTTTTCAGACGAAGCAAAAGATGCAGATTCCGACTTTTGCGCCGTTGCAAGCTTAGATACGTTTACGTCAAACGAAAGATTTGCGTTGGAATAATAGGTAGCGCTGGCCTTTACCACGCTGTCGTCCGAGCTAATCAGGGAGCTTTTGCCGTTTCCCAGCGCACGCGCGGCATTGTTCAGCGCAGAAGACGCCGACTTTAGGGAATTCAGGTTTTTTACGTTGGTGTTGGCAAATTGCAGCGTATTTGTGACCGTATTGTCTCGCGTGCTTTGCCATGTTCCCAAAAAGCCGGAAAGTACGCTGCCCAGGCCCGCGTCAGAATTTTCGCTCAAATAGTTTTTTACAAGGCCGGACGCATAGCTATGGACGTTTCCTATTTTACTCAGGTTAAAATTTCCATAATTGCCGTAGCCTGTAGTAGAACCGACTGATCCGATCATAATCATTCACCTCTTATATGATAGATAAGCATTCTGGATTTCTGTCAAAAAATAAAGCCACTCCACCCATATGTACATTTTACAGCCAATTTTGTTTTTTTGCAATAGGCTGGCGGAATTAATTCAAAAAAACACGCAATAAAATATACATTCTGTTGCGCGTCTTTTGCATACGTATACAGTCACATGGAAAAAAAGCCTATTTTTCCGTAAGTGTGCCCTCCGTGATGTCTGATAGCGGGGCGAGGCGCTCGTTCACCATATCGAAGAAGCAATAGGGAAGATGGTCACGATGACCGCGGTGGATGGCCACGCAGTCCAAACATTTGCCGTGGTGCCTGCACGCTGCCGGGCAGGTGCAGTGGTCTTCGCCGGACTGGATGCTTTCATAAACCTCTGCGATAAACTCGTCTTCCATTTTCATACCCAGCTTTTTGTCGCCGCTGCGGTTTACAACAAGGGATTCTTTTTCTTTTGGGTTGCCGTCAATTTGCATATATAACCTCCGGATCGCTTAATAAAAAAATGATAGCATATTAAGCGGGGATACACAACAACCGGACGCGGCTGTTGCGAAAAAATATATGTTTTGCCGTTGGCGGCGGTTACCGTGCCGCAAAAGGGTTTATTGACAAATATGCGGAATTTCCTGATTGCTGTAAAATGTATCATTTTTATACCGGTTCTAGTATAATAGTCGTGGAAACACACAAAAAACCGGCGGAGACATCCATGCAGGAAGAAAAGCTTATAACGCTCGCACAAGCTGGCGACGGGCAGGCGTTTTCGGAATTGATCGAGCGGTACGAAAAACGCATATACGGCATTGCCTACAAATTTATGCGCAACGACGCAGACAGCAAGGACGCCGCGCAGGAGGCAATTTTGAAAATGTACCGGAGTATCCGGCGGTTTTCCTTCCGGTCCGCCTTTTCGACGTGGATGTACCGGATTGTTGTAAATGCCTGTATGGACCTGCTCCGGAAGAAAAAGAGCGACGTGCCGATGGATGGCTACGAGGAAATACTTGCCGGTAGCACAGGAGAACCTCATTCCAGTATGGCCCAATTGGAGTTGCGGACCGAGCTAATGCGTGCGATCCGCGCGCTTCCGCCGAAATATATGGCTGTTTTTGTGCTGGTGGATGTAGACGGGCGGCGTTACGAAGAGGCGGCAAAAATACTTGAAATATCTGTGGGGACGGTAAAATCACGATTGTTCCGCGCGCGCGAAAAGCTGCGGCAAATGCTAAAGGGGAAGGTTCTGTAAAAATATAAAAATTTTTGGAACAATTTCTGCACTGATTGCGTCAAAGAAGCAGGACGACACAGAACAGTTTATTTGAGTGACGAATATAAGGAGGAAATACGATCATGAAAAAAGGATGGATTATACTGGTTGTTGTGCTTTTGGCAGCAGCATTGGTGTTTACAGGGTGTGACATGGGGGCGCAGCAGGCAGCGCAGTCTGCGGAGGCGCCGTCTCCCGAAGCAAGCAGCGCGGTCAGTGCGCCGACGCCCGAAGCAAGCAGTGCAGCCAGCGCATCCGCATCGCAAGCGGCCAGCCCGGACAGCTCCGTTTCGCAGGATATTGCCCCGGTAGAACCGGCAGTGATGCCCACGGTTGAGCCGACTGTTGTTGCAAATGCGCAGGAGAGCACGCTGCAGGTCAGCGCGACGGGTAAAGTGCGCGTTGCCCCCGATATTGCATATGTATACTTAGGCGCGCAAACTACGGGCACCAGCGCATCCGCCGCCCAGGAGGAAAACAACAAAATCGTGAATGCGTTTTTGGACGCAGTCAAAAAGGAAGGCGTTGCAGAGGAAGACATCGAAACGTCGAATATATGGATGTACCCCGACTATGAAGACGAATCCAAATATACGGTAGAGAGCAGCTATAAGGTGACCGTCCGCGACATAGAAAAGGTGGGTGCTGTTATAGACGCGGCGGTGGCTGCGGGTGCAAATTCAAACTATTCGTTTAGCTTCGATATCCAGGACAGGGATGCCGAATACATTAAGGCGTTGGGCTTTGCCATGCAATCTGTACAGCAAAAGGCGCAGGAGGTTGCGGCAGCCGGAAGCTATTCGATCGTACGGCCGCTTTCTATTGTAGAGCAAGGGTCGAGCAACTACTACTACGAAGACGCCGTGCCGGAAATGGCCGCTATGGATACGGCAGGCGGCGGATCGGCAAGAAGCGTCATTTCGCCGGGCGAAATAGAAGTGTCGGCCAGCGTAACAGGCACATATGTAATAGAATAGATTTTTCCGAAAAAAAAAACGGCGGGCAAACGCACATCCCGCCGTTTTTTTTTGTGCAATAAACGAACCACATGCCTATTGCAAATATTTTTCGCAGAATTCTTCGGGGGGAACGGGCCGGCCAAACAAAAAGCCCTGCAAGTAGTCGGTCGCGGTGTATTTCAAAAGGTCTGCCTGCGCTTGTGTTTCAACGCCCTCTACACAAACATAAAACCCCATACTGGCAACCATGCTGATGATGGACGAAAGGAAGTCCATGGAGGAAGCATGCTTATCGATCCCCGTAACGAACGAGCGGTCGATTTTCACCTCGTTGACAGGAAGTGTATTGAGGTACGCAAGGGAAGAATAGCCCGTTCCAAAATCGTCGATGGCGACCCGCATTTTCTGGCTTTGCAAAAACCGCAGCGCCTCCG
Source organism: Christensenellaceae bacterium (assembly GCA_050945895.1). GTDB lineage: Bacteria > Bacillota > Clostridia > Christensenellales > Christensenellaceae > JBMNTU01. The sequence goes on along the minus strand of JBMNTU010000028.1, from coordinate 1,009 downwards.
CCGAAGCTCGGCTGTCCAAAACGGTGGAAGATTCGATGACCTCCAAAATAATGTTGCTTCGCGTAAGGTCGTTTTTTTGAAGGTGCTGCATAATGATGTCGTGCAGGCCTTCTCGGCCCAAAATGGAAGGGGAAAGGTTGACGCTGACAAAAAAGTCGTGCGGCGCACCCAAAAGGATCCAGTCGCGGCATTGCCTGCACGCGGTTTCGATGACCCAGTTTTCTACAGTAGACATGCGGCCGGATTGTTCGATGATGGGAATGGTAATATCCGGTGGAACGATTTTTCCGTCTTTGTTCTTCCAGCGCAGCAAAGCCTCCGCCCCAGCATAAAGCCCGGTTTTGGAGCGGATAATGGGCTGGTAGAACAGCATAAACCCCTCGAAGCCGTTTTCGATCGACCGAATAAGGTCATATTGAACAGAATTTTTTTCCAACGCTTCGCTTTTGGAAGCCCCGTCAAAGAAGAAATACGGTTCTTTGGTATCGTACTTGATTAGCTGCATAGCAAGGTCGGTGTCCAAAAGCAACTGGTCTATTGCCATGTTTGAAAAATAGGCGACGGCAGCAATGGAAAACGTAATGTAAATGTGCAGCCCCTCCACCATATCCAACCGGTTGCCGAAATGATCGGTAATGCGCTCTATAAGGCTGCGGGTTTCTTCTTTGCCCGCGTTTTTAACAATAATTACAAACTGGTCCACATCGTAATTGTATACCGGCAGGTCGCCGGATACCTTAGACAGCTGGTAAGCTGCTTCGCGCAAAACTTTATCTCCAATGCTGTGGCTGAAGTGGTTGTTGATAGACTTAAAGTTCTTAATATCCAAAAAAACGATGTATCCGGACGAACCTTCCTCGTTTAGTGCGGCTTCGATATCGAGGGTTAGTGTCAAGTAAACGTTGGCAAGCAAGAGCCTTTTACAAAAGATATAATGACATTTGTTTTTCGTATCTATGACAACATCATATCACTGAAGCGTCATTGTTGAAAAGGGTTTTTGCGACAA
>JBMNTU010000027.1:0-22730 GCA_050945895.1 Christensenellaceae bacterium | reverse complement strand
GATATCATTACACTCCTAAGACTCTCGCAAAATTATATCTTACCCTTTTTCTTGCTTTTAGTTTGATATCTTTTCGCTTCATCTGTTTTCTATATGCAGTTTTCAAGGTGCTGGCGCGTCCTTTAAAAACGCGTTGCTAACACATTTTATAAATATAGTCAGCTTTTATATTCTATCCAACTCACCCTCAATTGTCAATAGTTTTTTCATACTTTCCTGCTGTTTGTATCCAAATATCCCCGCTTACATAAATCCACACCATGAGCCAACACCAAACACTTCCCCATTCCCATCAAAAAAGCCGCCTTTTTTTTGTTTGGGCAGCCTTTTACAGTACATATTTTGTTTAAAGCTTGGTTTTGCGTTTGGTAAGTGCCAGCCTTGCCATTGCACGCGCCATAGAGATTTTCGAACGCTGATATTCCTGTTCGCTTTGCCTCTGACGCAGGCGCTCTTCGGCTCGCTCCTTTGCCCGCTGCGCACGCTTTACGTCAATTTCTTCCGGCCACTCCGCCGTTTGCGTAAACATGATTGTCTCGTCCGGCCGCACCTCCACAAAGCCCTCCGAAACCGCGCACATGACCCATTTGTTTCCCGTATTGATGCGCGCTTCGCCTGGAATTATGGTCGCCACCATCGATTCATGACCCTTTTGTATGGACATTTCGCCGTCTTCCGTCGGAAAAATGACAGATTCCACCATTTCTACAAAAAACGAACGCTCTGGCGTCAATATTTCAAGCAAATACTTTTCTGCCATATTCTATCATTCCTATTCCATCTTTTTGGCGTTTTCCAAAACATCTTCTATATCCCCTGCCATAAAAAACGCCTGCTCGGGCACATCGTCCATTTCGCCGTCCAATACTTTTTTGAAGCTTTCAATCGTGTCTTTCAGCGGCACATATTTCCCGGGGATCCCCGTGTATACTTCCGCCACAAACATCGGCTGAGACAAAAACCGCTGCAGCTTACGTGCACGGAAAACAATCAGCTTATCTTCCATTGCAAGCTCTTCCATTCCTAAAATAGAAATAATATCCTGCAGCTCCTTGTACCGCTGGAGCGTACGCAACACGCGCGCCGCCACATCATAATGCTCCTGTCCAACAATACGCGGATCAAGTATGCGCGACGAAGACTCCAACGGGTCTACCGCCGGGTATATCCCCAGCTCCGACACGCTTCTGGAAAGCACCGTCGTTGCATCCAAATGAGAGAATGTTGTCGCGGGCGCAGGATCTGTCAAGTCGTCTGCCGGTACATAAATAGCCTGCACCGAGGTAATCGCGCCATGCTTCGTCGAGGTAATCCGCTCTTCCAACTCGCCCAGCTCGTTTGCCAGCGTGGGCTGATAGCCCACCGCAGAGGGTATCCGCCCAAGCAGGGCCGAAACCTCCGAACCCGCCTGTACAAAGCGGTAAATATTGTCAATAAACAAAAGAATATTCTGCTCAGTCTTGTCCCGCAGGTATTCCGCCATGGTAAGCCCTGTAAGCGCCACGCGCATACGCGACCCCGGCGGCTCGTTCATTTGCCCGAACGCAAGCGCCGTATTATTCAACACACCGCTTTCCGTCATTTCCTGAATCAGGTCGTAGCCTTCCCTAGAGCGCTCTCCCACGCCCGCAAAAACAGAGTAGCCGCCGCCCTCCGTTGCAATATTATGGATCAGCTCGTTTATCAGCACCGTTTTGCCTACGCCGGCGCCGCCAAAAAGCCCGATTTTTCCACCCTTTGCATACGGCGCCAAAAGATCGATGACCTTCAGACCTGTTTCAAATATCTCCGAAACCGGGTTTTGGTCTGCAAATGCCGGCGGCTCGCGATAGATAGGAAAATACTGGTCTGTTTCAATAGGCCCCTTTCCGTCTATCTCCTGACCCATAACATTTACGACGCGCCCTAAAATATTGTCTCCCACAGGCACGGTAATCGGCTCTCCGGTGTTTACGACCTTCATGCCGCACCCAATGCCCTCTGTCGCCTCCAGCGCAATACAGCGGGCTACATTGTTCCCGATCTGTGAGGCAACCTCCATCCAAATCTTCCGGTCTTCGTTCACCGCATACAAAACCGTATTGATGGAGGGCAGTGTGTTTTCCTCAAACTCCACATCCAGTACTGGCCCAACGACCTTTACAATCTCTCCTGTGCTTACTGTCTTATATTTATACATAGCTTCGATTTATCCCTCCATTGCGTCCATCGCACCCACGATTTCAGTAATCTCCCGCGTAACTGCCTGCTGCCGCGCATGATTCAATTCGATCCGCAGCTTTGCAGTCATTTTTTCAGCGTTTTTCGTAGCGCTGTCCATTGCCATCATGCGTTCGCTGTTTTCACTGGCAAATGCCTGTATCAACGCGCCATAGATAACGCCAATGATATATTGCGGGATAAGCATATCCAGCACAGCCGCCGGGCTGGGGTGATAGTTCATCTCGTTTTCATATTCAAATTCCAACTGCACATCGTCAAACCCGGACATTTCAACAGGCAGTAGCTTCATTGCTACCGCCTCGTGCTTTACGGACGAAAAATACCTCGTATAAATGAGGTATACCTCTTTCATAATATTTTCTTTGTACAGGCTGGAAAGGTCTTCGGCCATGTTGCGCGCTTCGTACAATGTGGGGTTTTGAGAAATATGCAGATATTCCACGTCAATCGGAATATTCTTCCGTTCAAAAAAGGCGCGCGCCTCCTGCCCGATCGTAATAACAAACTTATCGTCCTTTGTCATAAAATCATACGCAAAATTCAGTATGTTATGGTTATATCCGCCCGCAAGGCCCTTATCGCCTGCTATTACAATATACGCGGGTATGCCTTCCTCATGCTGCGTCAAAAACGTATGCTCAAGCTCTCGCGAGTGAACGAGTATATCCTTAAGCGACGCCCGTACACGGTCAAAATACAGCAGGTTGGCTTCATACCGCTGAATGGCCTTTTGCATTTTGGACGTAGAAATCAGCTTCATCGCCCGCGTAATCTGGCCTGTATCGTTTACAGCTTTTATGCTGTTTGTAACATCTTTTGTGCTCCTCATTGCTCTTCGTCACCCGGCTTTTGGTCGACAGCAGTAAACTGCTTCACAAATTCCTCTGCAACATTCGATATCTTTTGCCTGTCTTCGTCGCTAAGGTCGTGTGTTTCATCGATCCGCATTTTAATATCCGGATACGAAGCATTGATATAGTCCATAAACTCCCTGACAAACACCCGAACCTTTTCCACAGGGATTTTCATCAGGTATTTATTGGTCGCCATACCCAAAACAATGACCTGATCCGCAACGTCAACCGGGTCATACTGCGGCTGTATCAGCGCCTGTGTAAGGCGTTTTCCGTTGTTTAGCGCATCCTGCGTAGCCTTATCCAAATCAGACGCAAACTGGGAGAAAATTGCCAGCTCACGGTATTGCGCAAGCTCAATACGAAGCGGCCCCGCCACTTTGCGCATCGCCTTAATCTGCGCTGCTCCGCCCACGCGTGAAACGGAAAGCCCCACGTTAATTGCCGGACGCTGCCCAGAGTTGAACAGCTCTGTTTCCAGGTATATCTGGCCGTCCGTTATAGAAATGACGTTCGTCGGAATGTACGAGGATATATCCCCATCCTGCGTTTCGATGATGGGCAGCGCCGTCATGCTGCCCGCGCCCAGCTCGTCGCTCAGCTTTGCCGCGCGTTCCAACAGGCGCGAATGCAGGTAGAAAACGTCGCCCGGGTATGCTTCCCGTCCGGGTGGCCGCCGCAGCAGCAGCGACATCGTTCGGTAGGCGACCGCATGCTTCGAAAGATCGTCATACACTACCAGCACGTCTTTTCCGTCGTACATAAACTCTTCTGCGATCGCGCAGCCGGAATACGGCGCAATATACTGCATAGGCGCAGTATCGCTTGCCGTAGAGGCCACAACGATCGTGTAGTCCATCGCGCCGAATTCATTCAGCCTGTTTACGATATCTGCAATGGTCGATGCCTTTTGGGCAATGGCCACATACACGCAAATGACACCTTTGCCCTTTTGGTTGATAATCGTATCTACAGCGATTGCCGTCTTTCCCGTTTGCCGGTCGCCAATAATAAGTTCCCTTTGCCCCCTGCCAATTGGAATCATCGAATCGATTGCCATAATGCCTGTTTGCAGGGGCTGGTTTACCGTCTGCCTGTCTATAATGGGCGGTGCCGGCGATTCGATCGGCCGATGGGTTTCCGTAACAATTTTTCCTTTTTCGTCGACCGGAATGCCCAGCGGGTTCACCACGCGCCCCAAAAGCGCGTTGCCCACCGGCACCGACACAACATTGCCTGTGTGCCGAACCATAGACCCCTCGGAAACCTCCGTTACCCCATTAAAAAGAACGCAGCCGACGCGCTCTTTTTCCAGGTTCATAACAATACCGTAAGACTCTTTTTCAAACTGCAAAAGCTCGCCGTATTTCGAGTCCTCCAGGCCGCGCACAAACACAACGCCATCGCCCGTTCTTTCTACAATTCCAATTTTAGAAATATCGTAGCGGGCTTTAAAGTCTGCAATCTGTTCTTTCATCTCGGCGCCAAAGCCTTTGGCGTCCAACGAATCGTTGATGTCGTTTTTTAGCGCATTGCTGATATCATCGATATTCTGCGTAAGCTCGATGTTCTTCGAGTCGCCCATGTAGTCCTTTATTCTTTCCAGATAGGATTTCACACTCAGGTCGTACACCATATTGTTTACAACAGCACGAAAACCGCCAAAAAGAGAAGGGTCTACAGAAATGTCAAATTCGATTTTATCATTGAAAAGTGTATTAAACTTTTTTATAATCTCATCCAGTTCTTCCTTCGATAGTTCGGAGGAAGTAACCAGTTTTCCCTTGATAGCCAAATTCTAGCCCACCTTCTCAAAAAAGTCATCAATAATACTCTTGTTATCTTCGTAGGATACCTCTCGCTCCAAGACCTTTTCGGCAATCTGGATCGCCATTTGTGTAATATCCTGCCTCATATCGAGAACAGCCTGCTGTTTCTGTTCTTCGATCTGCCGCTCCGCACGCTCCCGAAGCTCTTTTGCCTGCGCTTCGGCTCCCTCAATAATGGTGCGCGCCTGCCGGTCCGCCACCTCTTTACCCTGGTTAATAAGCTGCTGTGCCATCTCCTGGGCATTTTCCACCATTTCGTCATACTTTGCTTTTTGCTGCTCTGCCTCCGCATGCTTTTTGGTTGCTTCGTCTACCTGCCTTTGTATAGTCGCAGAGCGGTTGCCCAAAAATTTCATGATCGGTTTATAAAGAAGCCAGCGAATAATGAAAAACAGCGCAACAATATTAACAATATGAAGCAGTATTTCTACAGCATTAAGACCTAACATATCGATATCCCCTATTCGTTTTTTATTATCCGCCCATTGTAAAGATCATGATGATGGAAATAACAAATCCATACACCGCTGTCGATTCTGCAAGCGCCAGCCCAATCAGAAGCACCTGGTTAATCTTTCCCGTTGCTTCTGGCTGCCGAGCCACAGCCTCGCACGCCTTGCTCGTCGCAATCCCCATACCAATACCTGCACCAAACCCGGTAAAAACGGCAATGCCTGCACCAATTGCAATCAGTCCCAAATCCATAGTTTTTTTTCCTTTCCGTTTGTTTGCTTTAAATATAAACCTAAACTGTTTAAAAACTCATTTTATTCAATACGTTCTTTAATAAACGAAAGCGTCAACGTCGAGAATACATACGACTGCATCGCAAGATGGAACAGCACAAAGTACAGCGACGCAAAGGCCGGCACCACAATTGCAAAATAGCCCATCGCGCTGTAGATCATATCCATAACGACCAGCCCGCTGAAAAGGTTGCCGAACATCCGGCATGCCAGCGAAATAGGAATTACGATAAACGAAATAACATTGAACGGTGCAATAAACGCTTTTGGGTGCCCATACGATTTGATCCAGCCACCAAAGCCCTTATAACGGATGCCGTAGGCAATCATCAATATAAAGGACATAAACGCCAACGCAACCGTACAGTTCAGGTCGGTTGCCGGCGGGCGCAGACCCATATATTCCACAAGCCCGCTGCAAATAATAAACCCAAATAACGTCAATATAAAAGGTGCAATGCCCTTTCCTTTGTCGCCAAGTGTTCCCTCGGAAAACTTTGTTACTCCGGATACCACAAGCTCCAACAGATTTTGCAGCCCCTTAGGCACCGTTTCGAATTTCTTTAAAAGGATGTAGCGGAACAGAAGAAGCAGCACAAAAATAACAAGCGTTGTACCAATGGCCGTAATTACTGTCTCGCTGGTTTCAAACCCGAAGATTGTCACTCTTCCGGGCACTATATCCGGAATATGCATTATATGCTCCCTTCCCCCTGCTTTCGGCTGTACTTTGCGTGTTTTATGCTGCGCGCGCCGCTAATAATCGTAAGAACAACCATCGTTCCGGCAATACCGCCGCCGCACCAGATCATGGCGGTAAGGGAAACGAATTTCGCCATAATAAAAAGCACTGCCAACATTAAAAACAATTTACCTATGGTAACCAGGACACTGACAACCATCCTGTCCCGGTCCGCCGTAACAAACCCGACCAGTTTTTTTAATAGATAGAGTTCCAGTATTCCAAGCCCAACGCCTACAAAAACGCCCCACATAGAAAACCTTTCCTCCCGTAAAATCATTGCTTACATGCAAGTTACCATATATATAGGTAGAGACGCACACAAAACAATCACCAATTAGTTTATACCCATTCGGGTATTAATGCAAATCCCTTTAAGGCAATTTTTTACAAAAAACATCCAATAATATGAAAATTCGAAATTTAATCCCGCATTTATAGCGTTCGCGCAGAATTGCTCAATATGTCTCAAAAAAGCAGCTTGTTCCCAAATGGAAGGGCGACCAGCCGCCGCACTGCGGAAGCGGCTCCGCTACCCCCGCGACAAGCTGTGCAAGCCGAGATATGTCTACCTCTATATCGCTCTTGGCGTCGCAGGGAAAAACCTCTGTGCTCCCTCCCAAAGAGCGCACGCACAGGTTGTGCTCCCGCTCCAAAAATGCATCGTGGATACGGATCACAAATTCCGTTCCCTCGTCAAACGGATAGCCGGAAAGTACCCGCACCGGGTCTATGATGCGCATCATCGTAAAATCCTCGGGCGCGCCCGCACGCAGGTCAATTTTTATGTTCTCCGGCAGAAAGAACTTTGCCTTACCTATGGCATCCAGCAGCAAAAACAGCTCTTTTTCGGAACCGAACACCAATTCAAAAAGATCGGCTGTGCCATCCTCTTCCACATAGTATAGCGCGTATGCGGCAGCGTCTCCGCTCCGGATAAGCGCAACCCGCCCGCCATCTGCAAAAAGCATTTTCAGCCATTCTTCCATCCGGCCTTTGCTGCGCAAAAAACCGTTGGAAAACCTGCCCGCAAACGTATTGTAGGCACGCAGCATCGCGTCCAGCGGCACACGGTCAAACGCGTCTATAACCGCAACCTGTCCATCCGTATCGGCCGCTTTTTTTTCGTACGTATAGCGCTTTACATAGGCAACCGTTTCGTAGCCGCCCACCTTCCGGTAAAAATCATGGTTAAAGGGGTGCAAAAACGAGATTGCCACCTTTCTTTGCTGCATATCCAAAAAAGCTCGCCGAATCAAATCGCGCATCAAATGGCGGTTTCGATATTCCGGCTGCGTCGCACAGCCGGACAAGAAATCCACCGTGTACTCTACACCCATTACCCTGGCGCAAAATGAGGGCATAAAAAGCTGGGAAGCAAGCGCTTTTCCATCGAATAGTCCCCACGCGTTTTTTATGTTGTTTTCCGAGCGGTAATATTCTTCAATAAGCGCATCCGAATCGGAAAAGGCGGTTTTCCACAGTTTTTTGGATGCCTGCGTATCGGCTGGCGTCAATTTTCTTATTTCCATCATTGCCTCCCCCCGCATCTGTCAGGGCTTGTAGACCGCATCGTATTTATCGATCATAAACGCCGGGTGGTACGAGCGCTTTGCCTGCCGGATGCCGGGCACGCCCATGTCTTCCTCTCGGTTTACATAGGTGAGGTCGCTGAAAAAATTCGCCAAAAACTCCCGGTTGATATACGGATACAACCCGTGAAAGCTGTCGTCTGCTTTTTCGATATGGATCAGCGCCGTATCTTCGGTGATTCGCTCCCCAATAGAAAACGCGACCACCTCCCCGCCGATTCGAACAACGCAGCCCACCAGGCCCAGCATGTCAAACTTGTCCAGCGCCCGTTCAATCGACCGGTATTCCTCCTCGGCTTCACGTTCGTCCACCTGCTTGAGCGACGCCCACTTGCGCTGCACAGCAAGGCAGGCTTCCCTATCCTTTGCCGTGTACGCATCAAACTCGCTCGTATATGTTCTAAGGAATTTATTGATATGGTTCTTTTTTCCGTGATATTTTTTGCCCCGGAGCTCAATCAGGTCCTGAATATTATACACATAATCGGAATTGTATTCGTCGTAACGGAATTCGTACGCGTCGCCGCAATCCCGCTGGATGATGTTTTTCAGCCCCTCGGGTACGCTTTTCATGTAAAATGTGCCATACGTTCTGGTCATGTACTCGCGCGCCTGCTCCATTGTTTCGCAAAAGCTTTTTTCCATATCCTTTCGGAAGGGCGCCATCAAAAACGGTCGATATATGTCGCTGTCCATGGAAACGTATACGGCATTCTCGTCGTGGCCCACGCAAACCTCCCAAGCATCCTTCCAAATATAGAGGTTTGCAAAGGAGGCTTCGGACTGTGTATACCCGTTTCCATGTATATAGTTGTCAAAGAGCTCTTTGTCCTCAAGTGTAATCGGTTTTAGTGTAAGCATAAAAAAGTTATCCTCGTTCATATATTTCGGCCGCATCCGTCTCACAGATACCCGACCTTTTCAATCCTTATTCTATCATAAAACGGCCAAAATGTCTCCCTGTTCGGGTAGTCCGTCCCTTCCTGCAAAACTGCCGCCGAAGCATATGCCGCGCCTGCGCGCAGCGCGCACTCCATTCCCTGCTCCAAATGCGTCAATATTCCCGCGAGCATTGCGTCTCCCGCGCCCACCGTCGATTGCACCGGCAATGCAAGCGCCGGCGCATAAAAGGCTTCTTCCCTGCTGCACAGCAGTGCACCACGCTCACCCAGCGTCAGCGCAACATAGCGTATGCCGCTTTGTGCAATCTCCCGGCAGGCCAGCGCCAATTCGACGACTCCGTCGCTTTTTGGGCTAACGACCCCCCGCAACTCGTGCAGGTTGGGCTTGATGATAAGCGGCTTTCTTTTCATACCTAGCGCAAGTACTTCGCCCTCGGCGTCCAGCGCGCAATATACACCCTTTGCATTCAGCAGCCCAATCAGTGTTGCATAGTATTCCTTGGGGCAACCGGGCGGAAGGCTGCCCGTCAGAACGACTGTGTCCCCCTTTTTTGCCATATGGGCAATGTCCTGCATAATTTCGCAAAGCAGCGCCTGCGGCAGCACCGCTCCCGCTTCGTTGACCTCTGTAAGGGTAGCGTCGCCCATATCCACCAGCTTTATATTATACCTTGGTGCAGCATCGGCCTCCTTGCAAGAATGCAAGACACCGTACTCCTCCAGCCGTTTTGCAATTCGACCATCCTTTGCCGGAAGCACGCCCGCAAGCATTGCCTCTTCCCCAAGCTGCCGCAGCGCAACGGCAACGTTCAGCGCCTTTCCGGACGGCGTTTCCGCAAACCGCTGGGTGCGGTTGATCTTTCCTTTTTCCAGCTGCTGCAAATAAATCGTTCTATCGATCGTGGGATTCAGGTACACGCAGATATACATTTTCTCTCCTTCATTCTATATCAATCAAACCCGTTATTTTCTCCAAACACCCGCAAGCGAGCGTTTCTTTTCGTATAACCAATGCATATTTCCCTGTATGGCTGCGCACTGTCACTGTTTCGGGACACAAATCGTCTGTTATCATTTTACCGGGTTTGCTTCACACATAAGTATAGCACAAACGCCCATCCACCGCTCCGCCATTGACAGAAAAGCCCCTGTTCCTGTAATATGGATACTATAATCATAAACATAAGGATAAACTCACGCAGCTATGGTTTTCAGTTCTGTCACATTTTTAGTGTATTTCCTGCCAATATGCTTTGTCCTTTACTATGTGATAAAGCAAAAATACAAAAACATTTTTTTGCTTTTGGCAAGCCTGTTTTTCTATGCCTGGGGCGAACCTGTTTTTGTCCTTGTCATGCTTGCTTCCATTACGTTCAACTATCTTGTAGGCCGCGGGTTTGGGGCTGTTCACCACACAAAAAAACGCAAACTGCTTCTTTTTGCCGGCGTTGCGCTCAACCTGCTGATGCTGGGCGTTTTCAAATATGCCGGCTTTGTTGCAGAAAACATCAATGCGCTTTTGGGGGTAGACACCGTCCCACTCCCAAATTTTGTTCTGCCCATCGGTATTTCCTTCTATACATTCCAGGCGCTTTCTTATGTTATCGACCTGTACAGGGAAAAAGTACATGTGCAAAAAAGCTTTTTGGATATGGCGCTCTATATTTCCTTTTTTCCGCAGCTTATCGCCGGACCCATCGTTAAATACCGCGATATCGAGCAGCAGCTACACACACGCAAAATCGACCTCCAGCAAATTTATTTTGGCTTCCGGCGCTTTGCGTTCGGGCTGGCAAAAAAAGTACTGATTGCCAACACAGTCGCTTTTGTTGCCGATAAGATTTTTGCCCTGCCCACGCATGTTCTTGGAACATCTACGGCCTGGGTGGGTATTTTGTGCTACACGCTTCAAATCTACTTTGATTTTTCGGGCTATTCGGATATGGCAATCGGGCTGGGTAAAATGTTTGGGTTCGACTTTATGGAAAACTTCAATTATCCGTACATTTCAAAATCCATGCAGGAATTCTGGCGCAGGTGGCATATTTCCCTTTCCACCTGGTTCAAGGAATATCTGTATATTCCATTGGGCGGAAACCGAAGGGGTGCCGGCCGAACCTATTTGAACCTGCTGATTGTCTTTTTCCTGACAGGGCTGTGGCATGGTGCAGAGTGGACGTTTGTAATCTGGGGCTTGTATAACGGCTTCTATCTTGTTATAGAGCGGTTATTCCTTTCAAAGCTTTTAGAAAAGTGCAAGCTGAAGGTTATCAATATCGCGTATACCATATTCGCTTTTATGACCGGCTGGGTCTTTTTCCGTGCAGACAGCCTGGGGCACGCCCTGCGGTATTTTACCAGTATGTTTACCTATGTGCCCGCAGACATACGCTACACACCGGAACTTTTCTTAAATCCCTTTACGGTTACTATTATTGTACTGGGCATCCTGTTGTGCGGCCCGCTGCAAAAAATACCAAAGTTCCATACCTGGCTATATAACCAAAACCATACCGGCACGCTTGCAACCGCTTCTGTTTTCGTACTGGTCGCGCTCAGCCTGGTTTTTGTTGTGTCCGGTACGTACAATCCGTTTATCTATTTCCGATTTTAGGGAGAGGGGAGCACTACCATGAAAGCAAAAAAAAAGCAGATCCTTTTGGTTTCCATATTGTCTGCCGCCGCTTTCTTTGCCGCGTTCCTAACAGCGCTCGCTTCGCAGGCAACAATGCCCATGCTGGCCGCTGTGCCCATTGCTGTTGCCGCAGCCTGCGCCGCCATCCTTGTCCTTGTGTTCAAAAAAAGCAGGACTATGACCTGCAAAAAAATCACCATTGGCTGTTTTGCCGCATTGCTTTTGTTTCCCATGCTAACGCTTCCCCTGATGAGCGGGCGTGAGGTGGAAAACATCGAAAACCGCTTTCTGAACACGGAGTTTCCCCCCTTTCGTTTGGAGGATTACGAAACCTACCCCCGAAGCCTAGACGCATTTATTAACGATACCGTGCCCTTCCGGCAGGAAATGATCCAGACGCACAGCGCCATTTTGATGGCAACGGGCTCTTCGCCCAACGACACGGTCATCATTGGCGATAATAACTGGCTTTTTTACGGAAACGCGCAAGTGATGGATGAATATATGGGCATGAATCTTCTGAACGAAAACCAGCTTGCCCAAATCGCCCAAAACCTGCAAGGATTACAAAACTATCTCGCAGAACAGGGCATCCCGCTTTATGTTGCCGTCTGCCCCGAAAAACAGACGATTTATCCGGAATATATGCCCGAGCGCTATTACCGGGCAGCGTATACGAGCACACAGCAGATTACGGACTATCTTTCGGGTACCGGCCTCAATTTCCTGTATTTCAAGGATTCGTTGACCGAAGCAAAAGATCGTTGCGGCTATTTATATTACACCACAGACACGCACTGGTGCGATACCGGCGCCTATATTGCGTTTGACGAGTTGATGCAGCAAATGAAAACAGATTATGTTCCTCTGGATTTTTCCGATGAAGATGTGCTGTCCTACAGCGGTACGGGCGGCGATTTAAACCAACTGACCTTCTCCAGCGCGTGGATTCCCAAAACAGGCACCGCTTTTACGGATGACTTCTTTGTGCAACGCGGCAAACTCAGCGAACGCTCAGGCACGCTGCTGCTTATGCACGACTCGTTCGAGTACGCCATGGATGCCTTTCTCCGCCAAGAATACGACCAGGTGCTGTACAACGAAAACTATGCAATATTTACGGAAGACCTCATTTTGTCCAGCGGCCAGCCCGACGCCGTTCTGCTTCTGATGGTCGAACGAAACGCGCCGGGCATCCTCCTGGGTGAGCTGGCAGACTGGGCCAAATACGCTGGTTAGTATTCATAAATTATTCATAAGAAATTCAATTTCAATTCACTCTGTCCGTTTATCCTAATAAAAAACAGACGGAGGACAACACCTATGACAACTGTTCCTGAAGACGGCCTGTGCCCGTACTACGATTACCAAGCCGAGGTAGTATGCTGTGAAGATTGCGGCTACTATCACACAATGGAAAGCGAACCGCAGGATGTGTGCAAATATGCAAGCTGACTGTATCCGGCGGTTATCATAATTTTCTTTTCAGGCAAACCATATGGCGCAGCCTTTGCCCGCCTTCATAAATCGGCGGAAAATAATTTTTTTCAAAAAAACCAGGAATGCTATGCGAATAGCAAAATCCGTTTTTTTGGTAAAACTCCACTGTACCCTCGCCCGTTTCTGCCGTTCCTACCAGCATCGTCTTATATTTCCCCGCATAATGCCCAAACAAAAATTCCAGCATTTGCCTTCCATAGCCCCGTTTTTGGCATTTCTCACAAACCGCAAGGTTTTTTAGCTCGCACTCTTCCGGAGATATTTCCATAACAACAGCAACGCCAACCGCCTTCCCCTCGCCCTTCATTACAAACAGCTCTCCCATATCCAAATACCGGTCGATCATTTCCACAGACGGGTCTGCCAGCATCAGCAGGTCCATATAGTCTCTTTTGCCGTCTGCAGCCTGAACAATTTTCACAGTGTTTTCTCCTTTTGTTTTGCTCTTGCCGCCCCCAATGTATGCGGCGCAGCCTTTTGGGTATTTTTACGCGAGCGTTTTTCATCGGGCAACTGAACTTCGTGTGCCCAACCGGCTTTTTTTCACTCCTATCGGCGAAGCTGCTTCACCGCGCCGGCACATACAAGAAAAGGCGGACACAGCGGCCCGCCTCTTCTATAGTCAAGCGTCAATCCTGGTTGGACGGATGGTTTTTAAAATCGTTGTCCAATTCAAAAAACTCATCGGGGTTTTGCCCCGTCTGGCGCACGCCCGTGTTCAATTCGTTGATCGAGCGTACCTCTTCGGGCGTCAGCGAAAAATCGAATACATCGAAGTTTTCCTTTAGGCGGTGCGTTTTCATCGTCATGGGAAGCGGCCGCACTCCCTGGTCTATATGCCAGCGGATTGCAATTTGCGTAGGCGTTTTTCCATATTTTTCCGCCAGCTTTGTAATGGGCTCAAATTCATCCAGCTTGCCGCGGCAAATGGGCCTAGTTGCTTCCATTTGTATATTGTTTTCTTTGCAGAACGCCATTTCCTCCAGCGGAAGGAACACCGGGTTCATCTCCATCTGGTCGACCATAGGCATAATTTCCGCGACCTCCATCAGCCGCTCTATATGGTGCACCAGAAAGTTGCTTACGCCAATAACGCGCACACGTTTTTCCTTGTACAGCTTTTCCATTGCCTTCCATGTATCGATATAGCTTTCCGTAAACCCCGGCCAGTGGATCAGGTACTGGTCAAGGTAGTCTGTTTTAAGCTCTTTAAGCGCATTATCAAACGCCTTAAGCGTGCTGTCATACCCATGGTTGGTGTTCCACACCTTCGATGAAATATAAACGGTTTTTCTGTCGATGCCGTTTCTTTCTATTGCATCGCCGATTGCCGCCTGGTTCATATACGCTTCGGCCGTATCGAACGCGCGGTAGCCAATTTCGTACGCATCCCGTATTGTGCGGTCCATCTCGCTTGCTTCATCGTTGAGCGCCGTGCCCAGCGAAAGCACGGGAACCTTTACGCCGTTGCGCAGGGTAAATTCCGGTATTGCTTTACTCATCTTCTTCCCTCCATGAAATATCACTCATAGTCGATTGTATTGCTGCCGCAATACACTGCCATTATATCGAATTTTTTACTGTTTGCAAAGCAAAAAATAAATTATATATTTATTTTTTTCAATTAAAATGTTTTTCGCATTTTGTCAGTTGCCCCATACAGGCAGGTTTTGTTTCCCTCCGCTCAACTCACTAAAGCGCATATAAAGAAGGGGTCTGCTTTCGCAGACCCCTTCGCTTTTCCATCTTATTAAATGGGAAAATCCTGTTACACCTCGCTGACTTTTACCCATCTTTCCTCTTTTGCCGACTTTTCGATAGCCGCACAAATACGCTCTACCTCGTAGCCATACTGGATATCGATTTCTACCGGCTTGTTGTCCGCAATCGCTTTCAGAATGCTATGCGCCTGAATGCCCATTGTGTCGCCATACGAAACGCCCAGTCCATTGAGCTGCGAGAAGTTGAAGTAGTCGCCATGCCCAACGTTGCCCACCAGCGATTTATAGCCGATATCATCCGGCACATCGCTCGAAAGCGCAACCTCAAGCTCGTTGAGGCGCATCAGGTTAAACCGGATCGTCCCCTTAGACCCCTGAATTTCATACGACATTTCACAAGGCTTGCCAACCGAAATACGCCCGGAAGACATCTGCCCGATTCGTCCGTTTTCGTATTTCACCATGATGTAGATTTCGTCCTCGTTTTCTACATCGACCATCGTAGAATCGCTTGCCGATTTGGGGCGCTTTTTATACACCGTATCCCAAACCGCGTTTACTTCCACAATTTTGCCCAGCTTGCTGCCAACGATCATGTCCGAAAGGCTGATGATATGCGTTGTCAGATCGCCCAGCGCACCCGTGCCCGCCAGGTCTTTGTATTGGCGCCATGTCATGGGTGTGTTTGGGTCTGCGCAGTAGCTGCAGTCAAACTCTCCTCGGAATGTGAAAATTTCACCAAGTTCTCCGTTGTCGACCATCTTCTTTGCCTTGGCAGAAATGGGCAAACGGCGGTAGATAAAGTCTACCAGGCTGAGTACACCCGCTTTTTTAACAGCATCTGCCATCTCCTTGGCCTGCTGTACATTCATGGCCATGGGCTTTTCGCAAACAATGTGCTTGCCCGCTTCCGCAGCAGCCACAACGATGTCCCTGTGTGTATAGTTGGGCGTCGTAATAACAACCAGGTCAATTTCCGGGTCTTTCAAAAGGTCTTTCCAATCTGCATAATAGTCCTGGTAGCCAAATTGTTCCTGTACTTTTTTGCCTGCCGCTTCTACCGGGTCGGCAACCGCCTTAAATACGGGAACAACTTCTGTGCCATACGCCCGCTGTACATTCAAAAAACCCTGCGAGTAGAATGTTCCCATCCAGCCCGCACCAATCAATCCAACGTTTACTTTCTTCATATTTTTTCTCCTTGCGTGCCTATTTGCCCAATCAGCCGGTTATGCGGCGGATAAATTCAATTCCCTTGGTCATCAGCGGAACCGGGTCTCCGGAGTGGTCTTCCATCTCGAAAGACAGTACGTCGTCGTAGCCAGCCAGCTGCAGCTCGCGAACAAACCGTGTCCACCAAATTTCGTCGTGGCCAACGCCCGGGTTAACAAAGTTCCACGAACGCTCTTTCATATATTTGCCCGGCTTTGTATCCATGCAGGTGTTAAGCGCCAGCTTATCAGGATTAAATTGCACGTCTTTTACATGCGCGTAGAAAATCATGTCGCCGATTTCGCGAATCATCTGGATCGGGTCTGCCCCCATCCAAAGCGCATGGCTCGGGTCCATGTTGAGCCCTACAAGGTCGTCCACTCCGCCGATTTCCTGGCGCAGGCGGATCAGGTTTTCCGTATTGTATACAAGCTGCCAGCCGTGCGTTTCGAGCGGCAGTTTTTCAATGCCGTAATCGCGTGCCATTTTGACGTTTTCTTTCCAGAAAGGAATGGTCACTTCGTTCCACTGGTAGTCGAGAATCGCCTTTACTTCCTTGGGCGGCCAATGTACAAGCACCCAGTTGGGGTTGGCGTCTCCCGGGCCTCCGGGCAGTCCGGACATCATAACGACCCTTTTTACGCCCAGCATTTCCGCCAGTTGGAAGGTCTTCTTGGTGTCTTCCCTGTGTTTTTTGCCATAATCGCCAGGCGCGGTCGGGTTCCCCGATACGTTAAGCGCCGCAATCTTAAGGCCGTGGTCTTCAATCTTCTTTACATACTCACTTCTCTTTTCCTTGCTTGCAAGCATACCGTCCAGGTCGATATGAGGAGCTGAAGACCAGGCGCCACACCCAATCTCAATTGTATCCAGCCCCCATTTCTGGCAAGCATCGAGCACTTCGTCAAAAGACAACATGCCCAAACAATCCGCTGTTAAACCTAATTTCATAGCACTTCTCCTTTTTTATATTAATGTATCCAGTAAATTTGTTTTAAAAAAATTTCAATGTGCAACTACACATTTTATGCCATGCTGCATTTTTATGAGCCTTGCCATAAAGCTTTTGATTGGCAGGCATAGTTTATATGCTTTCAGGAACAATCTATACCAAAAAAATTGACCCTGTTATTTACTCTGTTATTTTCCGTCAGTATTCGGTTTTTATTGCTGTTTTTCTACTGTAAAAATTGCATGTGCATACCGGAGCACACCCCGATATGCACATGCCTGTTAATCAATTATGCATAAAAATCTGCAACGTTTTCTTTCGTGATGATTGCCCACGGTACATTGTAAGCATCAATCAGGTCGCCGCCGTTCAGCTTGCGCAGTGCAACCTGGATACCAACCTGCCCCTGCATTGTAGCATCCTGCAGGTATGTGCAGTTCATAGCGCCTTCTTCGATCAGCGGAAGAGCATCCTGCAGACCGTCTACGCCAACAACCAGTACATCCTGGTCCATGCCGGCCGCCTGAAGAGCGGATGTAGCGCCAATCGCCATCTCGTCGTTCTCAGCCAGAACGCCCTTGATGTCGCTGCCAAAAGACTGGATCCAGTTTTCCATCGTCAGCATTCCTTCGTCGCGGTTCCAGTTGCCTGTTTTGTCAGCCAGAACTTCGATGTTCGGATAGTTTGCCAGCGCCTGCTCGATGCCCGTTGTGCGGTTTACTTCCGAAGACATTCCCAGAACGCCCTTCAGAATAACGATTCCGCCTTCGCCGCCCATTTCTTCAAACAGCCATGTAGCAACGTTTTCGCCAACTTCAATGTCGTCGCTTCCTACATAGCACTCAGCCAGCGTAGGATCGTCAACCATCGTGTTTACGCAGATAACCGGAATGCCAGCTTCAGCAGCAGCTTCCAGCGGGTTTGTCATAGCAGAAGCGTCTACAGGCGTCATAAGGATAATGTCTACGCCGTTTGCAATCAGCGTATCCATCTGACCAAGCTGTGTATTCGTATCGAATTCAGCGTTTACAAGGTCAATTTTCAGGCCAAGAGAATCCGCATATGTCTGATAAGCGGTCGCAAGCTTGTTGCCATACTCAGAAGTTGTTCCCATGTTTGCAATACCTATCTTCCACTGTTCGCCAGTTTCGGGATTGATGAGGTTCATCATTTCTTCTGTGAATCCCCACTCTGCCGAAAGAGCTGCAATGTCATTGCCACCGGACGCAGCTTCCTCAGACGGAGCCTCAGACGGTTCCTCAGACGGAGCTTCCGAAGACTCTACCGGAGCTTCCGAAGACTCTACCGGAGCTTCCGAAGATTCAGCCGGAGCTTCTGCCGACGGTGTTTCAGCCGCCGGCTGTCCGCATGCTGCAAATGCAAACATTGCAACGAGCGCAAAAGCCACTACTACCAAAAATTTCTTCATGTTTCATCCTCCTATGGATTCTTTTTTATTTCAAACTGCGTTGCCGCAGATGAAACCTTTTATTTATCGCCGGCTTTTGTCAACCGATCGATATAAACCGCGCCTACAATCAACGCACCCTTGATAATGAGCTGATAGTACGAAGATACGACCATAATATCCAGCGCATTCTGAATAACCGCCAAAATAACCGCACCAATCAATGTTCCCCAAAGCTTTCCTTCACCGCCCGACAAGCTTACACCGCCAATAACGGAAGCCGCAATCGCATCAAGCTCATAGCCTTCACCAGCCTGCGGCAGGCCGGATGTAACACGCGATGTATAAACGATTGCCGCCAGGCCAGCCATCAACCCTGCAATCAGGTATGTGGACATTTCCAGTACGCGAACCTTCAGGCCCGAAGTAATCGCCGCTTCCCTGTTGCCGCCGATTGCGTATATATAGCGTCCATAGCGCATCTTATAAAGCACGATGCTTGCTATAACAAAGCATACGATCAGAATAATCATGGGGATCGGAATACCGCCGACGTTTCCTTTTCCTATTTCAAGAAAAGCAGGCATCAGCTTGGCTACAGGCCGCGCATCGCACATGATGAACGTAAGACCCCGCGCGATGGATACCATACCCAGCGTTGTAATGAATGCCGGGATACGCAGGAATCCTACCAAAAGTCCGTTTACCGCGCCCAGCCCTGCGCCGCAGGCACAGCCGACAAGCAGCGGAACTATCAGCGGCAGCTCATGGTTTTGCGCAACAAGCGCCGTCATAATTCCTGCAAAGCCTACGATAGAGCCAATCGAAAGATCGATGCCGCCCGTCAAAATGATGAACGTAACACCGATTGCCAACAGGCCGTTTACGGACATCTGGCGCATAATGTTCTGCCAGTTTGCAACCGACATAAAGTTCGAATTTGCAAAGGCCATTACGACAACCATAACGCCCAGGATAATGAATAATCCATATTTTTTATAAAACTGGCCTGCGCTCAATTTTTGTTTTGTAACTGTTGCTTCCTTGTTCATTCTTCTATATACTCCCTTTCTTTCATTGTCACAGGTTGGCCATAGCCATTCTCAGTACTTCTTCCTGGTCGAAGTCCTTCTTTTCCAATTCCCCAACTACAGTCCTGTTGCTGAATACGACAACCCTGTCGCTCATCCCCAGCACTTCGGGCATCTCCGACGAAACCATGATAACCGCCTTGCCCTGCGCGCACATTTCATTCATAAGCTTATATATTTCATGCTTTGCGCCAACGTCTATACCGCGCGTAGGTTCATCCATAATCAGCACGTCCGGCTCACGCAACAGCCACTTTGCCAGCACTACCTTCTGCTGGTTTCCCCCCGAGAGGCTCCGAACGGGCTGCGTCATCGTTCTGGCTTTAACCCGCAGCTTGTCATATATATCCTGCGCCGCAGCCTTTTCTTTTTTCTCATCGATAAAAACGCCGCCTGTTTTGAAAAAGTCCTGTGATGAAAGCGTAATATTGAAAAGAACCGAACTCGTCAGCACCAAGCCCTGCCTTTTCCTGTCTTCCGTAATAAACGCTACTCTATTTCTGATTGCATCGGAAGGATATTTGAAATTGACTTTCTTTCCGTTCAGTATCAGTTCGCCCTTTTCGAGCGGTGCAATTCCAAAAACCGCTTCCATAGTTTCCGTACGCCCTGCGCCCATCAAGCCAACAATGCCCAGCACTTCACCTCTGCGCACATCGAATCCAACGTCATAGAATTTTCCTTCTGTCGTCAGGTTTTTGGCTTCGAAAATTACATCGCCAATTGCATTGTCCCTCTTGGGAAACACCTGGTCCATCTCACGCCCAACCATTGCCGTTGCAATCTCATCGGTGCTACACTCGTTGCTTTTCCATGTTTTAATGAGCTTTCCGTCGCGCAGTACGGTTATTTCGTCGGAAATCTGCAATATCTCGTCCATCTTATGAGAAATATAAATAATTCCTTTGCCCTGCGATTTCAGTTCGCGAATAACCTTGAAAAGATCTTCCGTCTCCCTTGCCGTCAATGCCGACGTCGGCTCGTCCATTACAATGATTTTCGAATTATACGAAACGGCCTTTGCAATTTCACAAAGCTGAATGTCTGCAACCTTCAACCTTCCCATCAGCGTGCTGGGCGGTATATAGCAGTCCAGCTTCTTCAGAATCTCTGCCGCATCCTTATCCATTTTTTTGTAGTCGACAAAAGCACCTTTCATCGGCTCACGCCCCAAAAAGATGTTTTCGCTTATTTTCATCTCTCTGATCGGGGTCAGCTCTTGATGGATCATCGCTATCCCGTTGTGCAGCGCGTCCATCGGGCTTTTGAAATCGACCGCTTTGCCGTCCAGTATGATCTCAGCGCCCTCTTGTTTCGAATAAATACCGGCCAGAATCTTCATCAGGGTAGATTTGCCTGCCCCGTTTTCTCCCATCAGTGCATGCACGGTTCCCGGCCTGACCTTGAAATCAATATCGTCCAGTACATTTACGCCAAAGAAGTCTTTCGATATATGATTCATTTCAAGTAAATATTCCAATCATTTCACCTCCACCTGTCTGTTTTTATATTGCCGCCACTGCAATTGTGGCATGCAACAAACCTTAACGGAACAATAACAAGTCCCTTTTTTTATATAGTTATATCTGCTACGAGAATCTTTTATAAAATAGAGAGTCTACCGGTGCGCACAATACACTAAAATCATACTGTCTGTCAAACAAAGCCCTCTCCTGCTTTTGCCCTATCTCCTTTTTAATATGCCTATCAACCTCCGACGCCTTACAGTGCCCCCTGTCACGCCCATAATAGATCAACCGCTGTTTTTGCCATACATCAAAATGTTTGAGATAAGTTTGGAATCTTTTTATGTGTTCAATTCTATGTTTAGATTAAATAATTAAATTTTCGTAATATTTTGTAACATGTTTCAAGCTTGAGTATAATAATACCATTCTCCGTCATACATGTCAATAGATTTTTTTCATGATTTCCGGGGGCTTCCACCGGCGAACTACCTGCGTTTTTCGTTCCAACACCGGATAAATCGTATTTTTCCATCCCTAATACAATATATTTTTTTTAAACAAGGCTGCCGCCTGTTTTTTGTAACACGATACTTTTTTCACACACTCAACTTTTTGCATGTTGTGCCGATACTCATGGCCACGTCTACGACCGTAGTCCGGTTTTCCTCCAGCTCTTCGCCGCTTGCAATAAACTCAAAGATGACCTTTGCAATCTGTTCGGTGTCCTGCCGGATCGAGGTAATAGCCGGGAAGAATGCCTCGGGGTCAACCCCGTCGTAACCGCACACAGAAAACTCATCCGGAATCTTCACGCCCAAGTCATATGCACGCAATATAAAACCACGC
Source organism: Christensenellaceae bacterium (assembly GCA_050945895.1). Taxonomy (GTDB): domain Bacteria; phylum Bacillota; class Clostridia; order Christensenellales; family Christensenellaceae; genus JBMNTU01. Next base: position 1,008 of record JBMNTU010000027.1, on the reverse strand, counting down.
GCATTTTGGTCGTTTCCGCAAATGATTGCCGTAGGCGCATCCTTCATCGAATAAAAATAATCAAACGCTTCAACGCCCGATTCAACCGTATAGTCTGTCTTTTTTATATAGTGGGGCAAAACCTCCAGCCCCAGGCTTTGCATGCTCTCCATAAAAGCTGCATACCTTGTGCGCGCGGGATAATACTCCATCGGCCCTGTCATGTAGCCGATCTTCCGGTGGTTCAAATTAAAAAGATAATCGGTAAGCAGGCCAATACCCTTCTTGTGGTCAGACATAACCTGAAATCCCGCAATGTCCTTAAAAAATTCACGATCAAGGAGCACCACAGGTATGTTTTGGTATTTTTCGTTCGATATTAGCGTTTCCCTGTATTTTCCAGACGTCAATATAATCGCCGATGTCCGGCTGCCCTTGCAGTAATGCAAAAAACGCTTCTCTATCTCCTCGTTATTTTCGATATCGCAGATCAGCAAAGTGTAGTCGTGCTCGATGGCAATATTATTGAAATACTTAATAAACTTCGTAAAAAACGGGTTGGCGATGTCTTCGGCAAAAAGCGCGATCGATTTGGACGAACCTGTAAAAATCGCCCGTGCAGACGAGTTTGGAACGTAGTCGTATTCGTCCACTACCTTCATAACCTTTTTTCGCATTTTTTCGGAGGTTGTTTCCGGATTATTGAGCACACGCGAAACAGTGGCAATGGAAACACCCGCCACCCGCGCTATATCCCTCATTCCCAGGAAGGATTTTTTTTTATCACCAAATTTATTCGTGCTCATAATCGATACCGCGTTCCTATGGAATTGCCTTGTAACATGTTGCACATAACATTGATTATATCATATTTTCTAAAATTAACAACATTTTTTTGGAATTTCGTTAGTGTCAAGTAAACGTTGGCAAGCAAGAGCCTTTTACAAAAGATATAATGACATTTGTTTTTCGTATCTATGACAACATCATATCACTGAAGCGTCATTGTTGAAAAGGGTTTTTGCGACA
>JBMNTU010000026.1:0-23084 GCA_050945895.1 Christensenellaceae bacterium | reverse complement strand
ATTGATAAAAAATCCATATGTTCTTCCCTGCGAATAGTTTTTTAATATATTCTCATCATATCACAATAATTAAAAAACCGCAACGATATATTTGGTTATAATAGGAATATTTTTGCCATTGTCACAGCGTATGTTTATAGATATGATATAAGAAAGGATTGATTTTATGGCAAAACACAAACACTCAGCATACGATGAACCCACATATCAAAAGTTTTGGAGCGGCCCCGACGAGCGGGAGTATGCTTTTCTTTCGTACTACCTGAAAAAGTTCCAACACTTTGGGAAAGCCCATGTTCAGAACGCCATGGAACGTTTTCAGCTCCTGCCCATGTTCTACGCCATCCCGGAGGACATGGTGATAAAAATGGGTTATCAAGATTTTCCTCGAACGCTGGCAGGATTTTTAAGCAGCCCGAAATGGATCAAGGAATATTATAGTGATCTCTTCTTTGGAAAACTGCAATCGGCCTACGCGTTTTTGATATGGCCACATTTTAACGTGCGCGGCGGACTGGAGCAATACTCCGCAAGCAGTTTCTTCTACATCACAGCGCATAACCTCTGGGAATGGTATTCCTGGCTCAAATTTATAGGGCTAGACTGCGACTACTATTCCATTCGTAACCCAAACGAATATTTTCCTTACACTGCGTATGATGATAATGGGTATGCAAACATAAATGATTTTATGAGCAAAGTTTTCTTTGCATATAATGGATCTACCGATTTCAGCAAGATTAAGCAGGTGATGCTGGAACACCAGACGTTTGAAGACTTTGCCGGTTGCACCAGCCATGCAAAGATTGATCATTACAGAAAATATTACCACACGCAATCAAAGTATGGAGCGCCTTTGCCGCTGTCTGAAGCGCCGGAGAAACTTTATAGTTATGGTGATAAGTTGGTGGAACGGGTAGACTTCAGCAAATTTCTGAAAGCACTTAAACCAAAAGACCGGCAGATTGTCATCATGCTCGGGCAGAAATATACGCAGGAGGAGATTGCAGAACATGTTGGTTACTCTAATAACAGTGGCGTGCAGAAGCGTATCAAGAAAATTGCACAGCAATATTATGATTCTTTGGATGTAGATACCCAGCAAAATATTATAGAAGAACGCAAGGGATTATCTTTCAAGAACAAGAAAGAGGGTGAGTAGAAATGTGACGATTAGATTCGGAGTGTAGAAGTTGTTTAAAATGGCGGCAAGCTTCGCAAAATGTTGCCATTTTACTGCTTGCTGGGGCGTTGCCCCAGGCCCCACGAGCGAGAGATCGCTCTTTTTTTATGTCTAAATTTGGAGGTAATAGTATGTTGAAAAGAAATGAGCGAGTTGTGTTTCGGGTGGATACCGCAGAGCTTTTCCGGTTACATCGAATGGCGCAAATGAGTGGCAGCACGGTTGCTGCTTTTGTAAGAAAGTGCTGCTTTGATGATGAACGCATCGTAATCATCAATCAGAAAGCCGTCAGCAAAATCTATGAAGAAATGAACGCCATCGGGCGCAATGTAAACCAAATTGCGCGGATTGCTAATTCAAATCATCATATCCATCAACAGGACATTGACAATCTGTTGCGGTTTCAAAAAGAACTGGCGGCATTAGTCGATCAAAACTTTGGTGGGATGAAAGGCGGTGGTTGACATGGCTGTTACAAAAATTATGGTAATCAAATCGGAGGGGCATTTGAAACGCGCGGCAGCTTATGCCATGAATGATGAAAAGACTACCACAATGGAGTATCTGGTTTCATATGCTGCCGATGAAGAAAAAGTGCCCGGGGAGCAGTTTGTCACAGGTGTCAACTGCTTCCCGGAAACAGCGGCGGAGAAGATGGCAGCAACAAAACACAAAGCCAGCAGAGCCGGAGGGCGGCTTGGGTATCATATTGTGCAATCATTCAAGCCCGGCGAAGTGTCGCCTGAATTGGCACATAAAATCAGTGTGGAATATGTGAAAAAATGGCTGGGTGATTTTGAGGTTGTTATCGGCACGCATGTTAATCGTCAACACATCCATTCGCATATCGTTTTTAATTCAGTATCCTGCGTCAATGGCAAGAAATTCCACATGAACAAGCAGGATATATATGCCAAATTGCGACGATTCAGCGATGAACTATGCGAGAAGTACAGCCTTTCGGTGATAGAGCATGGACGGGTGCGGGGAGAAACTGTTCAAAATTATACCAATACTTATGCCCGTCAGTCCGTTAAAAAACAGATTGTTTCCGATATAGAAGTGTCGTTGAAAAACGCTGCATCGCTTGGTGATTTTTATGTCTGGCTGGAAAACTTGGGCTACATTGTAGATACAAACGGCAAATATCCCAAAATAAAACCAACTGGCGGAAAAAAATACTGGCGACTTAATACGCTCGGATATTCTGATTTTGAAATACAACGCAGGATTCAGCGTATTGAGAAACCTTCATACCCCAAACAGCTCTATCCCACCCAACGTCTTCCGCGCAAAAAGCTGACTCGATTTGAAGCGCTGTATCTGCATTATATGTATTTGCTGGGCAAAGTACGGAAAAACCGCTTTGTGAAGCTGCCTGCTATAGAATATCAAAAGTTCAGCAGATATAAGGAGAATATGCGATTTGTCAGCAAAAACAACATTCAGACACACGGTGACATTGCAGCGTTACGGGATAAAATCAATCAGCAGATTGAAACGATTGAGCAGGAGCGTGATGATATTCGGCAATCCCGCCGCGAGCATCAATCTTTGTTTCGGGCCCACACCACAAATGTTCGGCTGCAAATGGTAACCCGCGAGTTGAATGCTGATGAGCAGAAGATACTGGCAAAATCGAATCAAAAAATCCGGCAATATGGATATGAACATAATCCATCTGCAATAGAAAATCTGCGAATAGAACTGGAAGACGGGCTGGCGCAGTGTCGTATGAATATTGTTGAAAAACGCCATTTTCTTAAGCAGCTTGACAGACTGGAAGCAGATATCTCGTTTATGCGCAGCTATATCAAGCCGATAGAGCAAGCGATTGAAAAGAGTTCCCATCCCGTGCCAGAGCCACCAATTCGCAGACAACAGACTGACATTGGCTGGGAACGATAAAAGCATAGTATACAGAACACTCCGGCAAATGCCGGTTTTTTTCATTTCTGGAGGAGCATTATGATACAAAAAACCAATAAAATCATAGATTCACAGACCATATTTACGACCTACACTGATCGGCGCATAACCATTAACGTAAAAAGCATTTTCACAGGCAAGCGAAGATTCACCGATTTGATTGTTCCTGCGATCATTGCAAAACTGAAAGACCAAAAAGCGGAATGAACTGTTGTTTTGCTTTGCTGTATAGTATAATACAGGGGAGCAGAAGGCAATTCATTTTCGCTTTTTCTGAAAGGAGAACTTTATGAAAAAGCAAATGAATGCAGCACTTTATTGTAGACTTTCGAGGGATGATAACAATGCCAATGCAGAAAGCATTAGTATTGAGAACCAGCGAAAGCAACTCACGCAGTATGCAGAAGAAAGGGGATGGCGCATACACGATTACTACGTCGATGATGGATGGACAGGTACAAATTTTGAGCGGCCGGATTTCAAGCGGATGCTGGAAGATGTAAATAAAAAGCTGATCGACTGCATTGTGGTAAAAGACCTAAGCCGGTTTGGACGCAATTACACAATGACCGGCTATTACACGGATATCTACCTACTGGAACGCGGCGTTCGCTTTATCTCAATCAACGATATGTTTGACAACATGAACGATGATAACGGGTTGAGCGGGATGTATAACGTAATGAACGAGTTTTATCCCAAGACAATCTCGCGAAATGTGAGGCAGGTCATCGCTGCTCGTGCAAGCGAAGGTAAATTTATGAACAGCCACCCGGCTTACGGCTACATCAAAAGCCCAGAAGACAAGCATGTTCTGATTCCAGATAAAGTAGCGGCACAAAATGTAATCAGGATGTTTGAACTGTTTGCAGCGGGTACGACCGGCAGGGAAATCGCCAACATCTTTAACAACGATGGCATTCCTTCTCCAAGAGCGTATCAATACCTGAATTTGGGCAGAAAAAACCCCAACAAAAACGAAGTGAATGTTTGGGGCGGCAACACAATTATGCAGATGCTGAAAAACGAAGTATATATCGGGCATCTGATACAATGCAAACGTAAGGTGTTATCGTTCAAAACCAAGAAACGGGTGTTGGCTGATCCGGCAGACTGGATTCGGGTGGAGAATACGCACGAGCCGATTATTGATCAAGATTTGTGGGATAGAGTGCAGGAGATCATTAGGAAGAATGCGGCTGTACGCAAGCCCAAGAAACGACCTTATGCAATATTTTCCGGTATGGTGTTCTGTGCAGACTGCGGTTCTGCAATGGCGGCATCCGAGCGGGGCAGTACCAAAATCAATGTAACATACAGGTGCGGGCGATATACTGTTTACGGCAAAAACATTTGCTCTTCACACAACATACGAGAGAGTATTTTGCAGGATATTGTTCTGAACGACATTCGTAAATATGCACAAATGACATCCGACGATACGGATCGACTGGTTGCCCATGTTTTAGCAGAAATGAGCAAGAGCGAGAACAGTAAGGCAGAATCGGATGAAGCGCAGCTTGAAAGAGTATACGCTCGGATTGAAGAAATTGGTGAGCTTGTGAAATCCCTGTATATCGACAAAGTGAAAGGCAACGTTCCTGTAAAGTTGGCAAATACGATGTTGACAGATTTCGAAAATGAGTTGCATAGTTTAGAACAAAAGCGAGATCTCCTGCAGACATCTACAAGAGAGCAACGCGACAAGGCAGGGCAAGTGCTTAAATGGACAGCATTGATTAAGAAATATGCCAACATAGAAGAAGTCACCCGGCAGATTGCATTTGAACTGGTAGAGTCTATCACGGTATCGGCCTACTATGTAAAAGACGGACAAAAATCACAGGATGTAACTATAAAATACAGGTTCGTCGGTAATTTAGAAGGAGCAAAAGAAAATGATGATAGTGCAGCGTAAAGAAAAATGTTGCCTAGCAGCCACTAGGCAACATTTTATGCAACTATCTATGAAACCACACAAATAGTCACTGTTTGATGGCGGAGAAGGAGGGATTTGAACCCTCGCACCGGTTACCCCAGTCTACTCCCTTAGCAGGGGAGCCCCTTCAGCCGTACTTGGGTACTTCTCCAGCAGAAAAACATCATTTCATGAAAGAATGCCGATTATTGCTTCGGCACACGTTCCTGTCTATTTTAGAATAAAAGCGCATATAAATCAACAACAAATTTTGCTTTTTTTGATTTCGTGGGGAATTTAAGGCCAAACAGTTGACATACAGCGGTCAAATGTGCTAAACTTCTACTTGCGTAAAAATGAATGATGTTTAAAAGCCATAGACTCAGGAGGGAAACCTTAATAATAAGCATCCTGACGAGGTAGATTGAATGAGATTGTGTATGCTCATATAATGTCTGTTGGCTTTATAAGGGCATTTTTTATTTGAATCTGACGCAGGTGGAGGTGAAACACTTGAAGGAAGCAAAGCTGAAAATGAAGCAGGATGCCGTTGCCGAGGTAGCTGATAAAATCAAACGTGCGCAAAGCGTTGTATTGGTAGATTACCGCGGTCTTACGGTCGAGGAAGTATCTGGCCTGCGTACAAAGTTCCGCGAAGCCGGAGTAGAGTACAAGGTCATCAAAAACAATATGCTCAAGCGCGCAGCCGATTCACTCGAAATCGAAGGGATGGACGATTATTTCAAAGGTCCTACTGCCGTAGCATTCGGTTATGACGATCCTGTTGCTCCTGCAAAAATTCTTGTGGATTTTGCAAAGGAAGCAAAGAAAACAGAGTTAAAGGGCGGAATCCTGACTGGCAAAGCCGTAGATGTTACAATGATCAAAAACCTTGCGACATTGCCGTCTAAGGAAGAACTTTTGGCAAAAATGCTGGGCAGCCTCAACGCTCCCATCAGCAATTTTGTGGGCGTGTTGTCTGCAATCCCGCGCAGCCTCGTTCTTGCATTGAATGCAGTCTGCCAGCAAAAAGAATCCCAAGCCTGATTGGGTTCGTGTATTGCGTGTAATAGCAAAAAACTAAAAATAAGCTTATACAATTATGGAGGATTTATTAAAATGGATAAAGCACAAATCATTGAAGCAATCGAACAGATGAATGTTCTGGAACTTTCCGAGCTGGTAAAAGAGCTGGAAGAAAAATTTGGCGTTAGCGCGGCTGCTCCTGTTGCCGTTGCTGCTGCTCCGGCTGCAGGCGGCGGAGATGCCGGCGCTGCTGCGGAAGAAAAAACAGAATTCGACGTTGAGCTGAAAGCTGCCGGCGCAGAGAAGATCAAGGTTATCAAGGTTGTTCGCGAAGCAACCGGCCTTGGCCTTAAAGAAGCAAAAGAGCTTGTAGACGGCGCACCCAACAAGGTTAAAGAGGGCATCAGCAAAGAAGATGCCGAAAAACTCGTTGCTTCTCTCAAAGAGGTTGGCGCCGAGGTGGAAATGGTCTAACTGTTTGGTTTTTAAAAAGCCTGTCCGGCTTTGGACAGGCTTTTTATATTCTACGAGCTCAGGCCAACTCTACTTTTCGCCAACCACACATATATCGGTCATTTCCAAACGCGGATTTTCATAGACCGTATATTGCGCAAACCCTGCTTTTTTCAGGGTCTCCCCCACTTCATTTGCAAAAGGGATCTTCATTCCGTCGATCGTGCGCTCCAGGCTGCGCCGCTTCGTTTCATCCGGGCTGTTCTGAAACACCGCCATAAACTGCCCGCCCGGTTTTAGCACACGCTTTATCTCCAAAAAATCCTTTGGAAGGTCTGGCCAGAAATAGATCGTTTCAAACGCCGTAACCAGGTCAAACGTATTTTCTTCAAACGGCAGGCTGGACACGCTGGCCTGCCGGATCTCAACATTTCCGGCAGCAATTGCCGCGGCATTTTTTTGCCTGGACTTTCGCACAGATGCCTTTGCATAGTCTACCCCATACACCTGCTTGCTCTGCTGAGACATTAAAAAAACCGCGTTTCCGCCGCCGCATCCCACATCCAAAATTATCGTTTCGGAACCAATGGAAACAAAGTCCAGCGCCCACTTTGTCAGTGGCTCATGCCCTTTGTTCATTCGGTTTAGCACGACCGTACCAAAAAAGCCCCGGGGTTTTTTGAAATTTTTTGCCAATCCTTTAATCATGCATTTATCCTCAAGACTATTATATACGCAACCGCAAATATGTCAAAGCGCAGTTTTTCCATTCTCTCATAGCGGTTGCGTTTGCAATGCAACCGCACATATATTATAATGTAATAATAAATTTTTGCAGGGGCGGCCGGCTTTTCATGTATATCTCCGGCATATGCAGACAGTACGCAGGATAAAAACCATATGGCCAAGATGACAAGCTTTCGAAGTGAACTGTTTCGTTTTTTTTCTGTCTGTTTTATCATTTTGCTGATAATTCTTACTTTGGCTATCTATTTTTTGCTCACAAATGCCATGATTGCAGAGCTCAGCAAATCGCGCATCGATACCCTAACCCTCATCAGCGAAAAGCTGAATGTACTGCAAACCAGCATGCAGACCGTTTCAAACCTCTTTTATGACGATTACCTGATTTACGCCGGTGTTGTGGGCGAGCCGATCGGAAGCGTGGAGGCCTACGAGATGAATGTGCGCGTTACCACCGAGCTGTTTACTACACGAAAGGCGCTTAAAGGCCTGCACGATCATTTCGATATCATCATCATCGCCGAAAACGGCTATCACTATTCCTCCAGCAACAAGATACGGATGGAGCAGGTAAAAAACTCGGAATGGTATAAAAACAGCCTGACCAGCCATCCGGACGATTTGTTCTTCGTCACCAATTTCAATAACTCTACCCGCGCAGACAAGCCGGAGTATTTGTTTTTGTCCGTGCAGCATTACTATAATTTTGTTGAAAAGCAGCACGAAGGAACGCTGTTCGTCTGCGTGGACGAACGCGCCATCTACGATTGTTATGCAGACATATTGAGTGATACAAACAGCATTTATTTTGTGGATAAGGATGGCCGCATTGTCAGTCATAAGGACGCCAGCCTCATCAATACGGTGCTGGAGCCAGAGGAATACCGCAGCTTCCTCCAAAGCGACGACTCTTACATAATTAGCGACAATATGTTGATATCCAAATACCGGTCACCCGAGACAGGCTGGTTCGTTGTGGAAGAAAGCACTCTGTGGTCCCTCCTTGCGCCTGTGCTACCTATGATGATCGGTATTGTTGTCGCAGTACTCTGCATCAGCGCAGTTGCCGTTATTTTGTCTCGCACAATCGCCCGGCGTATTACCCGTCCCCTGGACGAATTTTGTGCCACAATGCAGGCAGCAGGCGAAGGCGACCTTGCCCCCAGCCGTATCGATAGCCGGTATGTAGAGATCCACCAATTGTCCCGCAACTTCAACGATATGAAGGACCGCATCGGAACACTGCTGGACGACATCAAGCAACAAGAGCAACAAATGCGCGAATCGGAGCTGCGTTTTTTACGCGCTCAGATCAATCCGCATTTTATCTATAATACTTTGTTTTCCATTAAATGCACCATCGAAATGAACCGGCCGGGCGATGCGGCAAAAATGCTTTCCCTTTTTATGGTGATTTTGCAAAACACCATACACGACAGGAGCGAAACACACGGACTCCAGCAGGAAGCCGAATACCTGAAGGACTATATTTCCCTGCTTAAGCTTCGCTATGGGGGCGATTTATCTCTCCATACCGATATTCCACCCGAGCTCTTTCAATATAAAATCATCAAGCGCCTGCTCCAGCCCATTATTGAAAACTCTGTGTTCCACGGTATCGAACCAAACGGCGGCAATGGTACCATATCTATCACTATGCTTCTGGAAGAGGGAAAGCTGAAAATTGTAATCGAGGACAACGGCATCGGCATCCCCCCCGACCAGCTCCCCACGCTGCTCACAAATGAGCTGCACGACACCGACGCACAAGACCATATTGGGCTATACAACGTACACAACCGCATTCAGCTGCACTATGGCGAAGAATACCGGATGGAAATCCATTCTATATACGGCAAAGGTACGACTGTCACACTATATCTGCCTTTGATAAAATAGCCGGAAGGAGGACATTATGAAACATATACTGGTCGCAGACGACGAGCTGCCTATCCGCGAGTGGCTAAAGGCTTCCATATTATCGCTTTTCCCGGAATATACGGTGCACACGGCTGCAAACGGCAAAGAGGCGCTGGATAATTTTCGTGCAGAGCGCCCCGAAATTGTTTTCACTGATATCCGTATGCCCCTTATGGACGGGCTTACGTTGATTGAAGAAATACAAAAGATTGCGCCGGAAACGCATGTTTTTATTCTGACAAGCTACGACGATTTTGATTATGTCCGCTCGGCGCTAAAAAGCCATGTCCGCGAATACATCCTTAAAACAGAGATATCGCCCGATCTTTTGCGGCGCATTATCGACGGGTGCGAAAGCCTGCCTACACAAAAATCCGGCCCGCTGCATATATCCGATGCACCCGAAATCTTTAGCGCAATCGACGAAAGTGTTTTAAAAAGCAACGCAGCCGTAGACATTTCAGGAAAAACCTATTCCCTGCCGGTTGGCTCTTATGTTTGTCTGGCAGTAAAAAACGAATCGTTCAAGCGGCCGGGCAGCCCGCATCTCAGCGAAATCCTGTGGCTGGAGTTTGAGGGCGGCATCCACCTGAGTTGCTGTGAAATATCCGTGCCCAGTACGCTCGACCAACACGATCTTTCTAAAGGTGCAGTTCGCGATATTGTCCGCGCAAATCCAGGGGCAGTTGTAAGTTACAGCGAAATACAAAGCGCTGTATCCCAGCTTGCCGCCAGCCTGGAAGACGTTTTCCGCAGCCTGGCCCTGGCGTTCTACAGCGACGCCGATATCATTCATGCTAAAAGGGATACCGAGGATATGTATCTTTCCCTCAATTACCTTTACCTGCAGCTGATCAACAGCATCCAGAAGCAGGAATACCCGCTTATTCCGGACAAACTTCATTCCCTATTCGGATACATAAAGGAGCAAATGCCCGTCGATGTCGAATTTATCCGGAACTTATGCAAAAAAATATGCGAGTCTGCCTATTTACAAGGATATTCTGCAGATCCGGCGATTTATGCAGAAAAATACCAGGAAACAGAAATATTCATTGATGCGGTCGCGCGTTTTTCCGATCTGGCCGAATATGTGGAAAGGCAGTGTACCGATACCCTTTCAGGGCTTTCGCAGCTATCCAGCTATACTGCGCCCGTTGCAAACGCACTCAAATACATCAAAAACAATTACGGAACAATACAGGGGCTTTCGGAGGTTGCGGGAAGCGTATACCTCAACCCCGAATATTTTTCCCGTCTTTTCAAAGAAGAAACCGGGCAAAACTTCAGCAACTACCTGAACGATTACCGCTTGGATCAATCCCTCGACCTGCTGCTCCACTCCAGTAAAAAGGTATATCAAATCGCGGAGGAAGTTGGTTTTTCCAGCCTTAGCTATTATTCCAAAAACTTCAAAAAGCGTTATGGTATCAACCCCTTCAGTTACCGCAACGCGCCGGGTACAAGACCAGACCAAAACAAGCTTTAGCGCGAGGCATGTATAAATGCTTCTACAAAATACGCAGACCGGAAATGCCTGTTGCATTTCCGGTCTGCGTATCCATTTAGGAAGATAGAGAGCTTTTTGATTGGGATTTTTCTTTTATTCACCCGCTGCTTTAGACTTGGTCATAACGTCAAACAGAACGGCAAATACCAGAACAAGCCCTTTGATGATTTGTTGTACGTCCACACCAAACCCCAGTATAGACATACCGTTATTTAAAACCCCCATAACAAGCGCTCCTACAAGCGCACCAATCAATGTACCAATACCGCCGGAGGAAGAAGCGCCGCCGATATAACACGCTGCAATCGCATCCAGTTCCTGCCCGTCGCCGGCCTGCGGCGTCGCATATTGAAGGCGGGCTGCAAACACGATGCCCGCAACCGCTGCCAAAATACCCATATTCAGAAAAACAATAAACTTCGTTTTCTTTGTGTTGATGCCGGACAGCGCAGCCGCGCGTTCGTTTCCGCCCAGCGCGTATACTCGGCGCCCAAACACCGTTCGGTTGGCAATAAACGTATACAGTAAAAGCAACGCAACCAATACGACCAATATGTTTGGAATTCCCTCATATTGTGCCAAAACAGTACAAATTCCAATGATAACAGCCGAAATTACAAGCATCTGTACTGCAAAAAGCCCCGTGCTAAGCATTTCGGCTTGCAGGCCATATTTTTTCTGCCGGTTTCGTTTTCGTAGCGCCATTGCAATATAAACTGCCGCCAGTATAATCCCCACAATGATCGTCATCCATTTCAGGCTGTCCCCCACCCCGATGTCCGGAATAAAACCAGAACTTAGGATGGTGATGGATGGTGGAAGCTTGATCGATTTGGAAGACAGCACCATAAGCATAATGCCGCGAAAAACCATACTGCCGCCCAGCGTTACAACAAAAGCCGGGACCTTAAAATACGCGATCCACATCCCCTGCCATGCACCTGCCGCCGCGCCCACGCCAATGCCGATTGCCACTGCAAGAATGGGGTTTACATTCATCGGGGTTGCAAGCGTTGCAACAATTGCGCCCACAGCGCCGGCCAGCGAGCCAACCGACAGGTCGAAATCTCCGCCGACGATTACAAACAGCATGCCAATGGCCAATATGATGATATGGCTGTTTTGCAGAATGATATTGGTAATATTGAGCGGCATAAGCATGATGCCTTCTGTCGCTACCTGGAATACAATAACAACCGCCACCAGCGCAATCAGCATGGCATATTGCCTGATATTATTTTTTAATAGCTTTTTTACAGTATCCATACTTCCCTCTCCTTAACTCTGTCCTACGATCATCTTCATGATTTTTTCCTGTGTTGCTTCGGTTTTAGAAAGTTCGCCTTTTATTACGCCTTCGCTCATTACATACAAACGGTCGCAAATGCCCAGCAGCTCCGCCATCTCCGAAGAGATAACCACTACTCCCTTTCCTTTTGCCGCCAGCTCATTGATAATCGTGTATACTTCATATTTCGCACCGACGTCTATGCCGCGGGTGGGCTCGTCCAGTATCAGCACCTCCGGGTTGGAATAAATCCACTTCCCCAGCACAACCTTCTGCTGGTTACCTCCCGAAAGGTTGCCCGCGAGCTGCAGAATGCTTGGTGTTTTGATATTTAAGGACTGCCGCTGCTGTTCCGCCGCATCTACCTCCGCATGTTCCGATAGAACGCCCCTGTTTGAGACCTTATCGAGCGACGCCATCGTAATATTGTTTTTGATCGAATTGATCAGGACAAGCCCATACTTTTTCCGATCTTCCGTTGCATACGCCAGACCGTTTTTAATAGCTGCCTGCGGCGTGGAGAGGGACACCTTCTTGCCGCGCATATACGCCTCTCCCGTTATGTGCTTTCCATAAGACCCGCCAAAAAGGCTCATGGCAAACTCTGTGCGGCCCGCGCCCATCAGCCCGGCTATGCCGACAATTTCGCCGCTCTTCACCTTAATGCTTATATTATCGCTTACCTTCCTGCCATCGTGGAGCGGATGGTATGCCGTCCAGTTCTTTACTTCAAACAACACATCGCCGATTGCAGGCTCCCTTTTGGGAAAGCGATCCGTAAGCTCGCGCCCGACCATGCTTTTGATGATCCTGTCTTCCGAAACGCCGTCTTTCATGCAATCGATTGTTTCTATTGTAGCGCCGTCGCGCAACACCGTAATCGAATCGGCCACCTTTGTAACTTCATTCAGCTTATGGGAAATCATAACGCTGGTAATGCCGCGTTTTTTAAATTCCAATAGCAAATCCAAAAGCTTGTTGCTTTCTTCGTCATTCAGCGCTGCAGTAGGCTCGTCGAGTATCAAAAGCTCCACCTTTTTGGATAACGCTTTTGCAATTTCCGTAAGCTGCTGTTTTCCCACACCGATATTTGTAATCAATGTTGTTGGCGATTCTTTGAGGTCCACTTCCTCCATAAGCTCTTTTGTCCGTACAATCATTTGCTCCTGGTTTATGATTCCTTTGTTTGCAACCTCGTTGCCCATAAAAATATTTTCGGCTATGGAAAGATATGGAATTAGTGCCAGTTCCTGATGGATAATGGCGATTCCCGCCTCTTCGCTGTCTTTTATTTTTTTGAATTCGACCGTTTGTCCTTTATAGACGATGTCGCCGCTGTATGACCCGGGGTATAACCCGCTAAGCACCTTCATCAGCGTCGATTTGCCCGCGCCGTTCTCTCCGCATAAAGCGTGGATTTCCCCTTTTTTCACCTTCAGGTTCACATTATCGAGCGCCTTGACTCCCGGAAAGGTTTTGGTGATGTTTTGCATTTCCAAAATATATTCAGACATAATCCATACTCCTTGCATGTTGCATTCATGGAAAGACTGCACAAAAGTGCAGTCTTTCCAGATGCGTGTATAGTTTATTCTTTCCGGTTATTCGCCGTAGATATCCTCGTGCGTCCAATATCCGCTGTCATCGATCATTACCTTATCCAGGTTGTCTTTGTCAAACGGGATCGGGTCGAGCAATACGGTCGGAATGTCAAATGCGCCGTTATCATAGAACTTGGACTCGTCAAGGGATACTTCTTCGCCCTTGAACGTGCTGGCCAACAGGTTGATTGCCTGCTGCGCAAGCTCGCGCGTATCTTTGAAAAGAGACATCGAAAGCGTGCCTTCCGCAACAGCCTGCACGATTGCAAGCTCGCCGTCCTGAGATGTGATGATGGGCATCGGGTTGTCGTCCGTACCATAACCAAGCGCCTGCAAGGAAGCGATGCAGCCCAGGCTCATGCCGCCGTAGGTGCTGAGGATCGCGTCGAGATGTTTATCTGTGTAATATCCGCTCATGATATTGTCCATGCGGTCCTGCGCGTTTCCTGTCGCCCAGCTTTCTGTCGCAGTCTGCTCCAGCGTAGTCTGGCCGCTTTGTACAATAAGCTGTTCACTGTCGATGTACTGCTGCAGGATATTCATGCCGCCCTGCAATGTCATCTTGGCGTTGTTGTCTGCAATATCACCTGTGAATATTTCCAGGTTGAACGGGCCGGCGCCGTTTTTCAGGTCAAGGTGCTCTTCAATATATTCTCCGCACACTTCACCGACTTTGATATTGTCAAACGTCACATAGTAATCCACGTCTGTCGTCTCACGGATAAGCCTGTCGTAGGATACGATTACAAGGCCTGCAGCCTTTGCTTTCGAAAGCGCATCTCCCAAAGATTCTGCGTTTACTGGGCAAATGACCAGTGCATCATAGCCTTTTGTAATCATATTCTCGATCTGCATTACCTGCGTGTCGATGGAATCGTCCGCAAACTGAAGCTCCGTTTCCATACCAAGCGCAGCTGCCGCTTCTTCCATGGCGCTTGCATCGTCTGCCCAGCGTGCAACAACAACAGACGGCATCAGGATTCCGATCTTTTTGCCCTCTGCGGAGCCGTCCGCTGCCGGTTCAGCGCTTTCTTCTGCCGGAGGTGCAGCCTCTTCGCCTGCGCTCTCCGTTTCTGCCGTAGGAGCGTCCGCTACAGGATCAGCAGATGCGGAAGGTGTTTCCGTTTTACTGCCTGCACATCCGATTGCAGCGACCATTACCATTGCCACAACCATTACCAGTACAAATACTTTTTTCATTTCTATTCCTCCTTTATAATTTCACATACTCTGCACAAAACACAGTATGTAAAAATCCAGACATGTTTTAACGCACCAAATTCCCAGAGAATCCACGGGAACCATGATGCCGGCTTAGCGCAAATAATAAACCTATTGATTTTAATAAACAATAATGCCAGATACACAAAAGTTAATACAGTTCTTAACTGCTTAAATTTTAGCATATTAATCTACTTTTTTAAGTATATTATTTTGCTATTCTTATCATTTTCTCTACTTTCACAAGAAAGCGTTCGCGCTTGTTTTTTGTATATTATTGACTCGATATCAAAAAAACACAATTTTTCAAGGCTTTGTCTTTGCAGCCCTAAATAGCACAGATTAAGTATCTGCTCTTTGATTATTAATACTTGTCAGATACCCAATTTCACATAAAACATTTGACTTCCCTTTTTAGCTGTTATATAATGAATCCTGTTCGTATTGTTTAATTTGCCGCGGAGTAGAGCAGTTTGGTAGCTCGTCGGGCTCATAACCCGGAGGTCGGGGGTTCAAATCCCTCCTCCGCAACCAAAATAAAAGGCTTAACCAATAGGGTTTGAGCCTTTTTGCTTTTTGTGAGCAGATTCCGTTTTTGATGTTTTGGTCTTTGTTTGGTCTTTATTGACGGTAAAAACTACTCGTCTTGTCCTGCTTTTAATTTTGATCTTTTGGGTAAAAGAACATCTTGAATAATATCGGCGGCGGCTTCGTCTGCTGACTTGATTGCATGGAGATAGACCTTTGTCGTTGTATTGGTATTTGCATGTCCAAGACGCTTTGATACAGTCGTAAGCGCGACTCCATTAGCGATCATCAAGGATGCGTTTGTGTGACGCAAACTTTTGAGTGACACGTCTGGCAAATTATTATAATCCAAAAAGGCTTTGAATTTTGCATATATACTATGTGGGTTTACAGGAGCACCATTCCAGTCTGTAAAAAGGCGGTCGTTATCTTGCCATTGGTCACCAAGAGACAGACGTTCTTTATTTTGCCACACTTTATACGAACGCAGCATATGAATGGCTGCTTCAGGCAATTTGATTACACGCTCTGAACTGGTATTCTTGGTGGAGTCGGTATAGACGCCCTTTGACGGGGTATACAGGCTGGTGCGTTGAATATTCAGTGTGTAGTTATTAAAGTCAACATCTTCCCACTCAAGGCCACACAATTCGCCACGACGGAGACCCGTATAAAGAAACAGGGCAATACTTGTCTGGAATGGGATGGGCTCTTTTACAAGGAGTTCCAGCAGCCGGGCGGTTTCCACATCGTCCAAGTATTCCGCCTCTTTATTCGCCACACGGGGAGGTTTAACGCGATCACATGGGTTGAGGGGTATTATCTGCCACTGTACCGCGGTACTTAATATAGAGCTTATGAGCGCATGATAATGTCGGATTGTTTTGCCAGAAAGTTGTGTTCGTGAATTTTCAGCTATTTTGAATAGAGTATCCGGCTTACGATGCAAAGCCGCCGAAATCTTTGTGGCAGTAGATTGGAGAATGTTTTTTCCACTGCAAGCTGCCGCTAGCGTGTTTATTCCGATTCCGGCGGTTTCTGCTACCTTTTTCTGTGTAGTATTCTGTTTCTTGATTATTTCACGGAGATCATTATTAGCCACATAGAGTAGATCGTCCCGTATGCCATCCTCTGCCAGATTGTTGTAAAACTTCAAAAGATGTGTGGGTTGTATGCGGTCAATGCGAATGTGTCCAATAGCGGCGTTTATACGCTTCATCAAATCGCGGTAACGCACAACTGTTTGGATTTTAAGCTGTTTCTCCGCATAATCTACAAACCATCGTTCAGCGAAATCGGAAAGCTTAATATCGCTTTCAATGTATTGCCCTGAGCGCACGCGTTCCTCAAACAATACAGCTTGCCGCTTCACTTCCTTTTCAGTCTGTTTTGCCGTCATTCCCGGCGGCGGGGTGAAAGTCATCTGTTCAATAATCTGCTTGCCGTTGCTGTCATAACCGTTGGACACGCGGATACGATAACTTTTGTTGCGTTTTTGAATAGTAGCCATAGCTATTTTCCTTTCTTTTTAGATTCTGTATTTGAGTATTCATACAAAGTTTGTAGTTCTTTTGCTAACGTTGCGGAAGAACTTTGTAAGTCGGTAAAATATTGTAGAATAAATGCAATATCTAAGTCTGAATCTTTTTCCGCATGTTTTTGAGCAAACTGTTGAAAGACTTGCTCAAAAGCAGCAGTAAAACTTTTTTGTGCATATTCCTTGTTTCTATCGCTCAAATCTCTATAATATTGTGTTACATCATTAGTAGCAGTAATATTATCTGGAAATTGCAGTGATAAAACTTCAACGAGCTTTTCAGCCACCATGTTTTGAGCAATTGACCTTGCCAGCTGGGAGACAGCATTATAAAAATTTTCAGTGCTCAGCAAAATATTTAGTAGAACGGGTTCTATAATCTCTCGTGAATATGCTAGAGTACCAAGTTTTGTATCGGGCGCTGTTTGCGTTTTACAAATTCCCTTAATTCTTTCAATTGGAACATCATCCAATCCGGTTTCTTTTGAAATTTCGGCATTTTCACGTTTCTTACTAATGCTCTGTCCCAGCAAATAGTCAAATGAAACGTCGTAATAATCTGCAATCTGGCAAAACCTGTAAATGTCAGGGAGGGAAATGCCTTGGGAGTATGTGCTCACAGCTTGGCGAGTGATGCCGAGCCTGTTAGCAAGTTTAGCTTGCCCGCCAGGCTGGTCATCCTCAAGAAGCTCACGTAATCGTGATGGGAATGGGTCATAATATCTGTCGCGTTCATTATTTTTTGCCATAATGGAGAACCTCCTCACTTAGGTTAATTATAATTGCCTTTAAAGTATTTGTCAATTTATTATTGCAAAGCGCGATGATTACGATTACAATATCTATAGGGTACGAAAATGACATTCGAAAAGAATGTTAAATATACTTCCACAATTAGGAGGAAATAACATGAAAAATTTCGAACTTCGAAAGCTCGCGCACGAATGCGGAGTAAAGCTCTGGGAGATTGCCGACTACCTTGGTATCTCCGAACCGACCATGACCCGGCTGTTAAGGCATGAGCTTCCTGAACAAAAAAGACAGGAACTTATAGCTGCCATTGACCAGATAAGGAGGGAAAAATCATGCTAAAAATGCGAACAATAAAACAAGCAGCAGAAGAAATACGCTCCCTCGATCCTCATACTGCAATTACAGAGTATGCGATCCGTCAGATTATTTTGTCTGAAAGCGTTCCTTGTGTAAAACGAGGACGAAAGTATCTAATCAATATGGATGCCCTGTTACAATACCTGAACAATGGTACAGATATACAACAGGCAGAAGTAAACACATCACAAACTGGCATAATTCGCCAAATTTAAGAAGGGATGGTATTTTGAAATGAAAATATTAAGCGAAAACATTCCCCAGGAAATGAAGATGTATAATAACTGGGCTGTTTGGCGGTATGAGGATGCTGGTTCAGGAAAACCCCGAAAAATACCCTATTGTATTAGTGGCGGATCAGGCAAGTCAAATGATGCTGAAACATGGGGCACATACGAAGAAGCTATGACTGCATATAATACTGGTGGTTACGATGGCATTATGTTTGCACTAGAAAACTCTCCATACATTGGTTTTGATATTGATGATGCGATAGACCCTACTACTGGCGAAATGCTTGCTGATGCAGAAAATGCTTTTGAGATAGCTCAAAGTTACACTGAACTTTCGCCGGGTGGAAAAGGGCTACATATCATATTAAAAGGAAAGCTTCCAGACGGGCGTAGACGTAAAGGGTGTTTTGAAATGTATGGGCATGGTTCACCACGGTTCTTTACTATGACCGGTCAAGTTATGGCTAATAGTACAACCATACGAGATGATCAAAACATAATTAATATTCTACACAAACAGTTTATTTCTGCACAATCCGAAAAAGCCTCTACAATAGGCCGGGAATTATATCCAACACAAGAAGTTGATGATAAAGAAATTTTACGGCGCGCAAACTCGTATCATAGTGCAGAAAAGTTTCAACGTCTATGGAGTGGAAATACATACGGATATGATTCCCGGAGTGAAGCAGACCTTGCATTATGTAATCTGCTGGCTACTTACACACGCGGCAACACAGAACAGATTGACCGGCTCTTTAGAAAGTCGGACTTGATGCGCAATAAGTGGGATGAACTACGCGGCCAAAATACGTATGGTGAACTCACGATTCAAAAGGCGGTTGACAGCTTAGGTAAAATGTCGAAATCATTTAAACCGTGCGATTTTAGTGACGCAGGAAATGCGCAGCTATTTGCAGACATTTTCAAGGAAAAAGCAATCTACACAAAAACACAAGGGTGGCTCGTATGGGACGGAATGTGCTGGCGCGCTGATGATCTGTATGCACAAAAGCTTGCGCTTCAGTTGACGGATAATATGTGGTTGCAAGCGAAACAAGAATATCTGGCTATTAAAAAGGAAACAACAGAATCGGAAAAACTTGATCTAGCGAAAAAATTCTATTCACATGCTCGTATTTCTCGCGGCAAAGCACGTATTGATGGGATGTTGGCGTTGGCAAAAAGTCTTATGTTCGTGAAGCCGGATCAGTTAGATGCCGATCCGTTTATGCTCAATACTCCTGCCGGAATGGTCGATTTGAAAACAGGGCAAATCCACAACCATGATCCTAATAAGTTCTGTACCAAAATAACACAATGCTCTCCCGGAAATAAAGGCATTGAAATCTGGGATACTTTTATTAAAACTGTAACTGCCAGAAATCACGATTCGGCTTACTTCATTCAGCAAATAATTGGCATGACTGCTATTGGTAAAGTCTACGAGGAAGCCCTTGTTATAGCACATAGTGATGGACGAACAGGGAAAAGCACATTATTCAATAGTGTTGGAACCGTGCTCGGTGACTATGCTGGCACAATGGCAGCAGATGTGCTTACGCAAAATCACCGGAACAAAGGAGCGGAATTAGCGTCTCTAAAAGGAAAGCGGTGTATAATTGCAGCGGAATTAGAAGAGGGTGCGCGTTTATCCACCAGTATGTTAAAACAGCTTGTATCTACCGATAAAATCCGTGGAGAACGAAAATATCGAGACCCGGAAGATTTTGTGCCTTCACACACAGTTATATTATATACAAATCATTTACCCGAGATCGGGAGTACGGATGAGGGAACATGGCGGCGGATCATACCAGTTCATTTAGATAGCAAGATTGACCAAAATAAAGAAATCAAAAACTATGCAGATGTTTTAGTCAGCGAAGCCGGGGAGGCTATACTTTCATGGATAATCGAGGGATCAAAACGGTTTATTCGTAATGGGAACAAAATTATCAAACCCCACAATATTGAACAAGCCATAGAAAAATACAAATCTCAGTCAGACTGGATGGAAGATTTCTTAAGGGAACGTGCAGTAGTCTCTAGAAACGTACAGAAAATGGCAGGTGAACTCTATCAAGGGTATCGCGAGTTTGCAGAAAAAACTGGCGCGCCAGTACGAAGTGCTAAAGCTTTTAAAGAAGAATTGACAAAACGAAATTTCAAATGCAAACGTACTAACAAGGGTTGGGTTTGGGAAGGTATATCATTGAAGGATAATCGCCAGCCAATTATAGAAGAATACATTCCAATCCCCGAAGGCGAAGATGATGTCACTTATTAGCGCTCAGTCTTTATGGTAAGTGTAGGGTGTGCAGGACAAATATATACATATATATACTTATATATATTCACAACCTGTTCCTATACGATTAGTTTAAATATAGCCTACATCCCCTACACTAATCGATCCGTCATGCATTTAGTAGCTTATAAAACGTCGTACGCTTCATATTCAGTATGTCCATGGCTTGTTTTGCTGTGATACGCCCAGCTTTCCACTCAGAACAAACAGAATCCCAGTTATCAGGTCGCTCCGCTCTGGGGCGGCCTAGATGCTTTCCTCTGGCTTTGGCGGCTTCAATGCCCTGCTGCTGGCGCTTACGGATGTTCTCGCGCTCTTTCTCGGCGGTGTAAGATAGTATTTGTAATACAAGGTCGGCTATGAACTTGCTGTCAAGATTTCCGTTGCTGGCTGATGTGTCCAGTAACGGCATATCCAGTACGCGAATATCCGCGCCAATGGTTCGGGTAATATGCTCCCACTGGTCTTTGGTTTCCGTGTAATTTCGGCCTAAACGATCTAGGCTGACAATGACTAATAAATCCCCTTGCCGCAGGATGCTGACTGTTTCAGACGTTCCTACAAGTGTATTGTACGCCTTACGGTCGTAATCCTTGCCACTGGCCTTATCAATCAGGATATTGCGTTCAGGAATTCCATGCGCCTTTAGCTGATCGATCTGGCGGTCAAGGTTCTGATCCTGTGTCGATACTCTGGCGTATCCGTAAATCTGCCTGTTTTTCATGGTTTTATGCTCCTTTTTAGTGAATTTCCGCAAATGCCTACTGGGTTTACGAATATGTTTGTATTTGATTTCTTACCTTTACGGTCATGGTATCCTGTCTATTTTGCGGTTATACATCCGTTCGTAAAGCTGTACCTTTACGGATGCGGAAGTATGCACACATCGCTTGTTTTTAGGCAACTTTAACTCGGGGTGGTTTATTCCTTTGTGAATCCTGCCCGTCGGAGACGAAATTCAATATTTAATTATTGGCGCAAAGTGTCCTTTGTCTGGACTTGCCTGTTTATTCCTCTGCGTTATCTGCTCCATATAAAGACATGACTGGCTGATGGTCAGCAAGAGCGGGCCCCATCGTTCAGGCTTCAAAGACCTGCTTCAAACTTTTTCTAAAAATATTCTTGCTCCAGTTATATTTCAGAGAATAATTTTTGAAAAAGTTTTGGGTGCTCTTGCGGAGCAGCAGACGGTCAGGTATGCTTCGCAGATAGATAACGCGGAATAAACAAAGGCGCGGGCAACATAAAACGCCGATTATTAAGAAGTCGCTTGCGACTTCATACCTTATTGTTCTTTTGGTGTGGCGTGATACATTTTGCACAACGCAAATATTACCGATATGTGACAGCCGTGTTACATTTCCTGTTGCAAGTACTACAAAAATGGTAATAGCTATTATGGAAAGCATAACGCTATGACGATTGATATGGGGTGGGTTTAAAAAACGTTATATATCTATACCTATGATATATGAGATTATATATTTCTTCTTGTTTAGGCTACTAATAATTTTTGTGCGTTTTTCAGGAATTTATTTTTCATCTATGTTTTGAAGGGCATATTCAATACATTGATTGACGATTTTATTAAAAGAAACGCCGGTCTTTTCGCTAAGTTCCATAATTTTGTCAAAATGCTCTGGCTTTATACGGATGGTGCGGTTTATAGAAGATATTTTTACATTTTCAGTATTTATTTTAAATTTGTCCATATCGATTACCTCTTTCGTAATTGATATTGTAATTTAAATCGCAACGCGTTATAATGTACAAAAAGTAATCAAAATATGTAATCATTAAATACCAGAGGGGAAATCGTTTATGAAAAAAAGGATACTTAGCTTTATTATTGGAATAGCGCTTATCACATTATGCTTTTGTTCGTGTAGCGAGCCACAAACCAATGAAATAGCAGTAGCAGATGTTAAAGAACAGGCGCAAACGGCAGAACCTATTATTGAACCTACATCTTCGCCATCTGCTATACCTACTGAACAACTTGAAACTGAACCACCTGACACATCTGATAATATTGACGAATTTGTAATTGATGAAGGTGCGATCTATTGGAATGATGCGTATGAGCATGTTGGTGAAAAAGTAAAACTATACGGGCCTGTTATTGGCGCTACCTATGCTTCTAGTAGCAATGGCAAACCTACTTTTTTAAATATTGGCAAAGACTATCCCGATACGGATAGGGTAAGTGTAGTTATTTGGGGCGATAATAGATCAAACTTTGATACTGCACCCGAAATTATGTACAGTAATCAGCAACTATACGTTGAAGGTACAATAAAATTATACCGTGGGACAGCACAAATTGAAGTTGCTACCCCTAGCCAAATTACTATCATTGAAACAAGTGCTGCGGTATCAGAGCCAAGCAATACAAATACCCAGCCTCATCCGGATGCTTTATCACAATATGAAATGGATCAAGCATTGAGAGAAGTGTACGAGTGGGCTGCCCCCAATCTTTGTACCAAGTACAGAGTTAGTGGAGGAGGCATCGTAAAAGTTTCTTATACAGCATATACCATGCTCTGAGGCGCTGGCGGCCTGCCGCCAA
>JBMNTU010000025.1:0-23093 GCA_050945895.1 Christensenellaceae bacterium | reverse complement strand
ATAGCTGTGATGTTAGCATGACGTACCACAAGGATAAGGATGAGCTGCGCTGCCATTATTGCGGAAGGGTGAAAGCGCCGGGAAAGCTTTGCCCGGAATGCAACAAGCCGTACCTCAAATATTTCGGTACGGGTACGCAGCAGGTAGAGGAGCAGGTGAAGAAGCTTTTTCCGCATCAGAAGGTGCTCCGCATGGATGTGGATACAATGTCTGCAAAGGATTCGCACACCAAGTTGTTTGAGGACTTTAGCGCGGGAAAAGCCGATATACTGTTGGGTACCCAAATGATTACCAAAGGCTTCGATTTTGAAGGCGTACAGCTTTCTGCCATACTGGCCGCCGATACGATGCTCAATTTTCCAGACTACAGAAGTGCCGAACGTACGTTCGAGCAGATTACGCAGGTTGCGGGCCGGGCAGGCCGTAAGAGCGACGGAAAAGTGATATTGCAGACGTATAACCCAGAGCATTATGCTGTTCAACTTGCTGCAAAACACGACTATGAGGGATTTTACGCGGAGGAAATGAAACGCCGTAGTTCTGCGCAATACCCTCCGCTTGCCACGTTTGTTCAGATATTGTTTTCGGGCGAGAAGGAGGAGGAAGTCATACTGGCGGTCAAGGATTTTTTAAAGCAACTGAAACAAGTGCTTTTGCCTGCAAAAAATGATATAATCAGTATACATGCGGCACCGTCCGCAATCCGGCGGATCAACGATATGCAGCGCTACCAGATACTGATTCATATGAAGAATGTGTCTGGGGATGGTCTGATTGGTGAAATTTATGATTTATTTAGCCGGATCAGGTATAAGAATGTTTTGACGGGAATTGATATCAACCCGGAAAATATGGCATAGGAGAGATTTTGAATGGCGACAAGAACAATTCTGGAGGGAGATAATCCTCGGCTGAGGAAAAAATCTAAACCGATTAAGTCGATTAACCAGCGCACGCTGGACTTGCTCGACGATATGGCGCAGACTATGTATGCGGCGCGTGGGGTGGGCTTGGCAGCGCCGCAGGTAGGTGCGTTGCGGCGGGTCGTTGTAATTGACATTGGTGATGGGCTGATAGAACTGATTAACCCGGAAATCGTTTCCAGAGAGGGAATACAGCGCGAGGATGAAAGCTGCCTTTCGATGCCGGAGGATGCGGGGTTTGTATTGCGGCCGGAAAAAATGGTGGTGCGCGCAATGGACCGCAATGGCGAAATAAAAGAGTACGAAGCGGAAGGGATGCTTGCCCGTGCGTTTGACCATGAGATCGACCATCTGGACGGCGTGCTTTTTACGGATAAAATTGTTGAGCGAACAGACCCGAACGAACATGAAGGCGCACATGTGTATGACAAAGAAGAGCTTTAAAATTGTTTTTATGGGGACACCGGATTTTGCGGTGCCCTCTTTACGAATGCTGATTGAAAATGGCTATGATGTTGCGGCAGCTATTACGCAGCCGGACAGAAAGGCCGGCAGGGGCCACAAGCTGATGCCGCCGCCTGTGAAGGTGCTGGCGGAAGAGGCAGGAGTCCCTGTTTACCAGTTTGAAAAGGTATGCACAAGTGATGGACTTGCGCTGGTAAAGGATATGGCCCCGGATTTGATTGTTACGGCGGCCTTTGGACAGATTTTGACGCAGGAAATGTTGGATATCCCAAAACTTGGCTGCATAAACGTGCATGCTTCCCTGCTGCCCAAACTGCGTGGCGCGGCGCCCATACAGTGGGCCATTATTACCGGGGAAGAAAAAACGGGCATTACAACGATGTGTATGGCGCTTGCGCTGGATGCGGGTGATATATTGGAACAGGACGAAATTGCAATAA
This sequence comes from Christensenellaceae bacterium, assembly GCA_050945895.1. Taxonomy (GTDB): domain Bacteria; phylum Bacillota; class Clostridia; order Christensenellales; family Christensenellaceae; genus JBMNTU01. The sequence goes on along the minus strand of JBMNTU010000025.1, from coordinate 21,265 downwards.
CAGATACAACAACAGCCGGGCAGCTATACGATACTTTAAGCGCGCTGGGTGGAAAAACCCTTTTGCGCACGCTTGAAAAGCTGGCCGCTGGAACGCTTTTGCGCACGCCGCAAAACGAGGAGGAAGCGACGTACTTCCCGATGTTTAAGAAGGGTTTTGGGCAGGTGGACTTTGACAAAACCACAAGGGAAATTGACCTGTTTGTGCGCGGGACAAACCCGGCGCCCGGCGCCTATGTGCTTTATAATGGGGAAAAAATAAAGCTGTTTGCCGTCGAAAAAATGAATACGGCCGAATACGGCGCCGTAAAAAACGGAACGGTCGTATTTGCGGATGAGAAAAACGGCCTGGGAATTAAAGCGGCGGACGGTGTTCTGGTGGTGAAGGAAATGCAGCGCCAGGGTGCAAAACGAATGAGCGCCCAAGACAGCTTGCGCGGCAAGAAAATAGAATGCGGATATGTTTTTATGAGCGGTGAAAAAGCATGACGGCGCGGCAGGCGGCGCTTTTTGTTTTAAAAAGCGTCTTGAATGAAAACAGCTACCTGAACCTTGCGCTAAAGAAGATATTGAGCGACAATATGCCGCCGGAGGAAAAGCGTTTTGCTACTGCGCTTTCGGCTGCAACGATCGAAAATCTTTTTAGGATCGATTATGTAATCGGGCAATTTACATCCAAAAGCAGGATACAGTCTGTTGTCAGAAATATTTTGCGGCTGGGCGTTTGTCAGCTGATGTTTTTTGAATCGGTTCCGGCATCCGCTGCTGTCAACGAAAGCGTAAAGCTTACAGAAAAGTGCGGCAAACGCCAGTTGAAGGGCTTTGTGAATGCAACGCTTCGGAGTATTTCCAGCAACCTTGGTACGATTCGCTACCCCGACCGGAATTCCGACCTGGCGGAGTTTTTGCATATATTTTACAGCTACCCAAAATGGCTGTGTGAAAAATACATCGGCGATTATGGACAGGCGCAGGCAGAAGAGATCATTTCGTATAAAACGGATAATGCGTATACCTGCGTACGGTATAACAAAATCAAAGGATATGCAGACCTTTCCGGCATGGAGCCGGGCAAATACCTGAAGGATGCATACTACATCAAAAATTCCGGTGCAATAGAAAAAATGCCGCTGTTTCGGCAGGGCCACGTTACAGTACAGGGCGAAGCTTCCATGGTTTGCGTGCTTGCCGCTGGAATACAGCCGCAGGACAACGTTTTGGACGCGTGTGCGGCGCCGGGCGGAAAGAGCGCATATGCGGCGCAAATAGCAAAAGACGGTCATGTGACGGCGCTGGATGTCCACGCGCACAGAAAAGAGCTGATTTTGGAAACCTTTGGAAGACTGGGTGTTGTGAACGGAAGGGCATATGTGGAGGATGCTACGGTGTTTAATCCTACATACGAGGAAAAGTTTGATGTGGTGCTTTTGGATGCGCCGTGCTCTGCACTGGGCCTTTTATACAGAAAGCCGGACATAAAACTGAAAAAGACGCCGGAAGATATTGAAGCACTGGTAAAGATGCAGCGCAAGCTGCTGCTTAATTGCGCCAGGTATGTTGCTGCCGGAGGAACACTTTTATATTCCACCTGCACGGTAAACCGGCAGGAAAACGAAGAAAATGCACAATGGATTTTGCAGCAGGCAGCGGCGCTAAAGCCTGCCGAAATAAAAAATGACATTCCCGAAGGACTGATGGCACGTGCAAACGGCCATACGATGCAGCTTTTTCCCAACATTGACGGAATTGACGGTTTTTTTATGGCAAAATTTGTGAAGGATGCCTGAAATGGATGAATTGCTTTCCAAAACGCAAGATGAACTGAAAACGGTTTTTGAAAACTTGCAGCAGGCGCCATACCGTGCAAAGCAGCTTTTTAAGTGGCTGCATATGGGCGCACCGTTTTCGGAGATGACCGATTTGCCCAAAGCCCTTCGGGAAAAGCTACAGGATAGGTATGCCGAAGGATATATCCTCGAAAAGACTGTTTTGACCTCTAAAGACGGCACGAAAAAATTCCTGTTTGAGCTAAGTGACGGACAACTTGTGGAAAGCGTTTTTATGCAAAAGGATTATGGCAATACAGCATGTCTTTCCACACAGGTAGGCTGCCGGATGGGATGCGTTTTTTGTGCTTCGGGCGAAGGTGGGTTGGTCCGCAATTTAACGGCCGGCGAAATGCTGGCGCAGCTGATTGGAATCAACAGGCATACCGGAATACGCACAGACCATATTGTATTGATGGGAATGGGAGAACCGCTGGATAATTATGAGAACGTTGTAAAGTTTTTGCGGCTGGTAACAAACGAGGATGGGCTAAACCTAAGCCGGCGCGGAATTTCGCTTTCAACCTGCGGGGTGGTGGAAAACATTCATAAGCTTGCGGAAGAGGACCTCGGCATTACGCTTTCTATATCGCTCCATGCGCCGACAGACGAGCAGCGCGCACAAATTATGCGCAGCGCAAGGCATTACAAAATTACAGACATCCTTTCGGCGGCAAAGGATTGTTTTGAAAAAACCGGCAGGCGCATCATTTTCGAATATCTATTGATTGACGGATTCAACGACCGGGACATTGATGTTCGGGCATTGGCGAAATTATTGAAAAAAATCAATTGTCATATCAATATCATTCCTTTTAATGAGACAGGCAATAGTCGCTTTGTTGCCCCGGCAAAAAATAAAGCATATGCCTTTTGCGGCAAACTGGAAGAAGCTGGCCTTTCGGCAACGGTGCGCAAGTCTATGGGCGCAGATATAGCAGGTGCGTGCGGGCAGCTGAGGGGAAAGGCTATATAGTGATGCATATTGGTTGAAAAATAGGAATAGCTGGTATAAAATAATATTTGCAGTGATTTTACAGAATAATCGACTAAAAGGTGTTTTATGAAAACGGCGGTAATTACGCATATTGGAAATGTACGCGCAATCAATGAAGACAGCACTCTGCTTTCGTGCGAGAAGCGTCCGTTTTTTCTGCTTGTTGCAGATGGAATGGGCGGCCATGCCGCTGGTGAGGTTGCCAGCAATACTGCATGCTGCCTTGTTCAAAGCTATATCGAAAGCCTTGAAACAGAAACATTGACAGAGCAGCAGCTTGTAGATGCTGTCATTCATGCAAATAAAGGGATCATCCAAAAAACACGCGATGACCATTCGCTGAAGGGAATGGGAACGACGCTTACACTTGCGTATGCGGAGGATGACAGGCTGATGATTGCGCAGGTAGGTGACTCTCGTGCGTATTTGTTCCATGGCGGTGTGCTGGAGCAGGTCACAAACGACCATACATATGTCCAGTATTTATTGGATAACGGCGTTTTGAGCGAAAAGTCGGGAGAAGAGTACCCATTTAAAAACATCATCACGCGCGCGCTGGGTATGCGGGAATTGAAGGTGGATACTTTTACTGTTGAATGGGCGGATGAAGATATATTGATGCTTTGCTCGGACGGAATAACGGCCTATTTGAGCAGTGGTGATATTGCAAGCATCCTTTCGAATGGTAAACCGCTGAAGCAAAAAGCACAAGAGATGGTGGATTTTGCACTTGCGGCAGGAGGGAAGGATAATATCTCTGTTGTTCTGGCGCAAAACTCACTGCGGGAGGATGGGGCAATATGATTGAACCAGGTAAGCTTCTCGCGGGGCGCTACAGGCTGATAGAGCAGATTGACGCGGGTGGAACCGCGTATATTTATAGGGCGAAGGACGAACGAGACGAGCAGATTGTCGCAGTCAAAATATTAAAGCCCGAACATACAAAAAATGATGAGTTTATACAGCGCTTTAAAAAAGAAGTGCAGGCGTCGTTGAAGCTGCGCCATGCAAATCTTGTCCGCGCCTATGATGCGGGGATGGATGAGGGGCTGTATTATATTGTCATGGAGCTTATTGATGGCCAAACGCTAAAGCAACTGATCGGCACTCAGGGACCTTTGCCGGTAAAATATGTTGTGGGTGTGGCCAAAAAACTTTGCCTGGCGCTGGAATATGCCCATGTTAAAGGGTTTGTGCACCGGGATATAAAACCGCATAACGTAATGATTGATAAGAACGGTGAGCCGTTCATTACCGATTTTGGCATTGCGCGGGACGTTACGCAAAACAGTATTACAACAGAAGAAAACAGCGTAATGGGCTCGGTGCATTATTTTTCACCCGAACAGGCGCGGGGCGAGCGTGTGGACAAGCGTTCAGATCTGTATTCACTGGGTATTCTGATGTACGAGATGATGACGGGGGAGGTTCCTTTTGACGCGGACGCCTCGGTTGCAATTGCGCTAAAGCATATCAATGAACCGTTGCCGGATATATCTGAGAGGTCTGCCGATGCGCCCGAAAGCCTAAAAAAAATCATTTACAAGGCGTCTCAAAAGGATAAGCATTTTCGGTACAAAACGGCATTTGGCATGTATGAAGACCTCCAGCGTTGTCTTGCCGAGCCGGATGGCGAATATATCAAATATACCGAAAGCAAGCGTACACAGCAGCATTTGGACGAGCAGCATGCACAAAAAAGAAAGCGCAATGTAAAAATGTTATTTGCTTTAATTGGTATTTGTGCGGCAGCTGTGCTTATACTGGTTTTTGTTGTGGGCGCAATCATCAATTCACAGTCGCAAAAGGCGCAGGTGATGCCGCTTTTAAAAGGGATGAGCGAAGACAATGCAAGGGAAGTACTGGAGGATTATTCCGTTATACTTCAAAATACTGTCTTTGAATTTTCCGAGGAACCGGAGGGAACGGTTATTGCACAAAAGCCGGAATATGAAGCGGAACTTACGCAGGGAACAGAGGTTGAGCTGACGGTTAGCAAAGGTATGCCCGAAAGTGTGGACAAAATGCCTAATGTGACAGGTGTTTCGCTGAATGAAGCAACCGAGGCACTGTTGGCGTCCGGGTTGGAGATCACCGAAGTATACGAAGAGGTGGAAGGCGAAGAGAAGATTGGATTTGTAATGGAACAGAGCCCTGCCGCCGGTACGCAGCTTGCGCCGGGAGAGGCAATTTACTTAACAGTAAAAATTGCGCCGGACGATATTAAAATAAAAATGCCGCGTATTTTAAATATGAACATGGAGCAAGCGGTAAGCGAGCTGCAAACGGCTGGTTTTAAGCAGTTTTTTGTGCAACTTGAGCGAACGGAAGCGATTGCGGGAACCGTGCTTGCGCAAAGTCCCGAAGAAAGCACCGAATATGCGGAAAATAAGCCGGTTATTATGACCGTAGAGGAATATGATTATCCAATCTATTATTATTCGGGGACATTGAAATTGGAAATTGCCGACAACAATACACATATCCGTATTGGCGTACGTGACACCTTAAGCGACGGGCAAACGGAGACAACTATTTATTACCTGATTTATGATGCGGTTATGGAGGCCGGTTATGCCGAGGTTCCGATTGAAATCGCCCTGCCGGTAAACAGCGAAGAGGATGAAGTAAGCAGGCAGCTTTCGATATTTGTGAACGACAACGTGCAGGATTACTACGAGAGAACTTTAAAAAGGGGTTGAGCCGAACATTCTGGAAGAAGCGGTTGTAATGAACGGAAAAATTATCAAAGGCATTGGCGGGTTTTATTATGTTGCCGATGAAAATGGCAGTGTACACGAGTGCAAAGCAAAAGGCACATTTCGAAATGAGGGAATAAAGCCTCTGGTGGGGGATGATGTGCTCTTTGAACGCAACGCACAGACAGGGCAAAAAGACAATTATGGGCTTATTACGGAAATACTGCCAAGGAAGAACGTATTGTTGCGCCCGGCTGTTTCCAATATAGACGTATTGCTGCTTGTAATTTCCGGTAAAAACCCAAAGGCAGACCTGATGTTGCTGGATAAGCTTCTTATGCAGGCGCAAAAACAAGAGATTTTGCCTTTTGTATGCATCAACAAGATCGATATCGGAAATGTAGAAGCCAGGGAAATAGCAGCGCAATATGCCACCGCTTTTGAAACGTTGCTTGTTTCGGCAAAAACAGGGCAGGGAATAGAGCGCTTGAAAAAAGAGTTGAAGGGAAAATGCGTTTGCCTTGCGGGGCAATCTGCAGCGGGAAAATCTTCGCTGATTAACGCAGTCGATGAAACCGTACACTTAAAGACGGGTGGACTCAGTAAAAAGACCGCTCGGGGAAAGCACACTACCCGGCAAACAGAGTTGTTGTACTTGAGTCAAGCAGATATTTATATTGTAGACACCCCCGGCTTTTCTGCCTTTGAGGTTGAAGAGGCGTTGCCGGAGGAAATAACGAGGTATTATCCGGAGTTTTTTCCGTTTCTGGACGAGTGCAAGTATTCCGGATGCCTGCATATAAACGAGCCGGACTGCGGCGTAAAAACCGCAGTGCAGAAGGGCTATGTTAGCAAAGCGCGCTATGAGCGCTATGTAAAGCTTGTACAGTGGGCACAGGAGCATAGCAATACCTATTAAATTTATATATTTTGGAGGAAAGAAAATGATCAAAATTGCGCCATCCATATTGTCTGCAGATTTTGCCAATATGGAAAGAGATGTGAAAATGCTGGAAAAAGCAGGTGCAGATTATTTGCATTGTGATGTAATGGACGGGATGTTTGTTCCCAATATTACATTTGGCCCTCAGATGGTTAAAAGCATTGCAGGAAAAACAGGCCTGTTGCTGGATGTACACCTGATGGTGGAAATGCCTGAACGCTATATTGAAGATTTTGCCAAGGCGGGCGCCGATATCATTACGGTGCATGTGGAGGCGACTACGCATTTGCAGCGCACCTTGGCGTTGATTCGGGATTGCGGCAAAAAAGCAGGTGCGGTGCTTAACCCTGCAACCCCGCTGGACACGGTAAAATATGTATTGGATGATGTGGACATGATTTTGCTGATGTCTGTGAATCCCGGATTCGGCGGACAGAAATTTATTCCATCTGCATTGGGTAAGATTGCCGAACTGCGCGAAATGATCGATAAAAGCGGCAATGATATTGACTTGCAGATCGATGGCGGCGTAACGGTAGACAATGCGGAATCCATCCGCAAGGCCGGCGCAAATGTTTTGGTTGCGGGAAGCGCAGTATTCGGCGCAAAGGACCCGGCAGAGGCTATTCGTTTGATCAGGGGGTAGGGGCTTGGTTGTTTTAATGGTTGGCGCAGGAAAGGCGCCAACCCAAGAGCTGTTTATGCGCCATTACCGCCGCTGCGATTATGCGATTGCTGTGGATGGCGGACTCAATGCATTTTATGGTGAAGTGCCGGATTTGATTGTCGGTGATATGGACTCTGCGAAAAAGAAATTGCTAGAACAGTTTGAACAGGGCGCGACCGAATTTCATTTTGCCCCTGCCGAAAAGGATGAGACGGATGCCATGCTGGCGCTCGATATAGCGGTTCGGAAAGGCGCAAGTAAAATTGTTTTTCTGGGTGCGCTTGGCTTGCGGCTGGACCACGAGTTGGCAAACCTCATGCTTTTGAAGAGGGCTTACGACAGAGAGGTGTCGCTTGAGCTTGTAGATGAAATACAAACGGTTGAACTGAATAAAGGAATTTTTACGGTTGATGGTGAAATCGGGCAGACGGTTTCGCTTTTGCCGTTTGAATCTTATGCTATCGTTTCGGCGAAAGGGCTGCAATATCCACTGCAGCAGCTGCGCCTATGCAACGATAATCCGCAGGGTATCAGCAATGTTTTTACAAGCGATACCGCAGAAATACAAACAGAACAGTTGTTATTGGTTATAAAAAACAATATGGAAGGGTATTGTGACGCATACTGAACGATGTGAATGAAAAAAAGCAGGCAACTGCCTGCTTTTTGATAATTTGCGTCATTTATTATACGTAGCGTTCTACTTTTCCTGAACGCAGACAACGTGTGCATACATATTTTCGTAATGGAGTACCGTTTTCGAGCACCCTTACGCGTTGCACATTAGGCGCCCAAATCCTCCTGGATTTGCGGTGAGAGTGGCTGATCTTATTACCGGACATTATGCCCTTTTCGCATACCTCACAATACTTTGCCATTTTCAATACCTCCTATATATCAATCCGTTATAATCATTACAAGTGATTCAAACCCGTTTATTTTACCACTGTGTTATGATTTTTGCAAGTCTTTTTCTGTATTTTACAGTATTTTTATCCGCAGCTCATAAAATGGCATAGTGTTTGATATTCTTATGTAAATGGTATATAATAAATGTCAATATTACTGCCAACAGGAATTTCATATCAATCATAAAACAGGAGGGTACCAAAAAATGAGTGCAGTACTGAAAAATGAATATGGAAAGATCATATATAACGAAAGCTATCTGGCGACAATTGCGGGAATTAACGCAATTGAAAGCTATGGGCTGGTGGGTATGTCCGATAAGCATATTGGAGATACGATTGCCAATTTTTTCAAATCCGATAAATTTAAAAAGGGCGTTAAAATTCAGACAGATGAAACTGAAAATATTGTTGTAGAGCTTTACATTACTGTAAAATATGGCGTTACCCTTTCGGTTGTTGCCGAAAACATTATTGATAAAGTGAAATATGCTGTAGAAAATGAAACCGGGCTGAATGTCCAAAGTGTGGACATTGTTGTCCAGGGTATCGAAGTATAAGGGGGCGTCTTTCGTGGTTCAGAATATTAGCGGCGACATTTTTAAAAAAATGGTGTATAAGGCCGCAAACCTCCTGGAGCAAAACAGGGATTCGCTAGATGCTCTAAATGTTTTTCCGGTGCCTGACGGAGATACCGGAACCAATATGTCCCTTACAATGATTACTGCTGCAAAAGAAGTAGCGGCAGTTGATGAAAACGACCGGAAAGGCCAGCTGAATGCGCTGAGCATGGGCGCATTGAAAGGTGCGCGCGGCAATTCGGGCGTTATTCTATCTCAAATTTTTGCTGGGTTTTCCAATGCGGTCATCCATTCTGAAAGCGAATTTAATACGGAGCTTGTAGCAACTGCGTTCCGCTCTGCTGCAGACCATGCATACAAAGCTGTTATGAAGCCCAAAGAAGGCACGATTCTGACGATTATCAAAAGCATGGCTGACGCGGCAGAGCTGATGGCAGGCAAAACGACTGATATTCGCAAGCAGATGTCTTATATCGTACAAAAGGGTGAAGAGACGCTTAAGCAAACTCCGGAGATGCTGCCAGTACTAAAGGAAGCAGGGGTCGTGGATGCGGGCGGCGCAGGGCTCATTATGATCATGATGGGCTTCAAGTCTGTTTTATATGGCGAAGACGTGGATGTCGATGCAACGGAGCACATATCCGACGGCACGACGATTAGCTTTTCGGATATGGTAACGGGAAATGAAGAAATAGAGTTTGGATATTGCACAGAGTTCTTCATTAAAAATCTGTACCCCGAAACGCAGCTCCGAGACATTGATACATACAGAAACAACTTATCTAAAATAGGCGATTCGGTATTGGTAGTGGGCGATCTGGGCTTGATAAAAACACATGTTCATACAAACGAGCCGGGTTTGGCGCTTCAATATGCGCAAATTTTGGGTGAGCTAAGCCAGATAAAAATTGATAATATGCGCGAGCAGCATCGGCACCTGGTTGTGGAAGAGGAAGTAGAGCAAAAGGGGCTGGCAGTGGTTGCCGTTATCGCAGGCGATGGGATACGGGAAATATTTGCGGATTGGCAGGTAAACAATTTTGTTGAAGGCGGGCAGTCTATGAACCCTTCGACGGAGGATATTTTAAAAGCGATCGAAGAAGCGCCGTCCAGCAACGTAATCGTGCTTCCCAATAACAAAAATATTATTCTGGCGGCGGAGCAGGCGGCTGGATTGTCGGAAAAAAATGTGAAGGTAATAAAGACAAAGACGCTACCGCAGGGGGTTGCCGCGGCTGTGGCCTACGATCCGGAAGCGGATATGGACACCAATGCCCAAAGCATGAAACGGGCGATTTCAGATATAAAGACAGGCCTGATTACAAATGCTGTACGCGATACAAAAATGAATGGGAACAGCATAAAAAAGGATGAGGTCATCGGTATATTCGAAAACGACATCGTGGCAAACGATGCGAGCATCGATGAGGTAGCTGAACATCTGCTGGATCGGATGGTGGATGACGATTCCGAGCTTATTACCATTTATTATGGCGAGGATATTTCGGAGGACAGCTCGAAGGAGTTGAACCAGAAAATCGGCCAGCGCTTTAAAACATGCGATGTTGAATTGCTGTATGGTGGCCAGCCGATTTATCAGTACATGATTGCGGTCGAATAACAAAAGCATTTTGATGGCCGGCGCTTGCCGGCCGTTTTTTATGGAGTATGGATTGCTTAATTTATCGGATAGCGTAAAAACAATACACGGTATTGGTGAAAAAACGGCCAATTTGCTTAAAAAGCTGGAAATAGAAACCATCTCAGACCTGCTTTATTTTTTGCCGCGCGCATATAAAGACCTTTCCGAAGTGAAAAAAATCGGAGATGTTGCTTTTTTGGAACCGGCGTTTTTCTGTGTGACGATTGCTTCTCCTGTAAAAACGGCGCATATCCGAAAGGGCCTGGAAATTACTTCTTTTTCTGTGTCGGATGGAAGCGGGATTGCCAAGGTCGATATTTTTAACCAGCCGCACATCAAGCAATATTTGCATGAGGGAAAAGAGATTTACCTGTACGGTAAGCTGGAATACAAATACAAGAAAGCGATGATATCTGCGCCGGAAATTTATTTTAAAAAGCCGGAGCATCCTTATTTGCCGATTTACCCCCTAACGGCCGGTTTAAAACAGCCGGTGTTACGCAAAAGCATGGAGCAGGCCCTGCGGGAAGTGGCGCTACAAGAGCCGTATAGTGATGCGTTTTTGAAGGAATTTTCTCTGACACCGATTTGCCAGGCGCTGCCCGGCGTACATTTCCCCCATGCGCTGCAAAACGCAAAAGAAGGGCGCATGCGGCTTGTGTTTGACGAATTGCTTGTTTTTATGCGCATGATTGGGCTGCTAAACGAAGAACAACAGGAAAAGAATGAAATATGGTTAAAAAAATCGTATAAAAAAGCATTTTTAAAAAGATTGCCTTTTTCGCCGACCGACGCGCAGCTTCGGGTAATGGGGGATATCGAAAGTGATTTGCGCAGCCCGCATTATATGAACCGGCTGGTGCAGGGGGATGTTGGATCGGGCAAAACGGCAGTGGCGATGTATGCGATGGACGAAATGTACCAAAACGGATATAAAAGCATTTTGATGGCACCAACGGAAATTTTGGCCATGCAGCATTATGAGTCTGCAAAGAAGCTTTTTCCGGAGGAAGATGTGGTATTTGTCAGCGGGTCGCAGACCAAAAAGCAGCGGGAAATTGAACTGCAAAAAGCGAATGATGACAGACCTAAAATTATTATTGGCACGCATGCTTTGATTTACAGCGAGCTGAACTCCAAAAAAACGGGGCTGATTATTACGGACGAGCAACATCGTTTTGGTGTAAAACAGCGGGCGCAGCTTGCCGGAAACCACGACGTGCACACGCTGATAATGTCGGCAACGCCTATTCCGCGGTCGCTGTCGCTTGTTTTATATGGGAAAACGAAGATTTCCATCATCAACGAATTGCCGCCGGGCAGGCAACCGGTAAAGACTTATTTGATCCACAAAAACAAATATGCACAAATGCTGGAGTTTATTAATGGCGAAGTCTGTGCGGGTAGGCAGGCCTATATCGTATGTCCGCTGATTGATGAAAACGAAGATTCTGATATGCCTGATTTGCAGTTGAAATCGGCAAACGAATTGTTTGGCGAGCTCCAGCAGTCTTTTCCGGACATTCCCATGGCGCTTTTACACGGAAAAATGAAAAATGCAGAAAAAGAAGCGGCAATGGAGGCGTTTTCCAAAAACGAAACGCGCATTCTTGTTTCGACGACGGTAATTGAAGTGGGGATAGATGTACCAAACGCTACGGTAATGGCCGTAATAAACGCGGAACGGTTTGGGCTATCGCAGCTGCACCAGTTGCGAGGGCGCGTAGGACGCGGGGCGCATCAGGCATACTGCTTTCTATATTCGGATAAGAAGGAATCGTATGAACGGCTGCGCATTCTTGTAAATAGCAACGACGGTTTTGAGATTGCGGAAAAGGATATGCAGCTTAGGGGAGCGGGGGATGTTTTTGGAACGCGGCAGCATGGGCAGGGCAGCCTGCGCATTGCAAACCTGATTGAAGATTCGAGATTATTGGATAAGGCGGCAAAGGTGCTGGAAGAAATCAAAAACAACCCGCTATACGAGCGCGAATATGAGGCGGTTTCCAAACAGGCGCAAAGGGCGATGCAGCAGAAAATGATTGAAATTGCATTTAATTGACGCTTGACAATTGCGCTTGGCTACTATATTATTGTGTTAGCTATTTACTATGATAAAACGAGGAAGCTATGAAGCAGTCTAACTTACAGATTCCGCGTGGTACAACGGATTTTTTGCCGGAGGAGTGCGCGAGAAAAAGATATGTCGAAAACATTTTGATGCAGGAGTTTTTGGTCAACGGCTACGATGAAGTAAAAACGCCTACATTTGAATATTACGATGTATTCCAGCACGATTCTGTGCCTTATGTGCAGGAAAACATGATACGCTTTTTCGATTCTGAAGGCCGGACGCTTGCGCTTCGGCCGGACAGCACAGGCCCGATTGCGCGTATGGCAGCGACCCGGCTGCTGGATAAAGACACGGTGCTGCGGCTTTGTTATGTGCAGGATGCTTACGGCTTTTTCCGCCAAGGAATCGATAAAAAATCGGAGTTTGCACAGGCCGGCGTGGAGCTTTTGGGCAAAAAAGGCGCAGACGCCGATGCAGAGGTGATAGCGCTTGCCGTACAGGCGTTCCGTAAAACAAAGTTGAAGGATTTTTCCATTGAAATGGGGCAGGTTGCGTTTTTCAAGGGGATTATTGAAGATTGCGGACTAAATGACGAGCAGACGGAAAAAATCCGTATGCTGGTTGATGCAAAAAACAATGTGGAGCTGGAATTTGAACTTGACCAGCTGCAGATAGATTCGCGTATAAAACGAATACTGTTGCAGCTTGGAGGATTGTTTGGCGGACGAGAAGTTTTTGATAAGGCGCTTTTTATGGCGGTAAACGACAGGTGCGTTTCTGCAGTGGAAAATTTGCGGGAAGTATATGAAATACTGTGCGATTTCGGCTATGAGGAATATATTTCGATCGATTTGGGGATGCTCAACGACTTTAATTACTATACCGGCATCATCTTTCGCGGAATTGTAAGAGGGGTGGGCGCTCCCTTGCTGTCTGGCGGCAGGTACGACGGCCTGCTCGCAGAGTTTGGAGCAGATTCGCCTGCGACGGGTTTTGCAATTGGCATTAAAGAATTGTTGACGGCTTTGGGGAAACAAGAAATATGCCCAAACTCGCCGGAGAAGACCCGCGTACTTCGCTGTACCCGAAAAAATCGGGACGCGGCGCACGAATATGCACTTCGGCTGAGAGAGAACGGAGAGCGCGTACTGCTTGAAATGAACGGGCACAAAAACTATCCGGAAGACAAGTATACTCTGGAAACATACGATGAGTGAGGGAACTGGCATGCTTACAATTGCGCTTTCTAAAGGACGATTGGCCGATTATGCGGTGACGCTTTTTAAAAGCTGCGGAATGGATACAAACGAACTCGAAGAAAAGTCGCGCAGGCTGATTCTGTTTGACCGGAGCAGCGATATACGCTTTATATTGGTGAAACCTACCGACGTGCCGGTGTATGTGTATCATGGTGTGGCCGATATTGGAATTGTTGGGAAGGATACACTTCTTGAGGCAGGGTTGCCGCTATACGAAATGCTGGACTTGAAATATGGCGCATGCAAGGTGTGTGTGGCAGGATATAAAGAAAAAACTGCTTCGGGCGTATTGCGCGTGGCTACAAAATATCCGCGCATCGCAAAGATGTATTATGACGAAAATGGTATGGATATAGAAATCATAAAACTAAACGGCAGTATTGAGCTTGCGCCCATACTTGATTTGAGCGATGTGATTGTTGATATTGTGGAGAGCGGCGCGACCCTGCGGGAAAACGGCCTTTCGGTGCTGGAAGAGATTTGCAGCGTTAGCGCGCGCCTTGTGGTGAACAGGGTGAGCCTTAAAACGAAAAAGGAACGCATTGCACCGCTGATTGAAAAGCTGGGCAAAACGTTGGAGGAAAAAAACGATGCTTAAGCGCATAATGGCAGCAGAGACGGACGCAATCCAAAAAAGATTGATGGACAGGGCGCAGGCAGATTTCAGCGAACAGCAAACGGTTGTGGATAAAATCCTGCAAAAGGTGCGCACCGAAGGTGATGAGGCGCTTTTTGACTATGTGCGGAAGCTGGACGGTTTTGACATAACAAGGCAAAACATGCTTGTTTCCAAGCAGGAAATAGAGGACGCCTATGCGGCAGTCGATCGCGGCTTGGTTTCTATTCTGCGAGAAGCGGCTGATAATATCCGCGCGTTCCATAGCAGACAAAAGCGGGAAAACTGGTTTATAGAAAAAGATGGAAAAATGCTGGGGCAGCTTTACCTTCCCATCGAAAACGCATGCGTGTATGTGCCGGGCGGCAAAGCGGCGTACCCATCCAGTGTGCTGATGAACATTATACCTGCAAAGTGTGCGGGAGTTGAAAACATTTTTGTTGCGACGCCGGCAATGAACGGTACGGTGAACCCTGTGACGATCGTTGCGGCGGATATTTCTGGTGCGGATAAAATTTTTAAGCTGGGCGGGGCGCACGCTGTCGCAGCCTTTGCATATGGAACAGAATCTGTTCCTAAGGCAGATAAAATAACCGGCCCGGGCAATATTTATGTGACACTGGCTAAAAAAAGCGTTTTTGGCATCGTGGGTATCGATATGATTGCCGGGCCGTCCGAAATCCTTGTTATTGCAGACGATACGGCAAATCCGGCCTTTGTTGCGGCAGACCTGCTTTCGCAGGCAGAGCACGACGAACTGGCCGCGCCCATGCTTGTAACTACAAGCGAACGGCTTGCCGATGCGGTAGACGCGGAATTGCGCACCCAGCTTTCGGCGCTGGAACGCAAGGGAATAGCAAAGCGTTCTATACAGACATATGGAACATGCATCATCACAGAGTCCATAGAGGAGTCGCTGGCTGTTTCCAACAGGCTTGCGCCCGAACATTTGGAGCTTTGCCTGAGCGAGCCGCAAACTTACGTGAATCGCATTAAAAATGCGGGTTCAGTCTTTGTTGGCCCTTATTCGCCCGAGCCGCTGGGGGATTATTTTGCGGGCGTTAATCATATCCTGCCAACAAACGGCACGGCGCGCTTCTCTTCGCCGCTTAATGTGGACGATTTTCAAAAAAAATCCAGTGTGCTATACTATACGAAGGAAGAATTTGAAAAGGTATACGGAAAAGTAGCCGGGTTTGCCGAGTCGGAAGGGCTGACGGCACATGCGCGGTCTGCGCGTATACGGTTTGAGCAGGATAAGACATGATTGCAATTATAGATTATGGCATGGGAAACCTTCGGAGCGTCCAGAAGGCGTTTGAGTTTTTGGGCGAAAATGCCGTCGTAACATCGGAAAAACGGATATTGAAGGATGCCTCTCATATTGTATTGCCGGGCGTGGGGGCTATTTCGGACGCGCTTACTAACTTGGATAAACGCGGCCTGGCTGACGAAATACAAAAGCAGGCGAACAGCGGGAAGCCTTTTTTGGGTATTTGCCTGGGTTTGCAGCTGATGCTGGACAAAAGCTATGAGAATGGAGAATTTTCATGCCTGTCCCTGATTCCGGGAAACGTTGTTCCTTTCCGGCTGGATAAACGGTTGTTTCGCGTGCCGCATATGGGCTGGAATTCTCTGATTGCTGGCGATAATGCGCTGTTTTCGAATAATGACGGGGAGCAGTTTGTATATTTCGTGCATTCTTACCACGCGGACGGCGTGCCCGAAGAATGTGTAATCGGCAGGGCGGATTATGGATATTCTTTTACCTGTGCCATCAGAAAAGAGAATATGTACGGCTTGCAGTTTCATCCGGAGAAAAGCGGAGACATCGGGCTTCGCATGTTAAAAAAATTTGCACAATTAAAATAGTGTCTAAAATAGAGGAGGAAGCAATGAAAATTTATCCCGCGATCGATATACTGAACGGCCGGTGTGTGCGGCTGGAACAGGGCAACGTTGAAAAAGTGACCGACTATGGCGACCCGGTTGAGGTAGCCAAGCGCTGGCAAAGCCAGGGTGCGAACTATATCCATTTGGTGGACCTGGACGCTGCGATTTCCGGTACGTTTACCAACCGAGATGTTATTGCCGACATCGTACACGAGGTGAAAATACCGGTGCAGATGGGCGGCGGCGTACGGACGGCCGAAGATATTTCTATACGGCTGGACAAAGTGGGCATATCTAGGGTCATTCTGGGAACGGTTGCGGTAGAGGAGCCCGAGATTGTGGAATGGGCGATTTCTAAATATAAGGACAGGATTATTGTAGGCATCGACGCAAAGAACGGTAAAGTAGCCATAAAAGGATGGGCGGCCGAAACGAGCGTAGACCCGGTGGACCTGGCTGTGCGGATGCGAAAAATGGGCGTGAGCACGATTGCCTATACCGACATTTTGCGCGACGGTATGCTGGAAGGGCCGAACATCGAAAAAGCAGGACAAATTGTAAAAAAGACATGGATGAACATGATCGTTTCGGGCGGTATTACAACGCTTGAAGATATTGAACGCGTCAAAGGCACCGGGGCGAGCGGGTGCATTATTGGCCGTGCGCTTTATACCGGCGATATAGACCTGAAAGAAGCGATGATAGCTGCAAAATAGAGGAGAACGACATGCTTACAAGAAGAGTGATTCCCTGCCTGGATGTGCACGAGGGCAGGGTTGTAAAGGGCGTTAATTTTGTAAACCTCCGCGATGCCGGCGACCCGGTGGAGATTGCAAAAGCATATAACGAGCAACGTGCGGACGAGCTTGTTTTTTTGGACATTACGGCGACATCGGACGACCGTGGTATTATGGAGGATGTTGTACGGCGTACAGCCGAACAGGTTTTTATCCCCCTTACTGTGGGCGGGGGAATACGGACGCTGGATGATTTTCGGCGGATTTTAAAATGCGGTGCGGACAAGATTTCGGTCAACTCCGCCGCTGTACGCGACCCCGATCTGATCGACGCGGCTGCGGCGCGCTTCGGCAGCCAGTGTGTTGTTGTTGCGATCGACGCAAAAAAGAACGAGGAAGGGCGCTACGAAGTCTATTTGAACGGAGGGCGCATCAATACCGAAATGGATGCGCTGGAATGGGCCAAAGAAGCGGTACGGCGCGGTGCGGGCGAGCTGCTTGTAACAAGCATGGACGCGGACGGAACCAAAAACGGATACGATATTCCGTTGACAAAGCTGATTGCAGAAAATGTGGGCGTTCCTGTTATTGCGTCGGGCGGCGCGGGGCGGCTGGAGCATTTTGCCGACGTTATTGAACAGGCAGATGCAAGCGCTGTTTTGGCGGCGTCGCTTTTTCATTATAACGAGCTGAAAATTATTGACGTAAAAAAATACCTGCAGAGCAGGGGCATTGCAGTGAGGTTTTAAATGAATACGGAATTGATAAAACAAATAAAATATGATGAAAAGGGGCTTGTTCCGGCGATTGCGCAGGATGTGCATACCGGCCGGGTGCTTATGCAGGCATATATGAACGAAGAAGCCCTGAGCAAAACACTGGAAACCAATTTTGCGCACTATTATTCACGTTCCAGAAAGGCGCTTTGGAAAAAAGGGGAAACATCCGGAAATGTACAGCAAGTAGTATCAATTTTTGCCGACTGCGATTACGACAGTATTTTGCTGAAGGTGGAGCAAACCGGCCCTGCCTGCCATACAGGTGAAACGTCCTGCTTCTTTAACCGCATAGCCGAATATAAAAAAGTAAGCAACGCATCGATTTTGTACGAGCTTGCAGATATTATTGCAGACCGCAGGGCGAACCCGAAGGAAGGCTCGTACACCAATTACCTGTTTGAAAAGGGAATAGACAAAATATTGAAAAAGGTTGGAGAAGAAAGCGCAGAGGTTATTATTGCATCTAAAAACAAAGGAACGGGTGAGCTTCGCTATGAGTCGGCCGATTTGGTTTACCACTTGCTGGTATTGCTGGAGGAGAAGAAACTACCGCTGGCCGAACTGTTTTTGGAGCTGGAAAGCCGTCGATAGTTTTGCGTTTTCTACACTTGACAAGAATCCGTAAATGTAATATTATAATTAAGCGTCCAAAAACTGGCCGTTAAAGCGGGAGCATAGCTCAGCTGGGAGAGCATCTGCCTTACAAGCAGAGGGTCACAGGTTCGAGCCCTGTTGCTCCCACCAATAAAAAATGTCAGCACCTATGGTACTGGCATTTTTTATTGGTACAGAAGAGCGAGAACCGTGAGGAACGCTGAGCGACCGCCCGCTGTGCGGGAGACAGAGGGTGCAGCGTTCGCCGAGCATTGGCAGTGCAAGCCGGAGAATCGCAGTTTGGCGGTTCTCTTTTTTGTGCTATGATATTGTTATGCATTGATGACTGAACCGTATGCAAAGGAGAGTACAGTGAAAACAAAGAGTAGGGTCTTGGCGTTTTGTGATAGAACGGCTTTTCGTGAATGGTTGGAAGAGAATGGGGCTGACAGCGAAGGGATATGGCTTCTTTTTGGTAAAAAAAGCGGACCTGCAACGCTATCTGCCGGAGAAGCCCTGGAAGAAGCGCTGTGCTTTGGGTGGATCGACGGGCAAATGCAAAGCATCGACAGCACAAAATACAAAAAATACTTTGCGCGCCGCACAACAAAAAGTAAATGGTCGGAGAAAAATAAAGCGCTGACCGAAAGGCTGGAGGCACAAGGTGTAATGACCGATCGCGGCAGGGAAAAAATAGAGGAAGCAAAAAAAGACGGCAGGTGGAGCGCGCCAAAGCCGCCGGACATTACAGATGAGAAAATACAGTTTTTATCTGATTTGTTGAAAGAATACGAACCCGCCCATACGAATTTTCTAGCAATGCCACCATCTGTGCAAAAAACGTATACCCGTGCATATTTTGATGCGAAAACAGATGTCGGACGGGAAAAGCGTATATTCTGGATGGTTGAAAGGCTGAATAAAAATCTCCGGCCAATGTAGTAAAGTAGCCCAAAAGCCGTATGTAATGGATTTTTGTTTTATATACCCATACTGATGCCCATTTCCTCGGCGACCCGCACCATTTGGGAATCGGGCGGAACAAGCTTTGCTTTTCCGGCAATTTTGGATAGGGGGTTTTCTGTGATTTGATTGTTGACAGAGGCGACAGTGTAGCCAAATTTATTCTGGTAGATCAACTCTGCGGCATGAACGCCGAATTGTGTGGAAAGCACACGGTCGTAAGCATTGGGGCTGCCCCCGCGCTGAATATGGCCAGGAACTACAACGCGTGTTTCGGTGCCGGCCTCCGTTTCGATCATTTTGGCAAGGCGGTAGGCGATACTCATAAATCCTTCCTTCATGCGTTTTTCCTTCAAAGCCTTTTTCTTTAGACCAATTTCGTCTTCGCGTATTGCGCCCTCCGCAACAGCGACGATAGAAAAATCCTTGCCGTTTTCAGCGCGTTTTTTTACTGCGCTTACAACTTTTTCCAATTTGTATGGAATTTCCGGAATGAGGATGACATCCGCACCGCCGGCGATGCCGGCATAAAGCGTTAGCCAGCCGGCTTTATTGCCCATCAACTCCACCACCATCACACGTCCGTGGCTGGCAGCGGTCGTGTGTACGCGGTCTATAACGTCTGTTGCAATGTCCATTGCCGTATGAAAGCCAAATGTCACATCCGTACCCCAAATATCGTTGTCGATTGTTTTGGGCAGGCCGATTACGTTTAGTCCTGCTTCGCAAAGCAAATGTGCGGTTTTGTGCGTGCCGCCTCCGCCCAGTGTACACAGGCAGTCCAATTTCATGTCATGGTAATTTTGAACCATTTTTTCCACTTTGGTGGTGTTATCTTTTTCCGTTTTACACATATCCTTGAAGGGTGTACGCGCGCCGCTTCCTAAAATGGTTCCGCCAAGCGTTAAAATGCCGGAAAAATCGCCGCTTTGCATAATGCGGTAGTCACTGTTGATCAGCCCGGCATAACCGGCGGCAATCCCAATGATTTCCACTCCCTCGATACGTTCGTAAGCTGCTTTCGCCACGCCGCGGATAACCGCATTGAGTCCAGGACAGTCTCCGCCGCTTGTAAGGATTCCAATCCGTTTTGTCATAGCCTATTCCTCCCACTCAATATAGCCGTCAAACACGACTTTTCCATCTGTTTTCCCGCAAACCAGCGTTCCGCTACCCGATGCAGACGTATATATTTCTACTTCCTGTCCCAGATATGCTTCCGCAATATAGTTTATTTTCAATACGCGGACCTGCTTTTCGGTCAACTGTTCATTGTTAAAAAGCTCACATATCCAATTTGCATATTTTGCATTGTTCATGTGCTTGTTCATATCCACTTCGCTGTACATTACTTTCCGTGTTTGAGCAAGCTCCATGTCCGGCGGCAAAAAAAGCTTTTTGGGCTCAGGAAGCAGCACGCCGTGGGCAGCATCGTGGGGATAGCTTCCCAGTACACGCTCGATCCGGCGAATGGCTCGTTCGTTGATGTCCAGCAGCACCCATTGTGTAGCGGCGCGGCCAAGCTCGCCGCCTTCCATATCGTGCAGGGAAAATTGACGTGCAATGGTAATTTTTGTAGGAGGGCAGGGCCATGTTGCGACCTTAATCGTCTGCCCGATCTTTGGGTACTTTTTCATTTCCAGATGGAGACGTGTCAATACCCACGCAAGTGATTTTTCTTCTACCAGGTCTACGCGGCCCACGCCAACCAAATTTGCATGGTCTTCAGCAATCTCTTGCATTCTTGTTAAAATAGCAGAGGGCATAAAACGACCACTGATGTCTACGTCCAACGCGCGCAAATAATAATCCTGTTCGAGTTTTGTCAGCAATTTTACTCCTGATTTACCTTTCGCCAGACGGTATTGTCTATCCGAAAAGCTGTCGCCTTTCCGGCAGGCGAACGCCTATTATTGTCTTTACGCTAACATTTTAACACTTCCACATTTGTTTTGCATCAAAAAATATTCCCCAAAATACCGTTTCAAAAGCTTAGTGTAAAATAATCATTGGCAAAAGGGAGGCGTCCAGAAGGCGCCTCCCACAGATACACACTTGATATAATGATTTTGGAAAAGAATCAATCAA
>JBMNTU010000024.1:0-23473 GCA_050945895.1 Christensenellaceae bacterium | reverse complement strand
ACCATATTACTGCATACACTCCTTGATTGATTCTTTTCCAAAATCATTATATCAAGTGTGTATCTGTGGGAGGCGCCTTCTGGACGCCTCCCTTTTGCCAATGATTATTTTACACTAAGTTTGCAAAAATCTCTCCTTTTTAGTAACCGTCCGCAGCCACCGCAAGTAAAGAATATGCTTCCGGCAGACCGCATTTTATGGTAGAATAAATTTCGTATCCACGCTGGAGTAAAATTCACTTTCGAACTACCGGAGGTAAAACTATGAACGAACAAGTTATCCAAATTGCCGCGCGTATCCGCGAACTGCGTGATATACTCGAAGTCGCACCCGAAGCAATTGCCCAAAAAACCGGGCTTTCTCTGGATGAATACTGTAAATATGAAAACGCCGAGCTGGACATCCCTATTGGCGTATTGTACGCAATTGCGGCGGAGCTCCGCGTGGACCCGACCGAGCTTTTAACAGGCGAGGCGCCGCGTATGGACAACTATACCATCGTCCGGGCGGGCCACGGCGTCCGTGTAGAGCGCTATGACGGGTACGAATTTTCTTCCCTTGCATTCAATTTCAAGCGCCGCGACATGGAGCCGCTTCTTGTAACGCTTTCTCCAAACAACGAAGCCGAGCTTGTCACACATGGCGGACAGGAGTTTAATTACGTTCTGGAAGGCAAAATGCGCATTGTTATCGGCAACAGAGATTTTATACTGGAGCAGGGAGACAGCATCTATTTCAACCCTGCCGTACCGCACGGGCAGCGCGCCGTTGGCGGCGAAGCCAAATTTTTAACTATCATAAACGAATAAGGGGCTATGCACATGATCGAAAGATTCCTTCCAAAAACCGAATTTACAAGCTACGAAGATTTTATAGAAAACTACGAGCTCACCATTCCCGAGCGCTTTAATTTCGCATATGACGTTATGGATTGTTGGGCGGCGGAGCGTCCGGCCCAGCCCGCACTTTACTGGTGTGACGATTTTGGAAACGAAAAAGAGTTTTCCTTTTCCGACGTAAAGCTGTATAGCGACAAAATTGCAAATATGCTGCTTTCTATGGGCATCCGAAAAGGCGACCGTGTGCTGCTTATATTAAAGCAGCGGCCGGAGGTATGGTTTTTTATGCTTGGGCTGCATAAAATTGGCGGCGTCTGTATTCCCGCCACATACCAGCTTACCAGAAAGGATATTGAATACCGCGTGAATGCCGCAGGTATTAAAATGATTTGCGCCGTGGACGATAAGGAAGTTGTAGAGCAGATTATCGCTGCGCGGCCGCAGTGTAAATCGCTGGAATACGTCGGTATCCTAGGCAGCGACATCCCAGACGGCTGCTTTTCGCTGCGCGACGAAATCGACTGCGCCGGCAGCGATTTCACCCCGCCGTCGGGCGCTGATTACCCCTGTTCTTCCGACCCAATGCTCATTTACTTTTCTTCGGGCACCACAGGCATGCCTAAGATGATTTTGCACGATTTTATTTACCCGCTGGGGCACATTACCACAGCCAAATACTGGCAGCGGGTGGAGGACGGCGGCCGGCACCTGACTGTTGCCGATTCCGGCTGGGCCAAATTCGGCTGGGGAAAAATCTATGGACAGTGGATTTGCGGCGTGGCAAATGTCGCCTATGATACGGAAAAATTTGACGCGAAAAAACTGCTTCAAACAATGGAGAAACTCCGGCTGACCAGCTTTTGCGCGCCGCCAACTGTATATCGCTTTCTCATTAAAGAGGACCTTTCAAAATATGATCTTTCCAGCATCCAACATGCCAGCACGGCAGGCGAGCCGCTTAACCCGGAGGTATACAACCAGTTTATGGCGGCGACGGGCATTCCTATCTGCGAAGGCTTTGGGCAGAGCGAGACCAGCGTTATTTTGGGAAATTATGAATGGTTTCCCGCAAAGCCCGGCTCTACCGGAAAGCCCTCCCCGCTTTACGATATCGATATTGTGGACGAAGAAGGCAACCCCTGCGAGGACGGAATTGTGGGCACCATCGTTATCAAAAACATAGAAAAGAAACACCCGGCCGGGCTTTTTCACGGATACCTGCACGACGACGAGGCAAACCGAAAAAGCTTTATTGGCGGCGCATATTCCACCGGCGATACGGCCTGGCGCGATTCGGACGGTTATATTTGGTTCGTTGGCCGAAACGACGACGTAATCAAATGTTCGGGCTACCGCATTGGCCCGTTTGAGGTGGAAAGCGCATTGCTGACCCATCCTTCCGTTCTGGAGTGCGCGATTACCGCCGCACCCGACCCTGTGCGCGGGCAGGTCGTAAAGGCGACGGTGGTGCTGGCAAAGGGCTACACTGCCAGCGACGCGCTGAAAAAAGAGCTGCAAACCCATGTGAAGAACGTCACCGCGCCCTATAAATATCCCCGCATTGTTGATTTTGTAGACGAGCTTCCCAAAACGCTGTCCGGGAAAATTAAGCGGGGGGACCTGCGCAAGCAGGACGAAGCATAAACTATTTTTCTGGCAAAGCAAAGTTCATATACCAAATAAAACGGCAAACTTTTGCATGAGCGATTTGATTGCAACGCAGTTTGCCTTTTTTATTCCGATAATGCAAACGATAGTTACTTTTTTCCTAAAATAATCTTTTCGTTGTTTTTACAACATACTTTTGTTTTGGATTCGATTAAATTGTCCATATAAAAGTTAATATTTTCTAAAAACTTGATGGCAGACATAAAACAGGCCATAGACCGAACAGGCTGTTGTAATGGCTTGCCGCAAAAAAACGCTATGGGCATGTAGCCCTGTATATTTCAGGAGGTTTATAAAGATGAGTGAGATGTTTTGTTTTCAGTGCGAGCAAACCGCAAAAGGAAAAGGCTGCGATATTTCGGGCGTTTGCGGCAAGAAGCCACCGGTTGCCCACGCACAGGACGAGCTGACCTGCGAAATGATTGCGCTGGCCGCCGCGACAGACGCATCCAGAAAGGACCATGTCGACCTGATCGTGGATGGGCTTTTTACTACAATTACAAATGTGAATTTTGACGAAGGCGATATTGAATCACTTGTGGAAAATATCCGGCGCGAACGGACGGCACTCGGCGCCGACCTTCCCATCCAGCCGGACGAGCTGTTCCACGGGGACGAAAATATCCGTTCTTTGCGCTCCACATTGCTGTTTGGCCTGCGCGGTATGGGCGCGTATGCCCACCACGCGCGCATATTGGGCAAGCGCAACGGCGAAGTGGATGCATGGTTCATTAAAGGAATGGCGGCGCTGGCCGAAGACCACAGCATCGACGAATGGCTGGGGCTGCTGATGGAGTTTGGCAGGGTCAACCTGCAATGCATGGAGATTTTGGACGAGGCCAACACCGGCGCGTACGGAAACCCCGTTCCTACGGAGGTTCCGTTGAAGGTAGAAAAAGGCCCGTTTATCATTGTGACCGGGCACGACCTGCACGACATGAAAATGCTGCTGGAGCAAACGGAAGGCAAGGGCGTCAATGTTTACACGCACAGCGAAATGCTTCCCTCCCACGGCTATCCCGAGCTTAAGAAATATCCGCACCTGAAGGGCAACTTTGGAACGGCATGGCAAAACCAGCAAAAAGAGTTTTTGGATGTGCCCGCGCCCATTCTGTTTACTACAAACTGTTTGATGCCGCCGAAAGACAGCTACAGCGACAGGGTGTACACCACTTCCGTTGTGGCTTACCCCGAAATGAAACATATTCCGGCGGACGAAAACGGCCGCAAGGATTTCGGCACGCTCATCGACCATGCACTTCGGCTGGGCGGCTACAGCGAAGACCGGCAATTTGAGGGCCTCAACGGCGGAAAAACCGTAACGACGGGCTTTGGACGCCAAACCGTGCTGGATAGCGCCCCCACGATTATCGACGCTGTTAAAGGCGGCGCAATCAAGCACTTCTTCTTGGTAGGCGGCTGCGATGGAGCCAAGCCCGGACGCAACTATTATACCGAATTTGTCAAACAGTCCCCCAAAGATACGGTGGTGTTGACGCTGGCATGCGGTAAATACCGCATCAACGACATGGACGCGGGCAGCATCGGCCCCTTTCCCCGCATATTGGATATGGGGCAGTGCAACGATGCATACGGCGCCATACAGGTTGCGCTTGCGCTGGCCGACGCGTTTGACTGCGGCGTCAACGACCTGCCGCTGACGCTGGTGCTGTCGTGGTACGAGCAAAAAGCCGTATGCATATTGCTGACGCTGCTTTCGCTGGGCATAAAGAATATCTATATCGGCCCCAGCGTTCCCGCATTTTTCTCGGATGCTGTACTTCAAACGCTTGTGGATAAATTTGACCTCCACCCGATCTCTACGCCGGAGCAGGATCTGGAAGAAATCCTTGGCTGATATGGCGATCGAAGCAAGGCGCTGTAGCGTGACACTTTGCAAACGGCCGATTTTTCAACCATTTTAGAAGCGTACCATTCTCTTCCTTATAACGAATGAATGCCGGGCATTGCAATCCATGCCCGGCATTCATTATATTTCTATGTCCTTATTCTTCGGAAACAGGCAAAGTTGACCCGCCATACGGCATGGCAATCACCGTTGCGTCCGCGCCAAGGATATCCGTTGCGGCGCGGTATGCATCCTCCATGTTTTTATAAGGCGTAAACCGCAGGCTGCGCACAAAATCGTCCGCAAGGTCGGATACCAAAAATATCTTGTTCTTTTGCATGACCATTGCAATCGCGGCGGCCTTGTGCCCGCCCAGTTCAAAGTTCCGGCCGATTTCCTCCACCATAAAGTCAACGCTTTCGGAGGTGGTCATCCACCGCTCAAATGTTTTTTCACCCAACCCCTCCTTTGCGCTTGCGCACAGGATGACGATTCCGCCGTCGCGCACGGCGTGCTTGGCATTGTCCAGCGCTTTTTGCGCCTGGTACAGGTTGATGTCTTTGGGGTACCCTCCCGGAGACACCATAACGATATCCGCACGCTTGGGTATGCGTATCTTATACAGCGTATCCAAAAAGGCGCACGCCTTGCGGTGAGCCTCCTTATGGTGCCCGGCCGTCGCATGGATTACCTCTTTCTTTTCATTCAGGACAACGTTGACAATAAAATCGATCGGAATAAAATTGGTAACGTCTTCAATGTCTTCCCGAACCGGGTTGCCGTCCAGTTTTCCGGCATAGGCGTTTTCGTCTACCATGCCGGAGTGGTTGGCCTGTATGGCGTCGTGCGTGGAAACGCCCGGCATAATTGCCTTTGCGCCGCCCGAATACCCGGCGAAATAGTGGTATTCTACATTTCCCAGGCAAATGCGCCGGTCCGCCTTTGCAACAGGCGTAAAGATATCGACGGGCGTACCCGCTTTTGTATTGCCCATATGGACAAAATCTTCCATATCCGAATCGATACAGTTCACCGATTCGTAAATATCGTCGCCCACCAAATAACGCATTTCATCTTCCGAATGCCCTCGGTGGGAACCGAGCGCAAACACGATGGTAACGTCGTGCATATCCACACCGGCCTGTTTGAGCTCGTCGATCACCGGCGGCAGCACAACCCTTGACGGAAGCGGCCGCGTGATATCGCTGGTGATGATGACGGTTTTTTCACCCGGCTTTACTATATCCTTAAGCGCCGGCGTTCCGACCGGGCTTCCCATTGCTCTGCGAACTTCCTCTTGGCCTACCAGCTTCACTTCCACTTCGTTTGGGCAAAGCACACCCAGTATATTTCTTTCGGGTACTTCCACCGCCTGTTTTGTTTTGGCAAACGCCAATTCTATTTGCATCGTCTATTCCTCTATTATGTATGAATGCAGGCCGCCATTCTACCGGCGGCCTGCAGCTGAAATTTGTTTAGTAGATTTTCATTGAATATTTTTTTATATTCTTGCAACGCCTGATTCCCGCGCTGCCTGGGCAACGGCAGCCGCAACGGCCGGCTTGACCCGTTCATCAAACGCTTCGGGAATAATATAGTCTGCCGAAAGCTCTTTGTCCGTTATGATATCGGCCATTGCCTGCGCCGCCGCAATTTTCATTGCATCGTTGATATCGCTTGCGCGGACATCGAACGTTCCGCGGAAAATACCGGGGAATGCCAGCACGTTGTTGACCTGGTTGGGAAAATCGCTCCTCCCTGTCGCAATAACGGCCGCGCCGCCCGCTTTTGCCTCATCCGGATAAATTTCGGGCACGGGGTTGGCGCACGCAAATACGATTGCGTCCTTCGCCATAGACTGCACCATTTCTTTGGTGACCGTCCCCGGAGCGGAAACGCCGATAAACACATCGGCACCTTTAAGCGCATCGGCAATCGAACCCTCTACCAATTCTTTGTTGGTAATTTCCGCCATTTCCTCTTTGACCGGGTTCATGTTTTCTGTACGGCCTTTGTAGACCGCGCCCGTCCTGTCGCACAGGATAATGTTTTGCGCGCCGTCCGAAATAAGCAGCTTGGTGATGGAAATTGCTGCGGCGCCTGCGCCGCTCATAACGATTTTAACATCCTCCATCTTTTTGCCCACGACCTTGAGCGCGTTTTTTAAGCCCGCCAACGTAACCACCGCCGTGCCATGCTGGTCGTCATGGAAAATAGGGATATCGCATTTTTCCTTGAGCTTTTTTTCAATTTCGAAGCAACGCGGTGCGGAGATATCCTCCAGGTTAACGCCGCCAAAGCTGCCCGAAATCATGTAGACCGTTTCGACAATCGTATCGACATCCTTGCTTTTTACACAAAGCGGGAATGCGTCCACATCGCCAAACGCTTTAAACAGTACGCATTTGCCTTCCATAACGGGCATAGCGGCTTCCGGGCCAATATCGCCCAGTCCAAGCACCGCCGTACCGTCTGTTACCACCAGGCACATGTTCCAGCGCCGCGTATAGTCGTACGAAAGGTTCACATCTTTTTCTATTTCCAGACAGGGCTGCGCGACACCCGGCGTATACGCCAGCGACATCGCTTCCTTCGAGTCCACGGGAACGCGGGAGACGACTTCGAGCTTGCCTTTCCATTCCCCATGAAGCCGTAGGCTCTCCTTCATATAATCCATAGCCTTCTATTCTCCTATCAGTCGTTTAGCGGATCATAAATACCGAGGTATTTATTGGTCGCGGCAGTCGCTTCTTCACGCGTTTTTTGCATTTCCATCGCCGCACGGATGGCATCCATGCTTTCGGGAATGACGACCGATTCCTGCGGGATGTTGATGGCAAACATGATGTCGTCCTCCGAATTTACGATAGATTCGTCCCACAGCGCAATTTCGTAAAGGTCGCCGCGCAGCTTGCCCATATCACGCGCATAGCGGAACAGGGACGCGTTGCCAATAAAGCCGTCTTCGATCCGTACGGTACGGATGCGCGGATGCCTTCCCAGAATTTCCAGCGTCTTTGCCTTGTCTATTTTCTGCTTGGGCGTGGCAACCACCGTAATCCTAGGCCCATGCGTTACCGGCGTGTGCACAAGAATGCCTGTTGCATCTACATGCGGCATAATGGTCATCAGGTCAAGCGCTTGATGGCTGGGCGCCTTGTCCATTTGCAGCGCGTTTGTAAGGCCGCGATGGTAGTCGCCCGGGTCTGCAACACGGCGAATGATGGTAATGGCAACCTTTTCCACGCCCACGGCACGGTCCAGGCAATCGACCGCGCGGATCAGCCCGGTCGTATTGCACGACGTCAGCTTAAGGAACTGTTTTCCCAGCCCCTTTTCGTAATTTGCATAGCCATGGAAAAACACGTCCGCCACATCATTTTGTTCGCCGCCCTGGAAAACGGCTTTTTTGCCCATTTTCTGGTAAAGCTCCTTGTTTTTTGCACCAATACCCGCCGAAGTAGCGTCCAGCATAATATCGACCTGGTCGACAAGATCGTTCATTGTGCCCGCAATGGGCACGCCCGCCTCTTTTAAGAGCGATTCGTTTGCAGGAAGCGCGTTAAAAAACTTATACGGCATTCCCGCTTCCAGCAGCCCGCGTACAGAAAGCGTAGGTGCAACGTCCGCAACGCCCACCAGCTCCATGTCCTCCTGCAGTGCGACGCCCGTCGCAAGGCGAAGGCCGATTACGCCATATCCGGCAACTCCAACTTTTACTTTACCCATTTTTCCTAACTCCTTTGATTATATATTCTTCTATAATTGTTTATGCCTACAGCCAATTTATGCAAATTTTTGGGCCGCGTGGCGCAGCGCCGCCACAACAGGCAGCTCGTCTCCCGTAAGGAAGCGTATGAGTGCGCCGCCGCCCGTACAAATATAACCGATTTTGTCTTGCAGGCCGTATTTATTGGTCGCCGTTACGCTGTCTCCGCCGCCGACAATCGTATACGCGCTTGTATTGGCAAGCGCTTCCCATATTTTTTTGGTGCCGTATTCTGTTTCGGGCTCTTCGAATATGCCCATTGGCCCGTTTACAAACACCGTTTTGGCCTGCTCAATTTCTTTTGTATACCGTTCCACCGTTTCCTGCCCAATATCCACAAAAGAGTATTCGTCCACCCTCTTCGTTGCGGCGGCCTCTTTGCGCTTGCCGTTCTCTACATATGCCAAATCGGCAGGAAGCACGATATGTTCCTTGTATTTCGAAAGCAGCTCTTTTGCAACACCGATATATTTCTCGTACCCAGCCTTTTCGATAAATGCAAGCGACGCTTTACCAATGTTATTTCCATTGGCCAAAAGCATGATATTGGAAACCAGCCCTCCCGTCAGCACTTTATCGGCCGTGCCCTTTTTAAGAACGGTCTGCATCATCATAAACGCATCGGAAATCTTTGCGCCGCCCAGCACAAACACGCACGGACGCTCGGGGCTTTCCATCATTTTGGAAATAACCGTATATTCCTTTCCAAACAAACGGCCCATGCAGGAAGGCAAAACCTGCTCGAACCCGCACAGCGACGGCTGGTCGCGGTGCGCGGCGGCAAATGCGTCACACACGTAAAGGTCTGCCAGCGGCGCAAGCTTTTCGACCACCTGCGTTTTTGCCTGCTGCGCATGCGTCAGCTTCAGGTTCATTTCGAAAAGCGTCTGTTCCTCCGAACAAAAACGGACATTATCCAAAAGCAACGCCTCGCCGTCTTTTAAGTTTGCAATCGCTTCGCGCGCTGCAGGGCCGCATACATCGTCAATAAACCCGATTTTTTTGCCGGTCAGCTTTTCCAGCACCGCCTGGTGCGGCTTTGTTGTATAGAAATTTTTGTATTCGATATCGCTTCCCTGGTGCGCCAGCAGCACCAGCCGCGCGCCGCCGTCCATCAACTCCACAACGGTGGGCACGCATGCCCGGATGCGGCTGATATCCTTCAGCGTACCGCTATCATGGTCTACCGGCTCGTTGATATCCACACGCAAAAGCACTGTTTTGCCGGAAACCTGTACATCGTCCAGCGTTTTGATCCCAAACTCCATATATTTTTCCTCCAAACGCACGTTCTCTCCACATCGCCATTATATATGCATTTTTCTGAAAAAAAAAGCCCTAAAACATAATTAATTAAAAAATTCATTATAAATTAATTATTTCACAAAGTTTGTTGGCTCACCCCCTGTTGCTTTTTTGGAAAAAAGCCTTTAAAATAGTGAGCGGCATACATACCAACGGAGATATACAAATGTGTTTTGATGATTTTAAAATCGGCGATACCTACAAGCTAAAACCGGTCGTTATTACGGAAGAACAGATTTCTTCTTTTGCAAAGCAGTACGACCCTCTTCCCCATCATATGGACGAGGCCTTTGCCTCACAGACCAAATTTGGCGGCATCATTGCGCCAGGCGTTATGAGCTTTATGGCCGTGTGGGCCGAGTTCGTTAAGCTAAGCGTGTGGACCGACCATCTTGTTGCGGGAAAAAGCACAAAAATCGAATGGCTTTCCCCTGTTTATGCCGGAGATACCCTTTCCGGAGAAGTTGAAGTCACCGGTCTTGAGAAAAACAACCCCCATACCGGAACTGTAACCATTACTGTACATATTTATAACCAGGATCGCGTTTATGTAATCCGCGATATTACCGAAGCTGTTGTCCGAACGCGCCGGAAATAGCATATTTGATTGTTTTACCGGCATTTACACTCTATTCCATTATACCCGATCGTTCTTGCTTGGCTAGGAAAAATCCGCCCCAGCCAAGTGGTTGGATTGCTGTTTCGCAGCCATACAGCTGTTCCTCTGCAACTGTATTTGCGCGGCGTTAAAACGTTCTGCCATCCCCTCGCGGCTCCTTCGCGAACAGGAAAACGGCAACATGTCGCTACGCAATTTTCACCTTCATCCATGCATCTTCGTAAAGCCGCAGTACCGCTTTTTCAATGTGCTTGTAGTATACGCAGTTTTCAAGGTTTTCTATCGGTGGGTTAAACGCTTCATTTTCCATCAGTTCTTCGTCGATCATGGGCTTTGCCGCATCTATCGGCGTGGAGTACCCCGTATAATTTGCGTTGAGCGCCGCAATATCCGGCCGGCATAAAAAGTCGATGAACGCAAGCGACGCGTCGTACGCGTCCGTGCCTTTCAAGATACAAAACGCGTCCACAAAGATATTTGCACCCCCATCCGGTATTGCATACCGCAGGTCTTCGTTTTCAACCATGCTGTAGGCCGCATCTCCCGAATAAATAACCGAAAGCGCTGCGCTGCCGTTAACCATGGACATCCTCAGGTCGTCCGTGCCATACGCCAAAACCAGCGGTTTTTGCGCAACCAGCAGGTCTGCCGCCGCATCTATTTCATCCGCATCCTGGGAATTAAGGTCGTAGCCAAGCTTTAAGAGCGCCACGCCCACGCTGTCGCGGATACTGTCGTACATCATAATCTGTCCCGCATACTTCTCGTCAAACAAAATATCCCAGCTGTCCACTTCTTCGTCTACCATCGTTTCGTTGTACATGATCCCAAACGTTCCCCAGGTATAGGGAATGGAATACTTCGCCTGCGGGTCGTAATCCGTAGTGGCGGCAAACTCCTCCACATACCCGAAATTTTCCATGCTCGACGTATCGATTTGTGCAAGCTGGTCTTCTGCCATCAGCCGCTGAATCATATATTCGGACGGAACAATTACATCGATCTGCGTCCCCTCCGTTGTCGCAATAACGTACATCTCTTCGTTGGATGGAACCGTCGTCATCTTCACCGTTATATCCGGGTGTTCCTCTTCGAAAAGCGGGATGGTTTCCGGGTCTATATAGTCTCCCCAATTTAAAAAGTGTACAACGGTTTTTCCACCCGTAACTGTGTCGTTTTCCGCGCATCCCGTACACAACGCAAGGATGAGCAATATGGCGCAGGCCATTGCAAGTGCTTTTTTCCGCATAACTACCGCGCCCTCCCGTAAAGTGTTCGCTCCTGCCGCCTTGCACGCTGGATAGAGCGCACGTTGACAACGAGGAGCAGCGTTATTACCACCACAAACATGATGGCGGAAAGCGCGTTGATCATTGGGTTGATGCCGACGCGCGCCATACTGTAGATATAGATGGATAGGTTTTGCGTAGCGCCCTGCGTTGTAAAAAAGCTGATGACAAAATCGTCGAACGACATGGTGAAGGCCAAAATAAATCCTGTAATAACCCCTGGCATAATTTGCGGGAGGATGACCTTCCGGATCGCATAGGACGGCTTTGCACCCATGTCCAGCGCCGCTTCGTAGGTGCTGCGGTCGAGCTGCCGCATTTTGGGCAGAACCGAAAAAATAACATAGGGAAGGTTGAATGTAATATGCGCCAGCAGCATCGTCCAGTAGCCGCGCGGAATGTTGAAGAAAATAAACAGCAGCAAGAGCGATACGCCCGTTACGATGTCCGCATTGACCATGGGGATATAGGTCATATTGATAACCGTATTTTTTGCGCGCTTTTTGTAGCTGTCCATTCCAATAACGGCCAGCGTACCGATGAGCGTTGCGGCCGCCGCCGAAAAAAGCGCCACCGACACCGTCACCCAAAGCGCCTCCGCAATGATTGGGTCATTAAAAAGCGCTTCGTACCACTGCAGCGAAAAACCCGACCACACGCCCATATTTTTGGACTCGTTGAAAGAGAAGATAATGAGCGCGCCAATGGGCAGGTACATGAAAATGAGTATGATTACAAGATAAAACTGCTTAAAAAACTTTAGCATAATCTATTACATCAGGCCTGCGCCCTCTCCTTCCTTGTCGTATTTGCGCATAATCCACATAAACACGATCGTCAGCAGCAGCATGATAACCGCCAGGGCCGAGCCAAAGTTCCACTCGGACATTAAAAGAAACTGCATCTCAATCAAGTCTCCGTACAGCATGAAATGGCTTCCGCCTAGCAGCCTCGTTATAACAAACGTTGTCATGGCGGGCATAAACACCATTGTTACGCCGGAAATGATACCGCTTTTGGTAAGGGGCAGCGTCACCCTAAAAAACGTCTGCAGCCGGTTTGCCCCAAGGTCCTTTGCCGCCATTTCGTATGAGCGGTCCATCTTTTGGAACACCGAATAAATAGGCAGAATCATAAACGGCAAAAAATTGTAGACCAAGCCAAAAATAATCGCCCCTTCGGTATACAAAAACTGTACCGGCTCCAGCCCGATGGCCATAAGCCCCTGATTGATGATACCCGTATTATCGAGCAGCGCGCGCCATGCGTATGTCCGCAAAAGGAAGTTCATCCACATGGGGAGAATGAACAATATGGAGACCACCGCCGCCGTGCTTTGCCGCATTTTAGACAGGATATACGCCACCGGGTAGCCCAGCAGCAGACAGATGACCGTTGCAATCAGCGCATATAGGGCACTGCGGCCAAACACCGTCATATACAGCGGCGAGAACGCCCGCCCAATGTTTTCTGCCGTTAAAATAAGCACCCCGCCCGACCCTGTTGTTGTAAACGCATATACAAGGATGAGGATGAGCGGCGCCAAAACAAAAATCGCCAGCCACGCCAGATAGGGCAGCGCATACACTTTGCGCGTATTTGTCAGGCTTTTCATCGCTTTTCCGTTTCCCCTCATGCAGGCGCACCTCCTGCCTCTTCCACCCGGGCGTCGTCCGGACGGATTGTGTCGTACGGGCTGATTTCCATAACGTGAATATCGTTTGGCTCCAGCTTAAACCCAACTTTATCGCCCACTTCAAAGTAATCGGTGGAGTGCACCAGCCACTCGAAGCCGTTTTCGCCTTTGAGGCGAATCTCGTAATGCACGCCCATAAAGATCGTAGACGTCACCTCGCCGGTAACCATGTCTTCCTGTATCTTATTCGTGATTTCAATATCTTCCGGCCGCACAACAACCATAACCGGCTCGTTTTCGTTAAAGCCGCGGTCCAGGCATTCAAAATCGTTGCCCGCAAAATATACCAGGTAATCAGACTTCATAATCCCGTTTACAATGTTCGATTCTCCAATAAAATCTGCAACAAAGGAATTGCTTGGCTCGTTGTAGATCTGCTCGGGCTTATCCACCTGCTGGATGACCCCCTCGTTCATAACGGCAATGGCGTCGCTCATCGTCAGCGCTTCTTCCTGGTCGTGTGTAACATACACAAACGTAATGCCCAGCGACATTTGCATGCGTTTGAGCTCGAGCTGCATCTCCTGGCGGAACTTTAAATCGAGCGCGCCCAAAGGCTCATCCAAAAGCAATACCTCAGGCTCGTTGACCAGTGCCCGTGCAATGGCGACGCGCTGCTGCTGGCCGCCCGAAAGCTTTGCAATATCCCTGTCTCCATAGCCTTTGAGCCCTACCAGCTTAAGCATGTCGTTCACCTTTGTTTCGATGGTGTTTTTGGGTTGCTTTTTAAGCTTGAGGCCAAACGCAATATTGTCAAATACATTCAGATGCGGAAAAAGTGCATACTTTTGAAAGACTGTGTTTACCCTGCGCTTGTACGGCGGCACACCCTTGATGGACTCTCCAAAAAGCCGCACATCGCCGCTGGTGGGCTCTTCGAACCCGCCAATAATGCGCAGCAGCGTGGTCTTTCCGCAGCCGGAAGGCCCCAGCAGCGTCATAAACTCATTCTGCTTGATATACAGGTTGATGCTCTTCAGCACCTCCGTACCATCGTATTCCTTATACACATTGATAAAATCGATCGCGTGTTGTTCGGACATTTTGCGCTTTCCTCTCTCGTCTATTTTAAATACACGTTCCTTGCCAAAGAATCCTCGTTGCCGCTTGTTTCCGTAGGCTGACCACAAACAATTGTTTCGTTCTTTTCGCCGCCCAACACTTGTTTTACCTGTGTTTCGGCGATCATCCCATCTGCGGGCGCTTCACATTAACTTCTCCGCAACGCATTCTCGTCCACGCCGGCGGCAGCATGCCGCGCCGCCTAAAACATCGGCGGGCAGCTTACCCATACGACTTGCGCGTCTTTTTTCCCAGGGTTTTCCAGATGGTGCACGATGTTTGTTTTAAAATAAAACGTGCCGCCCTTTTTTACCCTGTGTTTTTTCTTGCCCAGCACAAGGTATACGCTGCCAGACAAAACATATCCGAACTCTTCGCCCTGGTGCGGATTATCCGGATCGGTCTGCTGCCCTGGCTTAAGCGTAAGCAAAATGGGCTCCATCTGGTTTTTTTGCGCATTCGGCACCAGCCAGACGATTTCCTTTGCGTCGTCAATCTTTTCAAACAGGTCGTCGGGCAAAAACGCCACTTTGTCCTGCTCATCTTCGCTAAAAAACTCTTTGAGGTCTGTTCCCAGGCATTCCAAAATATCGGTCAGCGTTGCAATAGACGGTGACGTCAGGTTGCGCTCCAGTTGAGAAATAAACCCCTTAGACAGCTCTGCCCTGTCTGCTAGCTCGGCCTGCGTAAGCCCGTGCCTTTGCCGGATCGCCTTTATTTTTCCACCAATATCCATTCTCACGCCTTTCCGAATAACAGTTAAGTAAGTATTTTGTTTACTTTTGCTAAACACAAAATAGCGAGATTAATTAAACCATACAATATTTGTTATGTCAACGCTTTTTCCCTATTTCAATCAATGTTTTTTAATGTTTTTGAAAAGCATATGCTCACAGTACTTTTAATAATATTTACTTATACTAAACAATATATTCAAAAATCACGGTCGAATATGCGCCGCCGTGCAAAAAGCATACAAAATATGGTATTTCGCCATGCTAAAATTTAATGTGGAGGTGTTTATATTATGAATGAAATGATACTCTGGGTTCTTTTAGCCGCCGTCATCGTGCTGGTCGCGCTGCTTATAAGGGCGCATGCAGGCAAACGCACAAATACCGCGCTGCGCGACGAAGTCGCGGGCCAGTTCCGGGCTTTGTCCGGCATGCTGTCGGACATGGCCATAAAGACATCCCAAACCAATACGCAGGTCATTGGCGCTTTGGACGCCAGCGTGCAGCAGCGGCTGGGGCGTATAGAGCAAACCGTAGACCAAAAGCTGGACGCCACCCTCAAAACCGGCCTGGATTCCTCTTTTCGCCGCGTAAGCGAACAGCTTGGGCAGGTTTACAAAAGCATGGGGGAGGTGCATGCCTTAACGGCCGATATCGGAGACCTGAAAAGCATTCTGGCGGGCGTTAAGACGCGCGGCATTTTTGGAGAAATTCAACTGGGCAACCTGCTTTCCGACTTCCTTGCGCCCGGACAATATATGGAAAACGCACACATCGGCGAGGGCGGCATTGTCGAGTTTGCCGTCATCCTTCCCGGCGAAAATGAGCAAAGCACGTTACTGCCCATCGACGCCAAATTTCCCATGGACAGATATGCGCGCGTTTTGAAGCATATGGAAACGGGAAATACGGATAAGCTGAAGGAGGCGCGAAAAGAGCTTGTTGCCGCCATTTTGCTGGAGGCGAAAAAAATCAACGAAAAATACATCCGTCCACCCCAAACGACGGACCATGCCATTTTATTTTTACCGTCCGAAAGCTTATATATGGAAGCCATACGGCTTGGCCTTTTGGAAAAGCTGCACAGCCAATGGAACGTCGTCCTATCCGGGCCGTCCACATTTTCCGCCCTGCTTACAAGCATGCAGGCCGGATTCCGCGCAGTGCGCGCGGCCAAGCACTCGTCCGCCGTTTTAGACATGCTTGCCGCCATCCGGCGGGATTTCGAGCAGTTTGCCCAAACGATCGAAAAAGCGCAGGGCTCCCTTTCTGCGGCGCAAAACCACTTGGGGTCTCTGCAAAAGCATGCCGGCAAAATCAAACACAAACTAAGTGAGGTGGATTCGTTTCCGGTATAGCCGTTTGCGCTTTATATATCTTTTTCCATTACGAAATCGTCCATAATAAATCCGCGGCCAATCTCCGTTTGGATCATTTCCCCTTTTTTGAATCCCATGCTTTCGTAAAGGGCAACGGACGGATTGCGCCTGTTGACCGTCAGCCAGATTGCATGCAGCCCCAGCCCTTTTGCAACGGTCTCCAGCTCGGAAAGCGCTTTTGATCCAATTCCGCGGCCGCGCATGCTCAAATAGAGGTAAAACTTGCTTAAAAGCAGCTTGCCTTCCGGGTTATTGGGCTGTGCGCCGATATACCCCCACGGCTTGTCTTCGGGCTGTATGAAATAATAGACGTAGCCTTCCGTATCCATTGCATTTTGAATGGCCTCCGGGCTCTGGAATTTGTCCAGCATATACTCGATCTGGGCCATCGTCACAATTCCACGGTAGTGCTCCTTCCAAATAATATCCGCCATTTTGGACACGGCTTCGACTTCTTCCGGTGTTGTTACTCTTTTCAGGTAGTCCATTTAATTTTATCCCCTTCTGTCTGCCACAAGCGCTTCAAAGCTCCGGTCATACTTCGCTTCCGCCTCCTTAGAGAAAAAGCACGCCGGAAACTGCCCCTTAGACCGGTGATTTCGCACGCACTCGCAGCATGTGCCGCTTTTTTCGCAGCCAGACGTACATGCGCAGCTCAATTTGTTCTGTTCCTTTTTACACTCCATAACCATCTACCTCCAGTTTATTTCTTACTTCTTCTGTTTCTGAAATATTGCGTCAATATCGCGCCGCATTCCTCCCCCAGTACGCCTCCCAAAACCTCCGGCGTATGGTTTAGCTTTCCTTCCGCCAGGTTATAAAGCGTACCGAACGCCCCTGCTTTCGGGTCGTATGCGCCAAACACCACGCGGGGAATGCGCGCATTGACGATTGCACCCGCGCACATCGGGCAGGGCTCCAGCGTTACATATAACGTACAATCCAACAACCGCCAGCTTTTCAGTTTTTGGGCAGCCTGACGGATCGCCGTTATTTCCGCATGCGCGAGCGGATTTTGCGTGGTTTCCCGCTCATTGTGCGCCGCCGCAATCACCTCTTCGCCCAATACAATAACCGCTCCTACCGGCACCTCGTCTATTTCTTCTGCTTTTCGTGCCTGCACAATTGCAAGCTGCATGTATTCTTCGCCTGTCACGGCCGCCCCGTCCTCGATTCGCTTAATATCAGCCTTGCCTCCGCATACTGGTTTTCCGCAAGCTTAAACAATTCCTCATATTCATCCGTATTTCCCGCATTGCACGCCTCTGTCGCCGCACACAGGTTTCCTACTGCATCCAGCAATCTTGTATTGATATAAACGATATCCTCATTCCCGATGTCCAGCGTCGCCAGATCTTGTTCCAGCGTCGCCAGATCCGCTTTTGTATAAAAAAGCACGTTTTGTTTCGCTGCCTCATAAAAAGCAATATCCATACGCGAATAAACATCCAGGTCTGCAAGAAAATCGTTATAGCGTTCGTAATCGGAAATACTGCACGAACCAAGAAAAACCGCCAGCAATATTAAAGCGAGGAAGAATACCGTTTTTTTCATGCCTCATCCCCCATCATTTTATGTTTCATTATATCACCGTTCCGCTTTCATATGAACAACGAATTTTCAGAATTTCGATTATACGCCGCCAAAACCCCAATAGAAAAACCGCAGCCCCACATATTGATGTGTTCCCACGGTTTTATGCTTCTTTATCAGGTATATTCAACCTATTTCACTTAACAACGCCTCTACAAGCTCCCTGGTTTTGCCATACGCGTCTTGGTATGCCGCAACCGTTGCTTCATCCTTCTTTCCGCTCCGAAGCTCGTTCATAAGCTGCGTACTTGTTTCAAACAGCAATGTCAGCGAAAGATTTCCCGTCATTCCCTTAATTCCATGCGCAATCTCTGCCGAGCGCGTTAAATCGTCCGTTTTAAGGCTTTCATCAAGCGCATCAAATTCTTTGCTGTTTAAAAACATTTGCAGCATTTTTCCATACAGTTTTTCATTTCCGCGCACGCGCGAAAGTCCTTCTTCTTTATTGATGTATTTTGCCATTTCCTGTGCGTCCATTATTATATCTCCCAACAATATTTCTTTACCGGGCCGCTACGGCCGGGCAACCTATGGTATTACAAAAAAACTGGTTGTATTAATATAAACACCTTGCACCAAAAACAATCATGCCTTTTAGAAGTATACCATATCTTCAATAGAGTTGAAAGATTACATGCCAAAAATCAACCAAAGCAATTCACTTTGCAGGACGGATATTTGCGCCGCAATCGTTTTATTGTATTTCCCCCCGCTCATAAGCCGCGTTCTAAGCTGCGCAATAATGGCGTACAGTTCATTGATTCTCTGCGCCCGCGCTTTTTTGGCCGCCGCTTCTGCCGCAGCCTGGGTGTTGCTTTGTGCCCGGCGCATCTCCGCAGCCAACCGGTTGCTCATTTCTTTCATTTTTTTTGCAAACGCTCCGCTGGTATCCGCGTCCTGCACCGGCACACCGGCCTGCACAAGCTCTGCCTGCATCCGCAAATATTCCACCGTACTCATGGCATTTCCTCCTTACCTATCTATATCGAAACAATATGGTATCCGCTTAATACCACGCGGGAAAAACTTATTGATTTTGCCAGGCTTCTATGATAATATATTGCAAGTGACAAACCGTGGCGGTGTAGCTCAGTTGGCTAGAGCATTCGGTTCATACCCGGAGGGTCGGTGGTTCAAGTCCACTCGCCGCTACCATGAAAAACCGCTCTATAGAGCGGTTTTTTGTTGCCCTGTTCACCGAAAAACCCACTGTTTTCGACCCATGTTTGCTGGTTTTAGCAAACATTTTTTAATGCGTCATAAGTTTTTGTTTCCGGCAAAGATGATCAGACATTTTCAGGATACTGCTTTTTCGCGTGACACAGTGAGCTGATTTACATATTCCGGATAATCAGACGGCTCTGCAAACGCCTGCCGAATTTGCCAGAAATCATGCGGATTCGGCCTCGTAATTTAGTCCGAAAACCAACTTTCAAAGCGGGGCAAAACGGGGGCAAGCTCACTGGCCCTACCATGCGCATGCTTAGGCGTTGCTGGCAACAGAGGGCTTTGCCCGCATATGAAATACCTTCGGCTTAGCTGGGGGATATTTATTTACTCTTTTCTGATAGGTTAATATCGAAAACCAACGAAAAGCCAACAGACATGGATATTCGGCAGAATTGACTCGCTATGAATATACAGATACTGCGCATGCGTTGGAATATAACGGCAGAAAAAGCAGGTATTTAGCACTCTGGATACAATCCTGTTAGAAGACGGAAAAAATTATAATGTTTCCAATCAAGTGCAGCCATATGCAAGCATAGATATTGTCAAACAATACCTCTGTAATTCCTAACAGCAGCGCACCAGGTATCAGTTGGATGCAGGAAAACACGGTATCCACAGATAACGTGCCTGAAGTGAAAATCCGTTGCGGCAGGTGAAAAAAAGAAAAAATCAGTGCTACCAGTAAAAATGATTTCCACTTCCCAGCCCATGGGGTCAGGGCGTTTTGCAAATAGCCGCGAAACAAAAATTCTTCAAACACAGCAGAAAAAATGCTGATCCACAGCACCTGCCCGGAAATAGACCGCCACGAAAAAGCGACGCCTGCCGATTGCATAATGGGCGGCAGGGCAAAAATCATCAGCAGCAGGAGGGCGCCGCCGAACAGGTTTGCCCTAATAGCCATACCCTTCAGTCCTATCGTTTCGGGCGAAACACGTTTATAGGCACACACAAAAACCGCCGGGGCCACAATCATACCATAGCCGATTAGGTTGGACCAAAAGAAGCCAAGCCCGTCCGTCTGCCACAAAACGGACAGCAACGCGGCGATCACAAAGCTGATTCCCACGGTAATCAACGCTGTTTTCCAGTTAACATTTCTCGTTGTGTTGCTCATATTCTCATACCAGAAATCCTGTCCATGCCAGCACGCTATGGCCGCGCGCATCAAAACAAAGAGAATGACAAAGTTGCATGCGCTTTCAATCAATTGCGCGGGCACCAGCCGAACGTCGTGCGGCGCAACGGACGACGCGTTATACATCAGCCCGTGCTCCCATTCTATACCGTAGCAGCAGCCTGCGCAAAAGCAGCCGATCCGCCCCACCATCTGCAGGGCCGGTGGCTTATCATCGTCATGATATACACATTTTCACGGGTTTCCGTGCGAGGTTTGCGCCCTATGAACCAATACAGCTCATCCAACTCCAAAACGGTGTGAGCGTTATCCGCATACTCACACGTTCTTTAATCCATCGATAGACATTGGCCTTGTTCATGCCCAACGCTTTTCCCACGCCACGACATCTTTCGCCTAAATAATACAGTTTTATTGGCTGTTGCTTTACCTTATTTACACAATTTTGGCGGATAACGGGTTTCAATTTGCGGATTTGCCTAAGAATCATACCGGGATAACCGCCCAACTTCACGGTCATCCCTTTGACCGTGTCTGCTTTGCGAATGGCATAGAACATCGGCTTGCGTGATGGAACGGCTATTTAATCAGCGGTTCCCTAGTTAAGCCTCAACGGCAGCTGGGCCTTTTTTCTTCACATAAACCAGCAGCAGTATCCCCACCGCGACCAACGCAACGCTAATCCATTGTTGTATTGAAAAAATGCCTATTGTAGCGCTTTTTTCATCGCCGCGGAAAAACTCCAGAACAAGCCGCAACGCAGGATAAAGCACAAAAAAGAGACCCATCATATTGTACTTTGGAAGCGGCTTTCTTCCCTTCAACATTAATATAACGAATATGGCAAAACATCCGGCGCTCTCTATAAGTTGCAGCGGCAGCAGCTTTACATCGTGTGGCGCGACGGAAGATGCCGTGAAATACATACCATGCTCAAACGGGATTCCATAGCAGCATCCCGCACAAAAACACCCTATCCTCCAGATAGCCAACACCCAAGGTAACAGGGGCAAAAATGCATCAATAAATTTCCAGAATGATTTTTTATAGAGCGCACAGTATAACAGCACACCCAATATTGCCGCCAGCATATTGCCATAGAAGATTGCGCCGGCACTATTATACAAATCAAAAAAATTATAGCCTAATTCTGTGGCCATCGCAATATATGATGGCAGATTTGCCAGCATGGACGCCACCTTGCCGCCCAGTATGGCCATGCAGCCCGCTATGGCATAACAAGCAAGCAGTTGTATGAATTTGATACCAAGTGTCTTCCCACGAAAATACAGCGGAATTACCCCTGTTGCAAACCCAATCCCCATACAAAGTGTATACATTTGTATGTGTGCGTTGCCGATTATTAGTATAGGAAACATACGTATAGCCCTCCCCGTTAATTCAATTTATAAATCAGCATGTTACCGATAAAGCGCAGCCATATACTGTCTATATTCTTAAACAGAATGGTGGATATTCCCGGCAAAAGCGCGGCGGGAATCGGTTGAACACAGGATGCCATAGCCTGCATGGGCGACATATCGGCAGCAAGAATACGCTGCGGAAGATGAAAAAATAAACGCAGGCAAAAAACAGCTTTCCATTTCCCCGCCCATTCCAAGAGCTCGCTTTGCAGATAACACCGAAACAGAAATTCTTCCATAACAGCAGATAGAATGCCGATAAAAACACCTGGGCAGAAGCACCCGGCCAATACAGCGAAACACCCAAAGAATTGCAGTATCGGCGGCGAAGCGAAAATCGCAAGCAGGAACAGGGCTGCCTCCGGCAGATTTGCCCTGGCGGCCATTCCGCGCAGACCAACCCGGCCAGATGGTATGCGCCTCGCCGCACATACCACGATAGCCGTCGCAACGATCAATAGATAGCCAAGCAGAGCGCCATCCTGGAAGATGGCAAGCACACCCGAGATGAGGAAGCTGACGCCTATAACTATCAGGGCATTGCTTCTCTGCGTTTTTTCTATACTATCCGGCATATACCCAGCCTATCGATTGCCTGTCGCGTATTTTTTCTACGCTGCGGGTGTTTTTCTCTTGCGAATGCGCAGCACCACGCCTCCCACAACAGCAGCCGCTATTACACACAGTATTACAATAAGCATAGGCGGTATTTTGCCAGTGGCTTTGGGGGCGCTCTCTGAAAGCGTTGCTGTTGAAATAGCTAAATTTACGCGTGTCGCGTAGTCGTTTACTGTCTGTTCAAATTTCGCAATGCTTTGCGC
Source organism: Christensenellaceae bacterium (assembly GCA_050945895.1). Lineage (GTDB taxonomy): Bacteria > Bacillota > Clostridia > Christensenellales > Christensenellaceae > JBMNTU01. The sequence goes on along the minus strand of JBMNTU010000024.1, from coordinate 1,055 downwards.
ATCGGCGGGGTTTGCTTCAGATGCGTCCAAAAGCGCCAGCCTCTCATCCCTATTGATGGAAAACATCTGCTTGTAGTTTTCTTCGAATGTAATAATCACGGTATTGTCGCCTTCGTCAAGCTGCATCAGATCCTCCCTATCCCAGATGAGGTATGAAGTGTCGCCCACTCCATGCAGATAGCGCACAACTATTTCTTTGCCGTCTTGCATCACAGCGGGGGTATTGATAATTGCCTCCATTACTTCTTCTACTTCTTCGTCGGTACGCAATATCGTATCAGGAGCTTCCGCATTTGTTTCCTCCCTCAGCGTTAATACCGTGCAGCCGCCGCTTTTCTCGTTTTTGTTTGTGTATTTTTCTACAACGTCATCCAAATCTTTAAGTTTTGTATTCCATACTTCATCCGGCCAAGCATAAAAATCATCACCGAATGCATCTTTCGCTCTTTCGAGAGGTTGTACGAAGTCCTTTTTAAGATGTTTCCTATCTATGTCGGTAATACCGCTTGCGTCATCAATAGTATTTATAATGTGACTTATCCAGGCCGAAGGCTTGAATTCAACAGTTCTCATTTCATCGTTTTTTAAATACTCCAGCCTCTCGTTATTAAATTCATCTCTCATTTTTTTAGAAGGAACAGTACAGTCATCATACGCCTGATCCGCACAAGATTTATCTTCTTCATCATCGTTTGCTTCAACTTCTTTTTTCATATATTGCATAATCTTATTTCGCAACTCCTCTTCTCTATCTCCTATGGATTTGTCTGTGTTTTCATCAGTATCTTTTTTGAATTCATCGACAAGCCTCTCGTCAACGATGATTGGGGTGATAATAATGACATCCAGACGGCCTCTCTCCCAGCCTAAAGGTGAAAAAGTCAGGTCTGTTGCGACGGTGGTTGAAGATATGCGCCTGACGAGCAAATTTATTGCAGTCGAGGAGCATTCCTGTAATGGAACAAAAGGCGGATTGAGGAAATAAAAGATACTCCCTAAAATAAGCACAGAGGGGTTGAAACCCCAACACAGGGTCATAGCCCTAATAAACATAA
>JBMNTU010000023.1:0-23492 GCA_050945895.1 Christensenellaceae bacterium | reverse complement strand
CAGGTCGTAAACGAATCTGGCGCCAAGCCCACGCAGGACCTTGACCTGGAGGGCGTGGACACGCTGACAGCCAAGACGGAGCCCATTGCGGACAAGTGGAAGACCAAGGCGGACGAGCTTTGGGCATGCGGCCACTACCCGCACAACGCGGTCATCAACTACGCGATGGACAAGCGTGTGGACGTAACGTGCGGCGGGACAAAGGACTGCGGCCACTGCGGACGCATCAAGGTAGACCGGGAGACGGAAAAACCTGCCCATTTGGCATAAACATAAAGCAAATATAAATACGTAATAGCTCTGCAAGATAAACGAGCCGCCCAATGGGCGGCTCGTTGTTTGTAAAGCAGAAACTCTAAAGCCAGGCAAGTACTGGCTTGAAAAGAATCGCTATTGACGGTATGATGGAATCATCAATATGGCGGAGGTGTTTCATGGTTGAGAAAAGTAAAAAAACCTGTTTTTTTGTAACTCCTATCGGTGAAAAGGGTACAGATATCCGCAATGAAATAGAAGATATATATGAATTGGTTATCAAGCCGGTGTTCAGCGAAAATTTCCATTGTACCGTTGCGCATAAGCTTTACGACACAGGAAGTATAACCGATAAAATTATTCGGGATCTATACACCAGTGATCTCGTTATAGTAAACCTTACAGGCCTCAATCCAAATGTGATGTATGAATTGGCCATCCGCTACACGTCCGGCAAACCGACGATATTGATTGCTGATGAAAAAACGACCGCAAGCCTGCCGTTTGATATCCAGCCCGAGCGTACCATTTCGTTCGAGCGCGGCGTTGCAGGCGGAATAAAGCTGAAGGCAGATTTGGAGCACGCTCTGAAGGGAATTGATTTTAGCCAATGGAAAGAGACCAGCCCCATTCATAAGGCGCTGCGTGAGCTTAAGACAGAGGTAAATGTATACAACCGTCTGCCATCGGAAGACAAGGAAGTATATAAAATTCTCATCGAAAAAATCGACCTGCTTAAAAAGCAGGTGAGCCGTATTGACGAAATTGTCCAAACAAGAAAGTCTTCCTCCGATAATCGGCTGTACTGCCGTATTGCGGATGTGCAGGGCAGGGATGGCGCAGGCATTGTCGGCGCATTGGCGGAAATAGAAGACCGGATATTCAATGACGAACTTTCCCCTTTTGTAGACAATGCAAAGCTGGATGAAATCCTTGAAATGAGCGATACGGTATTTGAGCTGGTCATTGCCGGAGATTATGATGCCTTGCCCATTTCCATGACGATAAAACATATTGAAAAGCTTGTACGCGAACACGGATTTGAAATTGCAAATTAAGGAGCCTTTGCCATGCAGCCATACGACGTACTCAACCTTGGGCTCGTTGTGGTGGATATACCCATCAAACTCCCCGTCGATACACTGGATTTTTCGCTGGATACCATCCGCATAGAGGATATGCAGATGATTCCCGGCGGCGACGCAGCCAATTCGTCCATCGCACTTCGCCAGCTGGGCAAAAATGTTTCCCTTACGGCCGCTGTCGGAGACGACACGTTTGGCGATTACCTGCTTGCGGAGTTTGCACGGCTGGGCATTGACACGTCACACATCAGCACCAAGCCCGGCGTTATCACAGGTGTAGCGCTTGTGCTTGTAAATAATGCAGGTGAGCGCACCTGCGTCTGTACCCGCGGCAACAACCGTGAGCTTTCCGTTGCAGATTTCGACCGTTCGCTCTTTGCTTCAGGCGCACGACACATCAACGTCAGCAGCCTTTTCGGCCATCCCAAGCTTGAACAGGGCGGCCTTGCCGGACTGCTGGCGCAGGCCAGGGAGGCAGGCCTTGTGACCAGCGCCGACGTCGGCCACGACCGGAACAGGCGCGGCTTTCCATGGGTCAAAGAAATCATCGGCCAACTCGATTACTTTTTCCCCAGCTACGAACAGGCGGTGCTTTTAACAGGCGAACGCGACCCCAAACGGCAGGCTGCGTTTATTGCAAGCCACACCGGCGAGCGGACGGTTATCATTAAAATGGGCGGCGAGGGCTGCTTTGTGCACGAACCGTCGGGCAAAGAATATATGATTCCCGCATTCAAAGCGGACGCCGTCGACACCACCGGCGCGGGCGATACGTTCGTCGCCGCTATGATCTCCGCGCTTTTAGACGGTATGGATATCGCACAAAGCGCGCGCTACGCAAACGCGGCAGCGGCAATCAACGTCGGGCACATCGGCTCCGTATCGCCGGATATTACCCCTCAAAACATCCAAAAGCTGCTTGGGCAGAGCAGCCTTTGATTTTTCGGGTCTGCATAGGCAGCAAACAAAGTCCGCTCGTCTCCCGCTTTTTTAGGGCTTGAAGTGTAATTTTATGCTGCTATACTGGAATTACGGCGCCGTAAATAAACCAGTATAGGAGTTTTATTTATGGAAAAAACATTTACAGTAAAACAAATCGGCATTATTCGCACTGGCGCAGAGGACGCCAAAATCATTCTCGACCGCGCATTCGCCCCGGCCCTTGCAGGCCTGGACGGTTTCAGCCATTTAAACCTGCTTTGGTGGTTTTCGGAATGCGATGACAATGCCTCTCGCAACGCTTTGCAGGAGAAAACGCCCTACAAAAAAGCCCCGGCTGTGTTGGGAACATTCGCCACGCGTTCACCCCGCCGCCCAAACCCGCTTGCGTTGTTCTGTGTAGAGATTTGCTATATAGATATGGAAAACGCCGTCATTGGCATCACCTACACCGACGCGGCCGACGGTTCCCCCGTTCTCGACATAAAGCCCTACACCCCCAGCCTCGACCGGGTGGGAAGCCCGGAGGTGCCCGCATGGTGCGCCCACTGGCCACAAAGCATGGAAGACTCCGGTTCTTTTGACTGGGCGCAGGAATTCAATTTTTAGCGACAGTAAAAACGCTGCCCAACGAATTGTTGGGCAGCGTTTTAAATGTTTCTATTTAAAATCGATGTCGACACGGTGTTTGCCGATATAGTGGATAGCAATGGTGGATGGCCCCGCATGGGCGCCAATGACCGGCCCAATGTAGTTGATGTCGATTCCCGCAATTGTCGGGAAACGTTCTTTTATAAGGTCTGCGACAAACATTCCATCTTCGTAGGCGTCCGCGTGCCCCACAAAAATCATCTGCCCATCCGGCGAATCGATATCCGCTTCCATTTTGTCTACCATGCTGATCAACGACTTTTTCCGCCCGCGGATTTTTTCGATCGGAATAATCTTTCCGGCGTTGTTGAACGCCAAAACCGGCTTTATGTTTAGCATGGTTCCGAGGAATGCGCTTGCGCGCGACACCCTGCCCCCGCGCCGCAGATGCTCTAGGCTGTCTACCGCAAACCAATGGGTAATTTTCAGCTTCAGGTTTTCTGCATATTCCTTTGCCTCTTCAATTGTTGCGCCGTTGTCTCTTTTATCCAGCACGTGGTGCATCAGGCATCCATAGCCGCGCGCCGCAGAAAGCGAATCGACAATCTCTATTTTCCGGTCCGGGTATTTTTTCCGAAGCTGTTCGATGGTCATTACAGCGTTGTTATATGACCCTGAAAGTCCGGATGAAAACTCGATATGCAAAAGGTCTTTGCCTTGCTCCAGATATGGCGTAAAAAACTCTGTATAGCGTTCCGTATTGACCATAGACGTTGTGGGCAGCGAGCCGACGCGTACCTTATCGTAAAACTCATGCGTATCGATAGACACGCCCTGGTCGTCATAATATTCTTCGCCGTCAATAAAAAACTGGTAGAGCAGCACACCCAAGTCTCGCTTTTTTGCATACTCGGTTTTTAGGTCTGCCGTAGAGCTGCATGTTATTGCATAATCCGCCATATTGAATATCTCCTCTTCGTTATTTGCTAAATAAACAAAATATACATTCATTGTATAATTTGCACAGGTAAAAATCAAGAGATTCTTCCGCTGACCCGGCTATGCTACGGGCCGGGCCACTCGGGCAGGTCGAGCAACCGGAAGCGGTTTTTTTGGAAACGAAGGATCCCTTCTTTTTGCATACGCCCCAATTCGGCAGACATCGCGCTCCGGTCTACGGACAGGTAATCTGCAAGCTGCTGCCTGCTAAATGGGATCTCGAACTCGGGCGCGTTTGCCCTGTCTGCCTGCGCGCGCAGGTATACCAAAAGCTTTTCCCGCGTGGTCCGCGCAGAAAGCGCCTCCATTTTCTGGTTGAGACCCAGGTTTTTTTGCGCGAGTATACGCAGCATGTTTTCGATCAGTTGTGAGTGAAACACGCAGGAAGAGGAGCAGGTGTGGATAATCTTGCGGTAGTCTATGAAAAGCACCTTGCATTTATCTGCCGCAACCACGCCCACCGGCAGGGTTTTTACCTCCGCACACGCAAATGTTTCCCCAAACATCTCCCCTGCGCCAATACCCGTCAACACGGAACGGTTGCCAAATACGTCGTCGCGGATCACCCAAACGCTTCCCTCCAGTACAATGCCCACCCGCTCGGCCGGGTCGCCCGCAATAAAAACTGCTTCGTCCTTTGCATATGCCCTTACCGTACCGCCGAGGCAATCCAGCAGGCTTTTCAGCTCTTCCTGCCGAATATTCATAAACAGAGGGTTGTTTTCAATAATTGTAAAATATTGTTTCATTTCATCTGTTTTGTTGTAAATACAACGTACTCCTGTTTGTGAGGATAGTAAAATGAGTACAGAAAGTCAAGAGATACCGGAGGTTTGAAAAATGGTTAGAAAAATTATCAAAATAGATGAAGAAAAATGTAATGGCTGCGGCCTGTGCGCCGAAGCCTGCCACGAAGGCGCTATTGGCATGGTCGATGGAAAGGCCAAGCTTCTGCGCGACGATTATTGCGACGGATTGGGCGACTGCCTTCCTGTTTGCCCGGTAGACGCAATATCCTTCGAGGAACGCGAGGCTGCGGCGTACGACGAAGCGGCGGTTCAAGCGAAAATGCAGGAAAAGGGAATGCCGGCAATGGCCGGGTGCCCCGGCAAGCGTGCGCACGCCATCCAGCGCAAACAAGCGCCCGTACCCGCCCAGCCAAGCGCGTCGGCAAGCGAAAGCCAGCTTATGCAGTGGCCTGTGCAAATAAAGCTTGCCCCTGTGAACGCTCCTTACTTCGACGACGCGAACCTGCTGATTGCGGCAGACTGCTCGGCTTACGCGTACGCAAATTTTCATGAGAAATTCATGAAAAACAAAATAACACTGATCGGGTGCCCCAAGCTGGACGAGGGCGACTACAGCGAAAAGCTGACCGAGATCCTGCGCCGGAACAATATTAAGTCTGTCGCAGTCGTACGGATGGAAGTCCCCTGCTGCGGAGGGCTTGAAAACGCGGTCAAAACGGCGCTTCAAAACAGCGGCAAAATGATTCCCTGGCAGGTTGTCACCATCTCGACGGACGGGGAAATATTGGAATAGGAGAAGAATATGGAAACCATTATGAAAAACATTGCAAAGGGTACTGTTTTAGACCTTGCGTCTGAAATCACTTATCAGGACGGGCAAATTGCCAGCAAAACATTGGTGCAAAACGACTTTCATAACCTGACGCTGTTCGCATTCGAAAAAAACGAGGAAATCAGCACGCACGAGTCGGGCGGAGACGCGCTGGTTGTGGCGCTCGACGGGCAGGGCAAAATTACGATCGACGGAGAAGAACATATACTAAATGCCGGCCAGGCCATTGTTATGCCTGCAAAAAGGCCGCATGCCGTATATGCGGCAGAGCGCTTCAAAATGATGCTGGCCGTCTTCTTTCCGGAGGCGGAATAACAAAACATTTTTATGCCAGATTGCATATAGAAGGGTTTGGTTGGGTATCATTAACCTAACCAAGCCTTTTTTTGAAAGGAATTTATTATGGATGGCTCCGAAAAGAAAGAAATCTATTTTGCGGGCGGGTGCTTCTGGGGCGTGGAGGAGTACTTTTCCCGGATTCCCGGCGTATCCGAAACACTGGCGGGCTATGCAAACGGACATTCGGAAAGCCCGACTTACGACGCGGTATGCTTCGAGGGAACGGGCCACGCCGAAGCTGTACGGGTGATATACGACCCCCAACTGGTTAGCCTGAAAACGCTTGCCCTGCAGTTTTTCAAAATTATCGACCCGCTGAGCGTAAACCGGCAGGGCAACGACTGCGGCGTGCAATACCGCACCGGCGTATACTATTTGGATACCGCCGATCTGCCCATTTTAAAAAGCATTTTTGGAAAAGAGCAGGAAAAATATGATGCGCCGCTTGCTGTCGAGCTTGCGCCCCTGCAAAATTTTTACCCTGCCGAGGCCTATCATCAGCGCTATTTGAAAAGGAACAAAAACGGGTATTGCCATATCCGGTTTGACAGCCTTGACGACCTGGACCGCCCGGAGGAAATATGACCAACAGGAAAGAATACACAAAGCCGGAACAAAGCGAGCTGCGCGGCCGGTTGACAAAAGAGCAGTACGACGTAACCCAGCACGCCGCCACCGAGGCTCCTTTTTCCGGCGCATACTGGAACTTTTATGGGCGTGGTATTTATGTAGATATCGCAACCGGAGAGCCGCTTTTTTTATCGTCCGATAAATTCGATTCCGGCTGCGGCTGGCCCAGCTTCACAAAGCCTGCAGAGCCCGGCCGGGTATTGGAGTTTTCCGACACAAGCCACGGAATGGTGCGTACCGAGGTAAAAAGCCATTCGGGAAATTCCCACCTTGGGCATGTGTTCGGCGACGGGCCAAAGGAGGCGGGCGGCCTGCGGTATTGCATCAACAGCGCGGCATTGCGCTTCGTCCCCTACGAAAAAATGGAGGCGGAAGGGTATGCAAAATATATGCACCTCGTATAAAAAACGATGGAAAAAGGCAGCCTTCGGGCTGCTTTTTTATTGAAAACAGTTGCAATTTGGAGCGGCTATGTTATAATGCCATGTGTTTTATCAAAGCATTTAGGAGGTGTTTTCTTTGTTTGTACCCATGGGCGTTTTTATGTGTAATGCCGCAATCGTGGCCGGCGGCCTCATTGGCGGAAGGTTTGGCGGAAAAATTCCCCTTTCGATTAAGAATGTACTTCCGCTGATATTCGGCCTGTGTACGGTCGGTATTGCCATAACCTGTATCGTACAGGTAAATACGCTTGGAGTCGTCATCATATCTGCCATAGCGGGCACAATTATCGGCACCGCATTGCGGCTGGAAGACCGTGTGCAGGGCCTTTTCACTTCCCTCATCCGAAAAACAAAGCTGGACAGGAACTTTCAAAGCGAAGCAGATATGCAATATTTTATTACAATCACCGTTATTATGTGCGTGGGCGGCGCAGGCATATTCGGCGCGCTCAACGAGGGCATAACGGGCGATCACGCGCTGCTTGCCGCAAAATCTATCCTGGACCTTTTCAGCGCCGTCATTTTTGCCGCTACGCTTGGCTATGCAGTTTGCCTTGTCGGTATTTTCCAGTGCATCATTTTACTTGCGCTGTTCTTTTGCGCCCGTTTTTTGATGCCGCTGATCTCTCCGGCTATGCTGGGGGACTTCAACGCATGCGGCGGCCTGATTACCCTTGCCGCCGGTTTTAAGCTGTGCAAGATGTTTGACATAAAGCTTGTAAACCTGCTGCCCTCTCTTGTTTTGGTCCTTCCTGTATCTTGGCTGTGGACATTTTTACCGCTGTAGAATTTTTCTATTTCAACGCGCGCTCCAGCATGGTGTAGGATTGCTCTTTTAAAAGATCTGTATCTGTCATTTCCGTGGCAGTTTTGTCAAGCAGCAGCAGCGTATAGCCGGTTAGTGCCGAATAGATTGCCACATAAACATAGGCCGTGTCGCCGCCTGCACGAAACAGCCCCTCTTCCTTCCCCGCCTCAACAAGCTTGCGAATAACGCCCGAAGCAATGCTTCGCAGTTCGGCCAGGGTCTCTTTGTCACACATGACGGTTTTCATGTGCCGCTGCATAACCGAATTTAGCAGGTCAAAATAAGGAACGGACGCAACATTCTTCTCTATAAGCTCCATTAAGACATAATATTTTTCGCGAAAGCCCTTCCTTGTTTCCAGCGCACGCAACACCCCTTCTATGCTCTCATAGATGTGGTACAGCACCGCTTTTTCTATGCTTTCGTCCTTGGAAGAAAAATATTCGTAAAGCGTACCCTTTCCAATACCTGCCGCCGCCGCGATTTCTGCAGCTGTAAGCGCATACGGCGGTTTCCCCTGCTTAATCAGGCCGATGATGCCTTTAAAAATATCGATCTCTTTTGGTTGGAACTCTTGTCGCATAAAAAACCTTCCCCGCTGCCAGAACACTCCGGCGCGCTCCATTTTTATTGAAAGAAAATAAAGGTGAAAAAACCGTCTTTTCCCTTGCCGTCACATCTTTGTCTTTGGCTTATTGAAAGAACTACCGGCCGATATGGCGCGTGCTTTTATAAAGAACCCGCGGTTTGCTTTTTGCCGGTTTGTCGTCTTTTATTATCAACTCTTTGCGGTTAAACAGGTCGTACAGTATGGGGATGAAAAACAGCGTGAGCAAGGTAGCATAAAGCAGCCCAAACACGGTAACAATTGCCATGGGCTGCAACATCTCTGCACCGTCGCCTATTCCCAGCGCCATTGTCATCAACCCAAATACCGTTGTCAGTGTCGTCATTAAAATGGGCCGCAGGCGCGTTCTGGCGGCTTCGGTAATCGCCTCTTTTTTGGGCATGCCTTCCTGCCGCAGCTGGTTGATATAATCCACCAGCACAATACCGTTGTTGACCACGATGCCCGCAAGCACCAGGAAGCCAAGCATCGCAATCAGGCTCAGGTGGAAATTGAGCAATTGCAGCGCAAGCAGCCCGCCTGTTACGGCCATGGGAATGGTAAACATGACGATAAACGGAGATTTGAGCGACTGGAACTGCGCCACCATAATAAGGTATACCAGGCCGATGGCCAGCATCAGCATATAAAGCAGGTCTCCGATTGCATCCATAATGGTCTGGTTTTCGCCTGCTATGCTAATCGAATAGCCGTCCGGCACCTCGTATCCATCGATCTGCTCGGAAAACGCGCGGCTGACCAGCCCTACGTTGTGTTCGGAATCCACACCGGCCGTCACAGAAATATAGCGCTGCTGGGATTCGCGGCTGATAGACGAAAGCCCTTTCCCCACATCTACGCGCGCAATATCCGAAAGCTTGACCTCCGTTTTTTCGCCCATCGGAGTCTCGCCCGTCAGTATCAGGTTCTCAATCTCTTCTTTGCCCATCGTGTCGCCCAGCTTGTCGGATACGATTACCGGGTAGCTTTTATCGTCCACTTTAATCGTTGTCGCCGAAGTCCCCTGCGATACCCTTCCGCTTACCGCCGCATAAACCTGCGCAACCGTAAAGCCCTTTTCGATGGCTTTTTGCTTGTCTACGGTAATGCGGAATTCGTTTACCGTATCCTCCATTCCATCCGACACATCGATCGTACCCTCCGTTTTTTCCAGCTCTGCGGCAATATCGCCGGCAATCTTTTGCAGCGTATCGAGGTCGTCTCCTCGAATGACAACTTCGATGCCCGAGCCCATCAGCGCGGTCAAATCGAAATTCGAAGAGCTCACGGTAACCTCCCCCGGAAGGTCTTCCAGCTCATCCCTGATAATATCGGCCATCTGCATGCTTGTCGTGCTTCTGTCATCCTTCAGTATCGTATAAATCGTCGCGGAAGTAGCCGTACCGCTTCCCATCCCCATAAACGACGAGCTCCCGCCCGCAAGCGCGCCTACTGTTTCCACATCGTCTAAGGTTATAATCCGGTCCATCATTTCCGTGGTTTGCTCCGCCGTCTCTTCAAACGTGCTGTCTTCAGGCATTTCCAGCGTTATCATCATCTGCGTAGAATCCATCGCGGGAATATACTCCGTGCCCATCAGCCGGATGTTGCTCACGCTGAGCACAAACAGCGCCACCACCGGAATTGCAATGATCCACTTATGCCTTAATGTAAACGCCAACGCCTTTGCATAGGCGGCTTTGAACTTTTCGAAACCGGCAGGCTGTTTGATTTGCTTCATTGTCAGCATGCTCGAAGACATAGCCGGCACCACCGTCAGTGCCACAATCAGGCTTGCGATAAGCGAATACGCGATGGTAAGGCCCATATCTGCAAAAAGCTGGCGCGACAGGCCTGTAATAAACACAATGGGAATGAACACCGAAACGGTCGTCAGCGTAGACGCAATAATAGCGCCCGAAATTTGCTTGGCGCCTTCGATAGCCGCCTCCCTGTTGGATTTTCCCATCATTTTCAGCCGGAAAATATTCTCGATCGCAACAATAGAATTATCCACCAGCATGCCGACGCCCAGCGCCAGACCCGCCAGCGAGATAACATTGAGCGTAACGCCGGAAAAATACATTAATACCAGTGCAAATACAACACTAATCGGAATGGACACGCCAACAATGATCGTTGGTTTTATACTGCGCAGGAACAGCAGCAAAATAATCGCCGCAAGGATCGCACCGTACAGCAGGTTGTTCAATACGTTATCTACTACAACATTGATATAGATTCCCTGATCCATCAACGTGGTAATATGCATGCCTTCATTGTTTTGCTCCAGCTCTGCAATGGCCTGGCGGATCGTTTCTGCAACATCCGCCGTCGAATACATGCTCTGCTTTTGCATAGAAAGAATAACGCCGTCGTTGTTGTTGATCCGGGCATAGATTTCGTCTGCATTGTCCACCAGGTCTACGTTTGCAACATCCTTGAGCGTAATGGTATCCAGCCCCTCCAGGTCAAGGTCCAAAAGCACAAGGTCTTCCAGTTGCTCTACGCTCGTAATTTCTTCCCCCACCTTAACCAGGTGCTCTACCCCGTTGTCATTTGTATACCCGACCGGCATAGAGAAGTTTTGCGCATATAGCAGCTGCGAAATCATTTCGGGGGTAACCATTCCGGAAATAGATGCCTGCTCCAGCACTTGCTCCCGTGTCGCATCAAACTCCTCTGTTTTGGAATTCAGCGTCGCTTCGGCAATGGCCAGCTCCCCCGTCGCTTTGTTTATTGCAAACGTAACCGCGGCCATGCCCTGCGCAAAATGTGCTTCGCCGGCCTGTACTTCGCTTTTTTTCTCGGCAATCATGGCAAGGCCCGCATTGGCCTGCACGATCTGTTCGGCAATTGTTACAAGCGCCGTGTCTATTTGTGCAATATACGGGTCCAGCACAGCAATCTCCTCGTCAATTGCGGCAATGGCTTCTTCGACTGTCATCTGCCCGTCCGGCGGGGTTAGTCCTTCCGGCCATTCAAATCCGGGCGGAAGCTGAATATCTTCTGGCAGCGTTACGTTTACGCCTATATCTACAGGCGGCAGAACACTTCCTTCCGGAAGGGCGGCAACCATATCCACTAGTTCCTGCCGCCTTGCCAGCAGCGCATCGCGGTTTTGCTTGAGTAAGTCGGCCACCGGCGTCAAAATCTGCTGCGTCGCCGCCAGCTGGTTCAAGCCCGTTCTTATTTCCGTTTCTGCCTGCGCAATCGTTATTTTTCCATCTGTAAGCGCAGCCTCCATTTCGTCCAGCTTTATGCTTCCTTGCTTGCTTTGCTCCGCCAGCTCCTCTTTTCCGCTCTCCAGCCCTTCTTTGGCCTCATCCAGCGCTTCTTGCGCTTCGTCCAGATCCCCTTCTACGATTTCCAGTATCTTATCGTTCAGTATGTCGATTTTATCCTGGTCAATAACGACTTTAATCTGCTCTTCCAGCATGCCGTTCACGTCCACCGAGGCAACGCCTTCCAGCTTTTCCATCTCGGGAACGACCGTATCGTTTACAATCTTGGAAATTTCATACAGGTTTTTTCCGTCCTGGTCGACGGAAATAATCATAATAGGCAGCGCATCCGGATTCATGCGGATTACGTTGGGAGAGCCAATGTTCTCGCCCCAGGTCGATTCCAGCTGGTCTAGCTTTCCGTCCAGCTCAATAATAACCGAATCCATATTAACGTCCGAATAAAATTCCAGTGTAACAATCGCCACGTTTTCCATCGAAACAGAAGAAACCGTTTTTACATTACTGGTGGTCGCCAGTGTTTGCTCCAGCGGCTTTGTGACGTCGCGCTCTACCTCTTCGGGGCTTGCGCCAAAATAGGATGTGTATACGACAATATAGGGAAGGTCTATATTGGGAAGCAGGTCTGTCGTCATATTCATAAAAGAAATAATACCCAGCATCAGCACAATGACGACGGCCACAAATACAGTATACGGTTTTCTTACGCTAAAGCCAGACAAAATCTATCCTCCATTTTCCCGACCGACTGGTCGGTCAGACTTTTTTATTCTACCAAAACGCACTGTGCCCGTCAATTCGAAGCCGCCGGTATTTACACTTTTTTTATAAAAAAACAGCGGTGCGCCGCCGCTGCTTTCATCCAAACAAACCCTGCCCTATTCTACCGTAATGGTAAGCGTCTTCCGCCCCCATGCGTTGCACGCAGATTCGTCGGGCTGTTCCCCCATGTATACGTCGATTACGTTGGAGCCAAAGCCACCCGTATCTTCCACTCGGCCATATCCATATCCGGGAATATAAAGCACCGTGCCGTATGGAAATGCGCTTGTTTTGGCCGCCACCGTGCCATAGCTTGGATAAACGCCGGTGGCCGTCCTGTTACCGCTGTTGCAGTTAGAGCAATACGCCGTAACCTCTACCGTCACCTGGTACTTGCCGCCGCCCTGGTATTCCGTAGCCGTTCCGCTGTGGATGGCGGATGTTTTGGGCTTAACCGGCTTGGGCTCGGGCTTCACATATGTCCCCACAGCCGTTATTTCGGCAATCGGCTCGGCAATGACGTTTTCTGCAGTAACTTCTTCCGAAACGAGCAGGTTGTTTTTGTATATTTGCTGCATTACAATCTCCAGCTCGCCCACCTCGCCGTATTGGCGGATCTCCGTCGATCCTTTTGCAAGCTCCGGGTCTTCCTCTTCCCACGAGTCATATGGGATCTCGCGGTAGTCCCGGCGTTCGTCCACTTCCACAACGATATGCTCTATGTGCATGCCCGGGCGGATATATGTTTCCACCGCCGGATATACCTCATCTTGCGGCGCAGGCTCTACTCCTGCCTTAAAAAGCGCATCGGCGACCGTTCCCGCAAGCATATTAACCGTAATCTCTTCCTCCGGGCCGCTTGCAACGGAAATGGGCATCCCCCGGCGGATAATGATCTCCATCCCTTCTTCAATGGGCGCGTCTATTTCATTTTCAAGGAGGTCGTCCTCCCCAATGGCAATTTTATTGTCCTCCAAAAATTCCCCCACGGTAAGCGCGCTGGTATCCGCTTCCAGCACACGGCTGCCTTCCTGCATTCCATCCCGCAAAATAATATTGGTTTTTGGCCGCGCGAACGAAGTCGTGATCGCAATGGACGACACAACAATGACTGCCGCACAAATAAGAATGGTATTCCTGATAAAATGCCCGTGGAAAAACGCCTGCCCCTTGCTCATGGCGCGTTTTTTATGGGTGTCTGCCCGCTCCGACGGAATAAATACGCTTTGCCGGCCGACCGTTTTTTCGGCAGGTTCAGCGCTCTCGTACCGTTTTAGGGAAGCGCCGCTGCCGTGAAGCATGCGGTGCGCTGTACCATGTTTTCCCGAAGCCGTCATGCGCTCCAGCCGCCCCAGCGTTCCACGGTATCTTTTTTGTTGTTTTTTTTCCGCGTCTTCAGGAAACACGCTTTTTTTACTACCCGGCACAGTCCTGTTTTGCTCTGTGTCCGGCCGGCGTTCCCGCCGCGGTCTTTCAAAAGGCATATGTTCCTCCGTACAGAAATTTGCAGCATTTATCATACTACAGTATCCTGTGTAAAGTCAAACGGGAGGCAGATTATTCAAAAAAAGTTTTTATGTCGTTTAACCCGTCCAATACTTCCCCGCGGGAAAAATTGCACCTGTTCAGCTCCTCTTCGCTCATTCCCGCCAGCCCCTCATAAAAATCCAGCGCAACCTGCAAATATTCCTTTTCCGGCCTTTTCGATACGCTTTCAAACAAAAGGTCTTCCGCTTCTCCGATCTCTCCGCGCATCACCATCGTATCCAGCGTAAACTTCAGGTATTCCTTTCCGGAAAGTGCGCCTTCTTCCGTAACCAGGTTTTCCAGCACATCCAGCGACGTTTTTTTCATCAACATCTTTGCAAGCCCCCTAGACAGCAGCTCGATCTGCCGCATAATATAGTCATCCTGGAACATCGTTTTTTCCCTCCAGCCTTTCTGCCAGCGCTTCGGCGTTTTGGCAGACTTCGGCGTCGAAACCCATAAACGAAAGCAGACGTATAGCGTTTTTTGTTTTGGCGTACCCCTCGTGCAGCTTATAGTCGAAAACGATGCCGTCCTGTTCTATCCGCTCGGAAAAATGCAAATTGCGGTATACATCCTGCAATAGCCCTGCCAGCTCTATATCGTGCGAAGCTACAAAGCACAGCGCATTTTTATCCGCCAAATAACACAATACCGCATACGAGGCGGCAATACGCTCGGTGGTATTTGTTCCTCGCAATATCTCGTCGATAAAGCACAGGCAGGGCATGTCTTCGCCTATTCTGTCCAAAATCCGCCCGAGCGATTTTATTTCGGCAATGAAATAGCTTTCACCCGAAACCACGCTGCTTTTTATCGCCATCGATGTCATAACGTGCGCAAAGGGCATACGGAACTGGCTGGCAAGGCAGGTGTGGACCGTCTGTGCCAAAATAGCATTGACGGCAACGGCCTTAATAAACGTCGTCTTTCCCGATGCGTTCGACCCCGTTATCAGGCAGTTTTGGCTGGTTTCCAACGAATTTTCCACGGCCGGTTCCACCAGCGGGTGCGCCATGCCGGAAAACGACACCTCTTTTTTATCCCAAAATTCGGGACGGCAGTACGCATGGACGCTTTTCCTGTAAGACAGCACGCACAGCGCGGCGTCCATACTGCCTGCTGCTTCATACAGGCGTTTGAGCGCCGGCTTGTTGCCCGCTATTTTTTTCATGGCCCGGTTGTACGGAATAATATCGATAAAAAACAGAAACCGCAGATAAACCAACAGCGCGTCAAGGTCCCCCATCACCGGCCTGGTGCTGGCGAAAGCGCGCCGGAGGGCAGGCCGAAGCAGCCGGTAATCGTTTTTCAGCCCGGGCAAAAACGCCTCGACCTCCGGCCTTTCTTCTTTAAAAAGTTGGTCCAAAAACCACATGACCGACGAAAGATAGCGAACGGCGCCAATTGCGTCCCGCGCTTTTTGCATACTGAAATAATATACAATCCCGTTTACTGCGGCCGCCGCCGCAAACAGCAGTATTCCCCATCCGGCGGAAAAAAACATCAGAACGATTGCCGCAGCCGGAAGCAGCGCAAGCAGCGGATAGGCCCACGCGCGGCCAAGAAGCTTGCTTTCCGTATTGTGGATCAGCCCGGCAACATGGTTGTAGCGGGATTTACCCACGCGAAAAAGAAGCTGCTGCAGCCGAAGGCGCAGCGCCGGATTGCTTTCCAGCGCTGCGATAAACGTTTCAAAATCCCGCAGCGGTATACAGTCCGTACAAGGTTCATGCAGTTTTTTGTAAAGGTATTCCTCGCCCGCCGAACTCAGGCAGGCGTTCATGCGCGAAAAGACCGCGTCCATTTCAAGGTCGTCCCAAGTCGCGTCGTCCACAGGCGCCCGCCCGCCGGACGCACGGCTTTGTTTATAATATTCCGCTATGCTTTCCAGGTCATATGCAGATATTTCCGGCGGCACAGCGCCCATCATCTGTTCAAAGTGCTGCCCGCGCTTTGCCTGCACCTTTTTCCTCCATACGGGAAGCAAGAACACGCAAACAGCTGCTACAGTTCCCAGCACTATCCATACGGGCAGCCAGATGTTTTCCATTGCGCCTAGCGCCTTCTGCCATAATTACGCCGCCGGCGTATGGTGGAGGTGCGCCGCACCAGTATAAAGACGCCGACCGCGGCAGCCACACCAATTGCAACAACAATAAACACGCGCGTCAGTGTATAGCCGTAGCTTCTGTCGAATTTTGCGACAATGACGCGGTCTTCGTCCAGGTTAAGGCTCCAATTCTGTTCTGTGCTGAGGGCGTTCGAAAGGTTTGTTTCGTCAAACCAGCCAATAAAGCGGTAAGACTCATGCGGGATCGCCTCAACATTGACGACGCTGCCGCCGCTGTATTGGCCCGATCCAATCGCCGTTCCCCCCTCTACAGGATCAATGCTGATTCCCAGGTTATAATTTGCCGTGAAGTTTGCGGTAAAGCGTACATCCTGTTCACCAACTGTAAACGTATAAGACGGCTGCGTACTCACCGCATTTGTTGTTCCTTCCAAAAACCATCCGCTGAATATGAACCCCGGGCTGGGCTGCGCGTTAATCGTGACCGATTCGCCAGGCAAAAACTGACCCGCGCCCGTTGTGCTTCCGCCATCCGACGGCACACTGTCCGTCTGGACAGAATATTTACGCGCAAACTTTGCAACATATGTGCGGCTGGCTTCCAGGTCGTAGACATATTCCGCAGAGGTGCTGACGGGGTTTTCCATGTCGTTGATGTTGTACCAGCCCATAAACGCATATCCGGCAGCAGGCGTAGCAACCAGCGTTGCATTTTCGCCGTCCTCGTAGGTTCCCCCGCCTTCCACCGTTCCGGTGTTTTCCGGCTCTACCGAAAGCGTGATTTCGTAAGCGGCCTCTGCCACAACAGGAAGTGTCATAAAAACTATTAAAACAGATAAAATCAGAATTAATTTCTTTTTCATACGATCCATCCTTCATACGCAAAATACGGATTTGGGAATGTATACACATCCATTGTATCAAAAGAATAATTGAAAGTACAACTCTATCACAGAAAAACTACATAAATTTCACAGATTATACATTTATTTTTCCCATGCTTTGTGGTATGATTCCAGATAAGATATATATTTGTCCTGAGGGGGGTTAAATATGGGCAGGAAGGCTATATATCTTGCGAGCGGCAGCTTTTGGGGTATGCAAAAATACTTCGATTCCGTACAGGGCATACTGTCGACACAGGTCGGGTATGCAAACGGAGAGGGGCAGGCTCCCACTTATGTGGATGTTATCCGGGGAGACACCGGATATGCACAGGTTGTTTGCGTCCGGTTCGATACCGACGCAATTGCACTCGAAGATATTTTGCATCTGTATTTCCGCGTGGTAGACCCAACCGTCGAAAGCGAACAGCCAGGCGATTCGGGTGCGCAATACCGGTCTGGAATCTTCTATGCAGAGGACGAAGACAAACCGGTGATCGACCGGTTTATTTCGGATAACCAGGCCAGGTACGACCGCCAGATCGTAACAGAGATAGCGCCGCTTCGGTGCTACTATCCGGCAGAAGAATACCACCAGAAGTACCTCGTAAAGCATCCGGGCGGCTACTGCAGCATCGGTAAGATCGATCTGGGTTACGCAAGAAATTATGTACGCGGCTGTTAGCCGGGCGTATTCAAAATCAAATCGAAATAAAAACAAACCATTACGGCATATGCCTATTTAGGTTTGTTTTTTGTTGGGCAGGCATACGCCATCCTTCCGCTACTCCTGCGGCGAATTTTCATTCCTCGTCCGGGTCATTCACATCTTCCGGCGGAATAATATCCGGCGGGTCATTATCCGGAACAGGGTCGGTGTTGTCTCCCGGATCGGCGCTGTTCGGCTCTCCCGTATCGTTTGCGCCATTGTCCGAAGCGCTATCCTCCTGCACCGCCAATCCATTCAATGCATTATTGTAGTTGCTTTTGTCCATAAGCCCATTGAGCACGGCAAGCTTAGCAAGCTTGCCTTCATTTTTCTTGCTGTCCACAACCACCAGGTATACTTTTCCATCGTCGGAGGCGCTGTTTATTCCCACGATCCAGTTGACCTCGCGCTCGTTGTTTTCCCCCAGCATAGCCGTTCCTGTTTTACCATAAATGCTCTCTATGCCCGAAAGCTTCGCGTGGTAGGCCGTTCCATCCTTAAACACGCGGCGCAGCGCCACTTTTTCCATATCGATGGTGGATTGTTTCATAATCCCCTGCTTAAAATAGGTCGTTTCATTCTCGTATAAAACCTGTTCCCCATTTTCGTCTGTGCGCGAAATTTTATCCACGATCGTCGGGTTGACAATATCTCCGCCGTTTTCAAATGCCGTGTACATCGAAGCCATTTGCAGCGGGCTGACCAAAAGCTGCGCCATGCCATAGCCGGTACGCACCGGAAGATCCAGGTTTTGCTCGGCATCTTTGTTGTAAAGGTTGGACGCCTTAAGGGGCAGCTCAAACTCCGGCGCCTCGCCAATGCCGATATCCGCCAGATAGTTCAGGTATTGCTCTTGCCCATATTCCTGCACATACCGCAACGTGTAATATGCAAAGAATATATTATCGGAAGATTTCATTGCGTTTACAAAAATCCAGCCGCCCTCGCCCACCGGCGCCTCCGAACGCGTAATCGCGCCATAATGCCAGCCTTCCGCATTCGGCGTCCATGTGTCTACGTTGTCCACACGCTCGATCGAAACTTCGGGCGTAGAGCCTTCCGTCAGAATACCGCTTTCAATCGCCGGAACCGCCGCAAACGGTTTGAATGTAGAGCCCGGCGTATAGGTAGACTGTGTGGCCCGGAAGTGAAGCGGGTTTTGGTTTGCCTCGTCGGTGTAATATTCCCAAACTTCGGGCGCTATGGGAAAGCTAAACAGGTTGTTGTCGTAAGACGGATAAGAACAAAGCGCCTGCACATCGCCCGTTTTATAGTCCATAACTACAACGGCGCCGCTTTGCCCTTCCTTCAGGTTGGCCGCAAGCAGCGTATAGGCGCGGGACTGCAATTCAGAATCGATGGTCAGGTACACGTCTGCGCCGTCTGCCTTCGCCTCTTCGTGCAAAACCTCTTTCATTTCGCCCTTGCTGTCCTCAATATAAATGATACGGCCGTTTTGCGCCCGCAGCGTTTCCTCGTATTCCTTTTCGATTCCCGTTTGCCCCACCAGCGAATTTTCCGTTATGCCCGCATCCTTATACTGCTCCAGTTGTTCGTCCGTCGGGGAGTTCAAATAGCCCACCATATGCGAGGCCGTATCCCGAAGGGGGTAATACCGCACCGGCGACAGCCTGCTCTCGTCCACGCCCAGTCCTTCGATTTCCGAAATGCGCGCCTTTTCATCCTCGCTCAACGTTCCTTTGGGGAAGGTCATCAGCACCTCTGTCGGAAATTCCTTCTCTACAGCATTGTCATATTTTTTCTGCAGGCGTTCGGGGTCGCCGCCATAGTCATTCGCCAGGAACGAAAGGATTGCCGGAAAGTCCGGCTCCTTGTCCAGGTCAATATAAATGCTTTGCGCATAATCATTTTTTGCCAGCAGTTCGCCGTCGGCGGAAAAAATCTCACCGCGCGTGCCCGACTGGTTGCTGACGCGGATTTTGTCTCCCTCTTCCAGCATAGGCAAAATGAGCGCGGGCGTATAAATAACATTGTAGCCAAGCGGCCCCGAAATGATCTCGGTGCTGTAGTTATAGGTCAGTGTTCCCAGCAGCGCGCTTTCCAGCTGCATCGTGTAGGTCAGCACATATTCGCTTTCCGACCGCTCTTCCACATTCCGGGAAAGCAGCCGCACCGAATCAATTTCCAGCGCCTCATAAATATTTTCGTAGCGGGCAACAAAATCGTCCTTGCTTTGTATGTCCGGCGAAAAGGAATAGATATATTCATATGCGCCGGCATAGTCCTGCTCGGCTATCTCCGCGACAAACGCATAGCCTGTGTTGGCAGCGCCGTCCGTTACCGCACAGCCGGAAAAGCCAGCCGCCAAGGCCACAATCATTATTATACATATGGTGTAGGTCAGTATTTTTTTCCGCATATCCAGTCTCTTGTAAACTTTTTTGTCATTATACCCTATTTATGCAGCGAAATGCAAAGATATGCGTATTTGCATTTGTATATCGGTTCCCCCTCAAAAAAGACACTGCTATACAAAACTTTTCCTGCTGTAAAACCTTCTCCCGCTTGTTTCCATTGTGTAAAATTTTTATGAATAGACTATTTTTTCCGGTAAAAATGCTTTAAGATAGTGACGGTAGTTATGTGTCGGATTTACGCCTCGTGCAAAATCCGTATAAACGGGAGGAAAAGCCAGTTGAATTATAAAAAAGGAATCAGGATTTTTGTCATTATCCTCATTGTACTTGCCGTTGTTGCCGTAGTGGTGCTGTACAATGTATATCAGGCCAAGGAAAACCCGGAGGCGGCGTTTGCAAACAGCGAACAAGTGGACGCAGACCGGGCGGCTTTGGACGAAGACCATGTTAGTTATGCAGAAAACGACAACGGGATCATCGATATTAACGGAAAGCGCTATGCGCCCAAAGAAAACGTCGTCAACATATTGCTGCTTGGCATCGATTCGGATGCGGAACGCGAAAAAGCAAACATGGGCTGGCGTAGCGATATGATCATGCTTTGCACGATTGACTTCGATACCGACCAAATTTCATTTACTTCCATCCCGCGAGATTCTCGCGCTATGGTTTCGCATGTAGATAAAAGCACAGGCAAAATAACATCGGAAGCGCTGGACAAACTGAATGCTGCCTATGCATACGGCGGCGGCCCCAGCTACTATTCCGCAGAAAACGCAATGCGCTGCACCTCGCTGATGCTGGAGTGTGACGGCCTTGTAAATGTGCCCATCAATTACTATATTTCGATCGACCTGGGCGGCCTGCCCAAGCTAGCCGATGCGCTGGACGGCATAGAAGTAACGCTGGATCAGGATTTTCCAGACCTTGGCAGCAAAGGCGATACAATTGACCTAAAGGGCGACAAAGTACGAAAATATCTGGAAAACCGTAAGCAGATGGCCGACGGCGAAACAGACCGCCAGCGCCACGAGCAGGAATTTATGAAAGCCATGGCCCGGAAAATTAAGTCTATGGGCGCGGTGGACTCTGCTTCCGCACTGCTGGATACTTTCCTCAACTTCGGCAAAACAAACCTCAACCTCAACCAGATTCTTTCGTTTGCCGCCGTGCTGGATAAAACCAGCATAGACAGCATGAACTTCCGCCTGCTTGAAGAAGGCCATCCGGAAGTTATTGACGGCATATGGTTTTACATCCCCCACCAGGACGAAATGCTTCCTCTGATGCTGGAGCTGCTGTACAACCCGGCATAACCGCGTATATCTGGCCCGCCTGCATAGCAGGCGGGTTTTTTTGTACCCAGCGGCGGTTTGCTGCCTGCTTTTTATGGTTATATTTATAAAACACTATATTTTATATTGAATGCTCGTGCGGCTGTTTTAAGCCAATTGGTATATAGCTGGTTTATTGTTCGGGTTTTCTTTGTTTCGCTTAATTTGCATTCAATGATAATCGAGTCGATCTTATGGAAAGGAGCATGCTAGAATTATGAAAGATCAGGAAAAATTGACAACTGTACATGGCGCACCTGTAGATTCTGACCAGGAATCTCTCTCCACGGGGGAACGCTCCGGCTATACGTTAATGCAGGACGTACATCTTGTGGAAAAACTGGCACACTTTAACCGCGAGCGTATTCCCGAGCGTGTCGTTCACGCAAAGGGCGCGGGCGCATACGGAACCTTCGAGGTCACCCACGACCTTTCAAAGTATACCTGCGCAAAGTTTTTATCTCAGGTAGGCAAAAAAACCGATATGTTCGCCCGCTTTTCTACAGTAGGCGGCGAGCGCGGCTCTGCCGATTCCGCCAGAGATCCGCGCGGCTTTGCGCTCAAGTTCTATACGGAGGAGGGAAACTACGACCTTGTAGGCAACAATATCCCTATCTTTTTCATTCGCGACGCAATCAAGTTCCCCGATTTTATCCATACGCAAAAGCGGGACGCCAAGTCTAACCTGAAGCCGCCGGATGCAAAGTGGGACTTTTGGTCGCTGACACCCGAGTCTCTCCACCAGGTAACTATGCTGTTTACCGACCGCGGCACCCCGAAGGATTACCGCCATATGGACGGTTTTTCGTCGCATACATACCTGTGGTACAACGAAGCGGGCGAATATGTTTGGGTGAAGTACCACTTCAAGACCGACCAGGGGTACGAAACGCTCACTGCGGAAGAATCGGAGCGGCTTGCCGGCGAGAATCCGGACCATGCAACCGAAGATTTGTTTGATGCGATCGATCGCGGCGACTT
The DNA here is from genome assembly GCA_050945895.1 of Christensenellaceae bacterium. GTDB lineage: Bacteria > Bacillota > Clostridia > Christensenellales > Christensenellaceae > JBMNTU01. The sequence continues at coordinate 1,321 of JBMNTU010000023.1, read as the reverse complement.
CCCGTCGTGGACAATCTCTGTGCAGATCATGACAAATGAACAGGCGGAAAAATATAAATTCCACCCGTTTGACGTCACGCAGGTCTGGTATCATTCCGATTTCCCGCTTATTCCACTGGGTAAGATGACGCTCAACCGAAACCCTGAAAATTATTTCAACGAGGTGGAGCAGGCTGCGTTTGCCCCCAGCAATTTTGTGCGGGGTATTGGCCCTTCGCCAGACAAGCTGCTGCAAGGCCGGTTGTTTTCTTACGAGGACGCGCACCGCTACCGCCTGGGCACCAATTTCCACCAGATTCCGGTCAACCGTCCAAAAGGCGTTTCTGTCAATAACTATCAGCGGGACGGTTCTATGAATGTGGACGAGAATATTGGCGGCGGCCCCAACTATTACCCCAACACCGTTCCGGGCACGCCCGTGCCCGACCGAAGCTTTTCGCCGCCTAAAATGAAAGTGGACGCCATCCTTGCAAAGCACGAGCTTCCCGTAGAAGACCTGGATTTTGTACAGCCCGGCGAATTGTACCGCAGGGTGCTTAATGACACTGGAAAAGACCACTTAATACACAATATTCTGCTGGATATGAAGGGCGTTTCGAGGGAGAATGTAAAATACAGGCAGGCCGCGCTTTTCTATAAAGCAGACAAGGACTACGGGACCCGCGTTGCAGAAGGCCTGGGGCTGGATGTTGGCCGGGTAGCGGAGCTTGCCGCTATGCCTCAGGCAGAGCGCGTTAAGGCCACGCTGTAAAACGCAGGAAAAGCAGCTATGAAAAGCCTTGTTCTAACTATCTCTGGTTTTGCTTTTTTAGGGCTCGGCGCCGTAGGCGTGGCACTTCCCGTCATGCCCACGACCCCGTTCATATTGCTCTCGGCAATTTGCTTTGCCACAGGCAATAAAAGGCTTTCTGCATGGATTTCTAAAAGCCCGGTATTTGGCAGCTTTATTGAAAACTATCGCGAAAAACGCGGCGTGCCTAAAAAGACAAAAATCGTCAGTATTGCCTTTTTGTGGACAGGATTGATTATCTCCATGCTGATTACGCAAAAAACATGGCTGGCTATTTTGCTACTCGTTGTGGGCGCATGTGTGACGGCGCATATCCTGCTCATCAAAACAAAGCGGAAGCGCCCGCCCGAAAAAGCACAGTTGCCCGAAAGCGATTGAGCCGCCCGCCCCGGTTTGAAAAATCATGCTTAGTGTAAAATAATCATTGGCAAAAGGGAGGCGTCCAGAAGGCGCCTCCCACAGATACACACTTGATATAATGATTTTGGAAAAGAATCAATCAAGGAGTGTATGCAGTAATATGGTAAACGA
>JBMNTU010000022.1:0-23578 GCA_050945895.1 Christensenellaceae bacterium | reverse complement strand
TAGCAGTTTTAGCTCGGTGCTGAGATGCCCGTTTTATCTCTGGGCATGTGCTGTATTTTTGGTGACCATTTGCTGTATTTTTAGATTAACAAAAACAAACCGGTAGAGCGCGTACACGGCAATCATAACAACGATGGCAACCAGCAAAACAGGGATAATCATAGCTATCTTTCTTTTATCTGCCTCCGTAATGGTTTCTACGCTATTGTACCACACTTTGATTTTTTGGGACAAACAATATATAATATTCGGGAAAATACTATTTGCAGCGAGGATACAAAAAGCATGGCAAAAACAGGACTGGTTCTGGAAGGCGGCGGTATGCACGGAATTTACAGCGCAGGCGTGCTGGACGCTTTTTTGGACCTTGGCATCGAATTTTTGGACATCATTGGCGTATCGGCGGGCGCATGCAACGCACTGTCGTACATTTCCAAGCAATACAAGCGTAATTTGAACGTGTACACCACCTACGCGCCGGACGACCGCTACCTAAGCTTTAAAAGCTACCTTAAAACCGGCTCTTTCTTCGGCATGCAGTTTGTGTTCTACGAGGTTCCGCAAAAGCTCATTCCGTTCGATTACGATACCTACGCGGCTTCCCCGCAAAAGCTGACGATTGTCGCCACCAATTTCGAGGATGGCAAGCCCTTCTACAAGGAAGTGCCCGACATGCGGCAGGATATGATCTATATCTGCGCGACCTCCGCCATTCCCATGGCCTCGCGCGTTATTCGCGTGGACGGCCACCAGCTGATGGACGGCGGCGCCAGCGACTCCATCCCCATTGAGTATTCCATGAGGCAGGGAAACGCCAAGAACGTTGTTGTACTGACGCGAAACGAGGGCTTTCGCGCCAAAAAGAGCAAGCTTTCCTTTATGCCGCACCTGTTTTACCCGCGGCACAGGGCATTTGCCGGTACTGTCGCAAACCGCGCAGGCTATTACAACAAAAGCCTAGACATTTGCGAGGCGCAGCAGCAGGAAGGAAACGCAATCGTTATCCGCCCTGTAAAGCCGCTTACGGTAGACCGCTTCGAGCGCGACCCCCAAAAGCTTGCAGCGCTTTATTACGAAGGCTACAACGATACGATGGCAAAAAAAGAAGAACTACTGACGTTCCTCTCTGGCAGCGATAATGTAAACATCACTCCCCCGCGCGATTGACCGGACTATGAACCGCGTCGACGCTGCTCGACCGTTTTTCGTTCTTTTCTACAATAAACCCGCGCCGCGCGCACACTGCCTGCGGCGTTTTTTCGGGCAGCCCAACAAAATACCCTTGCAGGTAGTCTACGCCCGCGTCGATCAGGTATTCTGCCTCTTCCTCTTTTTCGACGCCTTCGGCAACCACCTTTAGGCTTCTGCCCGCTTCGTTATCCAAAATATTCCGGAGAATTTCCTGCTTGCTTTTGTCTTTGTGTATTCCGCGGACAATGTTCCTTCTTATTTTAACATACTCCGCCCCCACCGCAAGCATCACCGCTTCACTGTTGCCCGAGCCGTCGAAGTCGTCCAGCGCAATGCTGCAACCCCACATCATGCACGCCTCTTTTTTGCGCATCAACAGTTCGTCCTGCGCATCGCCGCTTTCTTTAATTTCGATAACCAGCCTGTCGAAATTTCCCTGAAAAAACCTTTGGAATTCGCGCTCGTCCTGGCTGGACAGATGCAGCCCCGGAATTGAATTGATAAACAGCTTTTTGCTTTTGACTGCTTCCGGAAAGCGGAGAAAATGCTCTGTAGCCAAAAAGACCGTCAGCTTTTCTATCTGGTAGAGCTTGGAGCTGTGTTCTGCCATATACAAAACGTCTCGCGGCGTATTCAGCATGTGTGTTTTGGGGCGCATCAGCGCTTCGTAGCCAAACACCTCGCCCGTACGGGCACACACGATCGGCTGGAACACGTAATCTACAAGGCGGTTTTCAATCAGTTCTCCCAATTCTCTGTTGCTGTGTGCAACATACGCATCCCTCTCGTATTCACGAATCTCGAAATCCGCATTCGCTTTCGGGGTATTTTTGGACAAATACATTGCAAAATCTGCATACTTGACCAGCTGCCCGGGGCGCCCTGCGTCTTCGGGGTACCACGCGGCCCCTGCCGAAGCGCGCAGCCTGAACGGCACGCCGTCCGGAAGGTACAGCTCTGCACGCGCAAGCTTGCGGCGCAGCGACTCCATTGCCCTGCGGGCCGCCTCTTTGCTTGCGTAGCCATACAAAAACACATAAAATACATCGCCCGAGGCCCTTGCAACAATGCCGCCATCCGGGCCAACCGATTCGCCGAGCACCTGCGCGGCTTTTTTGATGTAACTATCCCCAAAATCGTGGCCGTAGGTATCGTTGATAAACTTCAGGTCGTCGAGGTCCCACCGCATAAGCGCAGCTGTTTTAACATTTTCTGGGCGGAAAAGAATTTCCTCCAGCCTTGCATGAAACGCACGGCGGTTTAGCAGGTTTGTTAGAAGGTCGCAATCCCGCTCGCATTCGACGCGTCTTTTTTCCTGCATCTTAAGCGTCATGTCCGACGCAACGCCCAATGTCCAGTCTGCATGCTCCGCCGTTTGCAGGCGCACCCACACAGGCGCACCACCCAGCGGATGTATTTTATACATACGGATGTTGTGCAGCGTATCCTGGCTTTCCATATACTGTGCCAGACTGCGCATTTTTTCGCTAAACGCTTCGTACGGTATGCACCTGTCCTGCCCTTCGCCGCCCTCCAGCCCAAAAATGGAAAAAAAGCGCTCTGTTACAAGTACTTCGCCCGTGCTTTTGATATGCTCGAACGCCCCGATTGGCGCGTCCGCCATTTTGATGATTTGCGGCAGCCGGTCTATTTCTTCAATTCCCATCGCCGATTTTGTATCCGGCGCTTTTTCCTGCATATTACCTGCAAGCTGCCGCAGGGTTTGCGAAAAACGCCGGACCCATAAAAAGTATAACAGTATTCCGGCGGCGGCAGACACGGCGATTGCCGCCGCCAGCCTACCGGCGGAAAAACCGTTGCCGCCCGTCAGAAAAACACACAAAAAAAGCGCTGCCTGAACTGCCATCGTAATGATGGCTGACAGCATCAACATTCCCTCTATCGATTTATTTTTTTTGCCATTATCCATACGGCTGCACACGCTTCCTGCAACTAAAAATACCTGCCTGTTTCCTGGTTGGCAATATTCTGTACATGCTTTATTTATTATTCATAAACCCCGCACAAAAAAATAAACCGGAAACGCCCACCCGTGGGATTTCCGGTTTATGCCATTGCTTATATCGGCCTGTCAGCCCGTTTTTTTGTTTTCTTCCGGTTGCTCTGCCGACACGTCCGGCGGCTCCTCCGCTTCCTCCAGCCTGCTTTTTGCTTCGGACAGCTTGGTAACGCCGGCCAGCGTATCCTTTGCCTTCTGCTGCGCCTTCAGGTTTTCGAACGCACTGTAAATCATCAGCTTAATACGGTTCAGCTGGTTGACCTCGCTTGCGCCGGGGTCGTAGTCCACCGCGACGATATTTGCCTCTTGGTATTTATCGCGGATCGCGCGGATCATCCCCTTGCCGACCACGTGGTTTGGCAGGCATGCAAACGGCTGTACGCAGATAATATTGGGTGCGCCCTCCTCGATTAGGTTGAGCATTTCCGCCGTCAAAAACCAGCCCTCGCCCGTGCAGTTTCCGCAGGAGATCAATTCGTTTGCCCGCTCTGCAAGGTGGCGTATATCCGCGTTCCGGTGGTAATACTTGCTTTTGTTCAGCGCACGATATATGGGCTTTTTAAACGTCTCTATCAGCCAAATACCAAACATCGCCGCTTTGTAAACCGCTTTGCTGCGGCCCATTTCCTCGTGCTTGAATTTTGTGCTGTAAATGCTGTAGTTAAAGAAATCCAGCAGCCCGGGGATGACGGCCTCTCCGCCCTCGCGCTCAATGACTTCAATCGCGTGGTTATTGGCGTCGGGGTGGTATTTGACGAGTATTTCGCCCACAATGCCAACCTTGGGCTTGACAATATCCAGCCGCTCAATCGCCTCGAAGTCCTTCACCATCTGCTTGGCCGCTTTTCGGTAGCCGAAATACTTCGTTTTTGATACCAGATATTTTATTTTCTCCGTCCACACTTCCACCAGCGCGTCCGTTTCGCCCTTGTTGGCTTCGTACGGGCGCGTCGCCAGCGTCAGCTTTTGCAGCTCGTCGGCCATGGAAATCGCCATTAATATGCGCACGACCCAGCCCGGCGTAATTTTGAGCCCGGGGTTCTTTTCCAGCCCGGAAAAGTTGATGGACGCAACGACAACCTGCGGGAATCCTGCTTCTATCAGCGCTTTCCGCAAAAACGCAATGTAGTTTGACGCGCGGCAGCCGCCGCCCGTTTGCGTCAGCATAATGACGGTGTTGTCCGGGTCCAGCTTGCCTGTAATAAACGCGTTGACAAGCTGCCCGATTACAATGATCGTCGGGTAGCACGCATCGTTGTTGACGTATTTTAGCCCTACGTCTATATCTTCCTTGGTTACCTCCGTCAGCACCTTGAAGTTGTAGCCTGTCGGGTCAAACACCTGCTTTAAGAACTGGAACTGCACGGGCGCCATCTGCGGGCAGACAATGGTGCCGTTTTTGCGCATTTCCTTGGTAAACATCTTGCGCCGGAACACCGGTGTGCCCTTCTTCTCCGGTTTTTTGCCCTCTTCCTTTTGCTCGGCCAGCGCCGCGATCAGCGAGCGGATACGGATTTTTGCCGCACCCAAATGGCTGATCTCATCAATTTTTAAAACCGTATATATTTTTCCTGCCGCCTGTATGATCTCGCTGACCTCGTCCGTCGTAATGGCGTCCAGGCCGCAGCCAAACGAATTAAGCTGAACCATTTGCAGGCAGTCTTTTTTGGCGACCGTCGCAGCCGCTTCATACAGGCGCGTATGGAACGCCCACTGGTCCATCACTCGGATGGGGCGTTCGAGGTTCCCAAGGTGCGCTACGCTGTCTTCGGTAAGCACGGCCAGCCCATAGCTTGTGATGAGCTCCGGGATGCCGTGGTTGATTTCGTTGTCTACATGGTATGGCCGGCCGGCAAGCACAACGCCGGTATTGCCCGTTTGCTCCAGCCAGGCAATGACTTCCTCTCCTTTTTTCCGTATATCCTGTTTGTATTGCTCCATAGCGGCGTAAGCCGCGTCTGAAATTTCTTTTGCGCGCTCCAGCGTAAGGCTGCTGTCGTATTTGCCAAATTCCTTGACAATTTTCTGCGGCATAAAATCGCGCATGTCGAGCGATACGAAGAAATTGATAAACTCAATCCCCTGCCGCCTCAGTACGTCCATATTGTTTTTGATTACTTCCGGGTACGATGTTACAACCGGGCAGTTGTAGTGGTTGTTGGCCTTGTCGTATTCCCGCGTTTCAAACGGAATGCACGGATAGAAAATTTTCTTTATGCCTTTTTCCGCAAGGTTTTCGATATGCCCGTGTATGAGCTTTGCCGGATAGCACACCGTGTCCGACGAAATTGTTTCCATGCCCTTTTCAAACATCGAATGGCTGGACGGGTCGGACAAAACGACCCTAAAGCCAAGCATGGTCAGCATCGTGTGCCACATCGGGTAATTTTCATACACGTTCAGCGCCCGCGGAAGCCCGATTTCGCCAAGCGGCGCCTTTTCTACGGGCAATGACTCGTAGTCGAAAATACGCTTTAGCTTATATTCGTACAGGTTGGGCAGGTCGTTTGTCTCCAGCTTGCCCGCACCCTTTTCGCAGCGGTTGCCCGAAATAAACTTGCGGCCGTCCTCAAACGTCGTAACAGTCAGCATGCAGCGGTTTTCGCACTTTCCGCACCGCGCGTGGCTGCTTTTGCAAGTAAACTGCTCCACCGCTTCTTTGGAAATGATGGACGAACGCTCCTCCTTCTGCCGCCGCTTTGCAATAAGCGCCGATCCAAAAGCGCCCATCAGCTCGGCAATATCCGGACGGACAACATCGCGCCCCAGCTCTTTTTCGAACGCCCGCAAAATCGAATCGTTTTTAAACGTTCCGCCCTGCACGACAATATTTTTGCCCAGCTCTGCCGGGTCCTTTACCTTAATTACTTTATACAGCGCATTTTTGACAACCGAATACGAAAGCCCGGCGGAAATATCGCCCACGCCCGCGCCTTCCTTTTGCGCCTGTTTGACGCGGCTGTTCATAAACACCGTGCAGCGCGTTCCCAAATCGACCGGGTTTTGCGCGCGCGTCGCTTCCTTTGCAAATTCGGCTATGGGAAGCCCCAGCGAATGCGAAAACGTTTCGAGGAAGCTGCCGCATCCGGACGAACACGCCTCGTTGAGCATGATTCCGTCCACCGTGCCGTTTTTGATTTGCAGGCACTTCATATCTTGCCCGCCGATGTCGATGATAAGGTCTACATCGCTGTTGAAGTATTCGGCGGCGCGGTAGTGCGCCATCGTTTCTATTTCGCCAAAATCCAGCTTAAGCGCCTCTTTTATAATCGCCTCGCCATAGCCGGTCACGCAGCTTCCGGCAATGTATGCGCCCTCATTCAGCTTGGAATAAATATCTTTTACAATTTCAACGGCCGCCGACAGCGGGCTGCCTTCGTTCGAGTGGTAGTAGCGGTAGAGCAGCCGCTTGTCTTCGTCGATCAGCGCCGCTTTGATGGTCGTGCTGCCTGCGTCTATACCAAGGTAGCACGGGCCGGTATGCGTCGCAATATCGCCTTTGGGAACGCTTCTTTTGCCGTGCCGTTCGGCAAATGCGGCAAACGCTTGCTCATCCGTAAACAGCGGGTCGAGCCGGCGCGTTTCGTGGTCTCCCTCGCCTGCCTCGTCCAGCATTTTCGGCAATGCGCCAATAACAAACGAGTCTCCCTCTGCCATCAGCGCGGCACCGATCGCAACAAACAAATGCGAATTTTCCGGATGAATCACCTGCTTTTCCGTCAGGTTCAACGTTTTGATAAAACGCTCGCGCAGCTCCGTCAAATAGTGCAGCGGGCCGCCCAAAAAAGCGACGTTTCCGCGGATGGGCCGCCCGCAGGCAAGCCCGCCGATCGTCTGGTTGACGACCGACTGGAAAATAGAAACCGCGACATCCTCTTTTTGCGCGCCTTCGTTTAAAAGCGGCTGTACATCTGTTTTGGCAAACACGCCGCAGCGCGCAGCAATGGGGTATATGGTGCTATAATTCTTTGCAAGCTCGTTGAGGCCGGTTGGGTCTGTATCGAGCAGGCTGGCCATCTGGTCTATAAACGCGCCTGTGCCGCCCGCGCACGTTCCGTTCATGCGCTGCTCGAGCGACGGCTTCATGTAGGTTATTTTTGCGTCCTCGCCGCCCAGCTCCAGCACAACGTCTGCCTCGGGCATAAACTTTTGCGTGGCGCGCGCCCCCGTTACAACCTCCTGCACAAACGGCAGGCCAAGCAGCTTGGCCACAGAAAGGCCGCCGGAGCCCGTAATGGCCGAAATGACCGTAAGGTTGCCGCATTCTTCCGCCGCCTCTTCGAAAAGCCGCTTAAGCTCTCCGCGGACGTCCGAAAGGTGCCGACGGTACCGGGAAAAGACGATTTGGTCCCGCTCGTCTATAACAACCAGTTTTATTGTTGTAGAGCCAACGTCCAGCCCCATCCTCATTTGCTTCATAAAAGATTTCTCCATAATTTCTCAAACTAAAATATTATACCACGTTTATCCACAAAAACACAATCGTTGCGGGTATACATTCCTAAAGTTCATAGTTTATTCACACCGCCGTTTGGCCTTCTTTGCTTTTCTGTTCTTATTTTACCAGGCAATTATGAACTCAATATTGCGTGACGCTTTCAAGCTGGGCGTTCGGCCTCTTTGAGAGATAAAAAAAGAGCCGGCGGCTGCCGGCCCGTTTTTATCGCTTTTACTTCCGTTTTACGGGAATCCAAACCTCGCTGTAATAGCTTTCGTCCTCCGTCCCTTTGGCATACTTGCCTGGGTCTTCGTACATTTCGATGTTATAGCCCGCCGCAATTTCGTAGTCTTTGCAGTTTGGCAGCCATTCCGAAAAGATTTTTTTGTTCACATCCTGGATAGACTGCGGCATTGCCCCTTCGCAGGCAAACACAGCCCAGGTGTGTTTTGGGATGACCTTTGTTACAAACCCTTCCGGAATATCCATAACGGGGTTGTAATTGTCCGCGATCAAATATTCAAATTCGTTTCCGCCCATGCTCTCGTCGATATTTACGCCGTACATGCTGCAAATTGCACCGCTTTTTTCCGACCTAAAAAATTCCGCCCACATTTTGGGGACTTCTTCCATTGCGGTTTCGTACTTAAGCACCTTAGACACGCCAACAACGGTAAACGCGTCTTTTTCAACAATTCTGTAATCCATGGTATAACCACCTTCCAAAATAAATTTGATTTTCAGCGGCGCAAACGATTTTATCATCGCTCCGTTTTTCCGCACGGCAGTAGGCGTAAGCCCATGGAACCGGGTGAAGGACCTTGTAAAGCTGTCTGGTGAATCGTACCCATATTTGAGCGCAATATCGATAATTTTCCGGTCGGTCGCAACCAGCTCGCTTCCCGCAAGCGCAAGCCTGCGGCGCCGGATATACTCCCCCACCGTAAACCCGCACAGCATTGCAAACCCCTTTTGAAAATAAAACGGAGATATGCACGCCCGCTTTGCAATGTTTTCGATGGTAAGTTCCTTATGGATATTCTCCTCGATATAGCTGACGGCTTCGCCAATACCCTCTATCCAGTTCAAACCTGCGCCTCCTTCCCATGCTGTCTATTGTATTCCCGCTGGAAGATGTATGCCCGACTTTTTGTGCCAAATTTTGTCCGCCTGCCCATCCGCCGGCGCAAACTCATTATATAGCACCTTGCATTGCGTTGTCTAATCTGGTTTTTTGTCGGTGCATTTTCCCCGCAGGCTCCTTTTGGGGCGGCTTCTTCCGTCTCACCATGCTCCGCGGGAGGGAGATGCCTTGCGGCGAAGCGTCGTTTTTTGAAGCTAAAGCTTGTTAACGCTCCAGAACAGCCGGCTATTTTTGTCACGCTCAAGCACGCAACAAAAAACAGCCTCACATCTTACTGCAAGGCTGTTTTGAAATCGTTTTGAAAGTGTTGCTTAATAATCCTGCCTGTTCCTTCTGGGCTTTTTCTTGAGGAACGACGGAATTTCCAAATCTTCGTCGCCGATGGTATCCAGGTTTTCCGTTTCCATCATTTCCTTCAGCTCGCCCTGCTGCGGCGCTTTATTGCCGGTGGGGATGGGTTCCATTTCCAGGCCGATATCGCCGCCCATTTGTATTTTTTCTTCCACCTTTTTGCGGGGCGCTTCGCCCTCCAGCACAACCGGCGCTTCGACAACCGCTCCTTCTTCGTCGAAGCCGGTGGCAATCACGGTGATGCGCACCTCCTGCTCGAGCGTCGGGTCTATGCACACGCCGAAGAATACATCGGCGTTGGGGTCTGCGCCTTCTTCGATTACGCGGGCAGCCTCCTGTATTTCGTGCATACTAAGCGACGGGTCGCCGGTGACGTTGAAAATGATGCCGCGCGCGCCTTCGATGGTTGTATCGAGCAGCGGGCTGTTGATGGCCTGTTTGGCCGCTTCCACCGTTTTGTTGTCTCCATAGCCGATTCCAATGCCCATGTGCGCGTCGCCCTTAAGCATCATCACCTTTTTGACGTCTGCAAAGTCAAGGTTGATAAGCGCGGGCTTGCCGATCAGGTCGATAATGCCCTGTATTCCCTGCCGGAGCACATCGTCCGCAACCTTAAACGCATCGACAAGCGGCGTTTCCTTGCCCACGGCCGAAAGCAGCTTGTCGTTGGGGATGGTGACGATGGTGTCCACCACCGCTTTCAGGTCTTCGAAGCCCTGTTCCGCCACTTTGGAGCGCGGCTGGCCTTCGAACCAAAACGGTTTTGTTACAAAGCCGATTGTCAGTATATTGTTTTCCTTGGCGATTTCCGCAACAACCGGGGCCGCGCCCGTGCCCGTTCCGCCGCCCAGCCCGCAAGATACAAACACGAGGTCTGCGCCCTTTACGGCCTGCTCTATTTCGTCGTGGCTCTCCTCCGCCGCCTTGCGGCCGATTTCCGGGTCTGCGCCCGAGCCAAGCCCCTTGGTCAGCTTTTCGCCGATCTGTATCTTTTGGTTGGCCTTAGACAGGTACAGCGCCTGCTTATCCGTATTGACGGCAACAAGCTCCGCCCCCTTGACGCCAAACTCTATCATCCGGTTGACCGCATTGTTGCCTGCGCCCCCTACGCCCATTACGCGTATTTTCGCAAAGTTTTCTGTGTTATTATCAAATTCCAGCGACATATACCTGCCTCCTATTTTTTATTTCCTCTATAAATTAAGTGATTTAATTCCTTTTTTCACGCGGCGGCCGCTGCTTTTGCGGCACTTCGTACTCCAGCGGGTACCCGGCCATCGCGTATTGCACCATCGCGTAGGCCGCATGCAAATCGGGCGTCTGGAGCTGTGTAGACTGCACCTTTACCAGCGTGGGCGCACGGCCGGACGCCGTACGGAAAAAGCTTCCCGCGCCTGCCATAAAGTTGATGCCGCCTCCTGTAATATATACGTCCAGCCTGCGGCCGATGCTCATTTCCGCGTTGCGCAGCAGTTTATTGATGTAAAGCGCCAGGTGCTCCACCCGCGCGTCAATAATTTCCTTGAGCAAATCGTACGGATATTTTTTCAGCTTGCCGTCTTCGTCCTTCGCATAAATATACGAGCTGCTCGAAAGCTCTTCCATACCAAACGAATAGCGCCGTTTGAGCTGCTCTGCCGTTTCTTTGCTTACCTTCATGGCGTATGCAATATCGGACGAAATGCTGCCGCCGCCCATTGGTATGGTGGCAAAGTACAGCAGGCAGTCTGCATAAATGATGGACACGTTTGTGCTATAGTAGCCGACGTCCACCAATACCGCGATCGAATCCCTCTTTTCCTGCGGCACAAGCACCATTGCCTGCGCCAGCGGCTCGGGAATAACATGCCCCAGCCGGATGCCCAGGTGCTTAAGCAGCCCTTCCGCATCCTCCAGGAAAAACTTATTTGCCAGTACAAACGATATACAGCCGCGCAGCCGCTTGGTGGGCACGTCTACAGGGTCTAAATACACGCTGCCGTCGTCCAGCAAAAACCATGCCGGAAAATCCTGCAGTAGCATGAGGTCTTCCGCGACGCTGAAGTGGCTGGCTTTTTCCATCAATGTTTCGATATCGCCCGGCTCTACCCGTCCGTGGATGGGCATTTGCACGTTTCTGTTGACAATTTTGAGGAACGAGCCCGGCACACCGACGTCCGCCGTTTTGATGCGCGTTCCCACCTGCTTTTCGAGCGACTCAACGACCTGCTCCAGCGCGTAGAAAACCTCTTCAGAATCTACCCAGCTGGACTTTTTGATGCCGGAATAGCCGATTTGTGCACAACCCAAAACTTCCAGCCCGTGCCGCGCTTTCTGTTCTGCCGCCACACAGGATATTTTAGACGTGCCAAATTCAACTATGGTTTTGAAATTTCTCATCAGGCCATTCCTTCATGCGTTTTTCAGGCGCACCTTTAATGTCTTTTCAAATATTTACACATATTTTATCATAACACAATTACCCACAAAAAAAAACCTTTTTCTTTTGGAAATACGCGCTGCAAAGCGCACGCTTTGGGTTTGTCATCATTCGTCCGGTTGTGCGCCCTCTCCTTCGTCCGGTTGTGCGCCTTCTCCTTCGTCCGGCTGTCCGCCGCCGCCGTCCGGTTGCGCGCCCTGCCCGTCTCCCTCATCGGGCGGCGCTGTGTCGCCGTTTGGCGCGCCAGACTGCCCGGCCCCGCCTGCGCCGTCCATTACATTGCCCAGCTCGCCTTCGGACGGTGTGCTGCCGCTTGTTTGCGGATCTTCCTCCTCTAGCTTGTAGGTTGCAAACGACCCTGCGGAAACGTCCAGCGTGCCTGCCGTTTTTCCGTCGCGCTCCAGCGCGGGCAGTCGGTTTTTGATCCACTTCATTTTTTCGTCGATTTGGTCGGCCTGGCCAAACCGGATGAGCATCCCGCCTTTAGACATGATGATGATGTTATTGACGTCCGAAATATCTACCGTGTCTACATAGTCGTAAAGCTCCCTTTGGCCCAGCGCGGCAATGAGCTCTTTATACACCGTCAGCTTGAACGTGTCTTCGGCCACAACGGGCAGGCCGAGGTTTGCCGAGCTGGCATTGATTCCGTTGATGATTGGGTATACCGCGCCCTCGGGCGGCGTATCGAGTATTTCCAGCACATTGGCCTCTCCATCCACCAGCAGGTAGCTGCCCGAATAGGCAATCAGCGCTGCGGGCTCCCGCTCGAACACCGTAATGACCACGGTTTTGGGGTACTCCTTTTCCACCGTTTCCACCTTAAGGTACGGCTCCCCCTCTTCGATCGCTACAAAAATCTTCTCTTCATCCAGCAAAAACATATGCGTTTCGGGCTCGATGGCGGCCAGCGATTTTATATAGTCGCCACCCAGGCGCATATTGCCCGCGACTTTTATTTCCTCTACACGAAAGTAGCTGGATATAAAATAGAACGTGCCGGCAACTGCCAAAACCGCGATGACAATTGCCAGTACTACCTTCGCAATACTGTTTTTCTTCTTTTGCTTTTTTTTCATTTTGCCCCCAAACAGCATTTTGCAGCCAAACAGCTTCCGTTTTATGCCGCATGATTATATCAGTCGTTCCTACTATAAGGCCTAATCGGATTTGCCTCAACGTTTTATGGAAGAATTTACATTGTTTTAACAGCCGGCCGTCAATAATCCTCTTGCATATCTGCGTCGGCAGCCTTTACATTCACCTTTTTGGCAGCCTGCCTGCGGCTTTGCTTCGATATGTTCAGCAGTATGCCGATCATACACATATAAATGGCAAGCGAGCTGCTTCCAAAGCTGATGAACGGAAGCGAAACGCCCGTTGCGGGCAGCGACGCCGTTGTTACCGCAATATTGAGGATGACCTGTACGCTGATCATAACGACGATGCCCGTTGCAAGCATGGTCGCAAAAAAATCGGGCGCTTGCGCCGCGATCCGTATTCCCCTGTAAATGAGGATAATAAAGAGCAATATAAGCACGGCCGCGCCAATAAAGCCAAGCTCTTCGCAAATGATGGAAAAAATAAAGTCGGACTCGCTGTAGGGCAGCCACAGGAACTTTTGCCGCCCGTTTCCCAGGCCGCTGCCAAACAGGCCGCCCGCGCCGATCCCGAAGAGCGATTGCGCGACCTGGTAGCCGTCGCCGGACATATTTGCAAACGGGTCTAAGAAGCTGGTAACACGCGCCATGCGGTAGCTAGCGCTCATCATCAGCGCAGCGCCCGCCGCGCCCACGCCGCCGCCCAGCGCCGCCATATGCCAGCCCTTTGCGCCGCCGATAAGCACCATAATAAACACCACGACACACAGCAAAATGATCCCCGAAAAGTTGGGCTGCAAATACAGCAGCAGGCAAACGACGCCCAATACCAAAAAGGGCGGCACGATGCCGTAGCGGAACGTATTCATGCGGTTGCGGTTGACATAGATTGTGGACGCCGTAAAAATGATAACCGCCAGCTTGGCGATTTCCAGCGGCTGTATATTGGGCAGCGGGCCCATGCGGATCCAGCGCGACGCGCCGTTGATGGTTACGCCCACGCCGGGGATAAACACCAGTATGAGTGTAAATATTGCCAGGCCCAGCGCTGCGTATTTCAGCCGGAGCAGCTTTTTATAATCGAACAGCATAAAAAAAATCATCCCGACCGCGCCCACCGCAACGCCCACCAGCTGCTTTTTAAAAAGGCTGAGGCCGTCGTAGTCGTAGTCGGCGGAGGACTGCGCCATATAGTAGCTGGACGAAAACACCATAAGCATGCCATAGGCAATAAGTATGATCGTTGTTATCAGCAGCGTGTAGTCTATGGCCCCTTTTCTCATGTAAGCCCCCTGACAATTTTTTTGAACACATCGCCGCGCTCTTCAAAATCCCGGAACATATCCCAGCTTGCGCACGCGGGCGAAAGCAGCACCGCGTCGCCGTCCAGCGCCAGGCTGTACGCCTTTAATACCGCGTCTTCAAAACCGTTTGCAACGATGTATTTTACAAAGCCCGCTTCCTTTGCCGCAGAGACGATTTTGTGTGTCGTTTCCCCCAATATAATAACCGCTTTGATGTTATCTGTAAATGCATCAAAAAGCGGGCCGAATTCGCCATGCTTGTCAAACCCGCCCAAAATGAGGATGGTCGGGCGGTCCATCGCGCGTATTGCGTTGATCGTTGCGTCGGGGTTTGTTCCCTTGGAATCGTTGATAAACGTTACCCCGTTTAGCGAGCGTACCATTTCCAAACGGTGCTCTACTCCGGTAAACGTGCGCAGCGTATGCGCTGCCTTTTCTTTCGAAATACCGTATTTCATGGCAAGCACAGTTGCCGCCAACGCATTTTCCAGGTTGTGCCTGCCGGGAATCTGCAATTCGCCCGTTGGTACAACCACCTGCTTTTTGCCGTCTTCCACATACACGATGTTTCCGTCCTCTACATAGGCGCCGTCCAGCACCGGGCCCTCCGTGCTGAACCACAGCACCTTGGCCGAAATAAGGGGCGCCAGCGAGCGGACGATTTCGTTGTCCTGGTTGAGCACGCAATAGTCTTCCTTCGTTTGGTTTTTGAAAATACGCGCTTTTGCGGCAATATAGTTTTCCATGGAGCCGTAGCGGTCCATGTGGTCTTCCGTAATGTTTAAGATGGCGCTTCCTTTGGGCTGGTAGCCGATAATTGTATCCAGCTGCAGCGCCGCCGTTTCGGCGACCACAACATCGCCTTTTTTGATGTTCAGCGCCTCCTGCGTAATGGGCACGCCAATGTTGCCCAATACATAGGTGTTGATGCCTGCGTTTTTAAACAGCTCGCCCGTTAACGCGGTGGTGGTCGTTTTTCCGTTTGTACCTGTAATGGCAATAAAATCGGCGCCGGCAACGTCGAATCCCAGCTCGATTTCGCTCATGACTATTTTTTTCTGCTTGTAGGCCTTGCGGATAAACGGAAGGTCGAGCGGCACGCCCGGGCTTAATACGAGCAGGTCTACCTCTTCGACCAGGCCTTCGGGGTCTTTGCCCAAAAAGCTTTGCGCGCCGCCATCGAGCAGCGCCTGAAATGTTCCTTCCGCAAAGCTGTCCTCCGGTTTTGCGTCGTAGATTGTTACGGACGCGCCCAATTCCAAAAGAAGCGAAGCTGCCGCGATGCCGCTCCTTGCCATGCCTACTACCAGCGCTTTTTTCCCTTTGTAATCCATGCGTCCTCCTCTTTTTGTTCTACCGTCACAGGCTGAGTGCCAGCGTCAGCACGCACAGCAGCCCCGTTATAACCGCGTACATCAGCACGACCCGCGTTTCCTTCATTCCGCCCAGCTCGAAGTGGTGGTGCAGCGGCGCCATACGGAATACGCGTTTGCCGCGCGTTTTGTACGAGCCGACCTGTATAATAACGGACACAGCCGACAAAACGAACATAAAGCCCATAATGGGAAGCAGCAGCTGTTGCCGCATTGTAATGGCAATTACCGTAATGGCCGCACCCAACGCAAACGAACCCGTATCGCCCATAAACACCTTTGCGGGGTGGACGTTGAAGCACAGAAATGCCGCGCACGCGCCCATGAGCGCCGTATCGAACAGCAGCACGCCTTCGCCGCCCAGCGCATTTGCGCCTGCCGCGCCAGCGGGGAAAATTGCAAAAACCAATATTATAAAAAATGCAATGGCGTTTTCTGTCGTCAAAATCGTTGCAAGACCGTCTAGCCCGTCTGTTAGGTTGAGGCTGTTGACCATGGCAATGAGCACAAACATCGTAAACGGAATAAAGCCCGCGCCCAGGTCCCAAACGGTGCGCGCCCCGG
Source organism: Christensenellaceae bacterium (assembly GCA_050945895.1). GTDB lineage: Bacteria > Bacillota > Clostridia > Christensenellales > Christensenellaceae > JBMNTU01. The sequence continues at coordinate 7,674 of JBMNTU010000022.1, read as the reverse complement.
GAATGACCACCTCGTGGATGCCCATTGCAAAATAGGCATAGCAGGCAATTACACCCGAAACCGCAAATTGAAGCACGATTTTTTGCCAGGCCCTAAGCCCCAGCGAACGCTTGCGGAACAGCTTCAAAAAGTCGTCCAGAAAGCCGATGAGTGCAAACGCTGTCGTGGAAATAACAAGAAAAAGCGCCTCCTGCATTACTCCGCGTATAGACGCAAACACCAGCGTAACGATGGCGAGGCCCACCAAAATGCTGATTCCGCCCATTGTGGGTGTGCCTTCCTTTTTTAGGTGGGTCTGCGGCCCGTCGTCGCGGACATGCTGCCCTGCTTTTACCCTTTTTAGCACGGGAATAAGCACTTTAGACGCAACAAAGGTTACGGCAAACGTAACGATCATGCATAAAAGCGATACCGCAACTATGAATATTCCTTCCTCTCCCATGGTTCCCCTCTTTTATCTTTTTGGCTGTATTCCAAGCTCGTCCAGTATTTCCTGCACGACAACTTTTTCGTCAAAATCATGCTTTACGCCTTTAATTTCCTGGTAGGTTTCGTGCCCTTTGCCTGCCAGCAGGATGATATCCTCTTTTTGCGCGTTTTCCAGCGCATAACGGATGGCGTCGCGCCGGTTTTCGATACAGGTATATTCGGCGCCGGTGTCCTTTATTCCTGCTTCCGCCTGTTTGATGATCTCTTCCGGCTCCTCGTAGCGCGGGTTGTCGGAAGTAATGATCGTATAGTCTGAATATTCGTCCGCAATATGCGCCATAATGGGCCGCTTGCTTGCGTCGCGGTTGCCCCCGCAGCCAAACAAAGTCACAATGCGCGCAGGCGCAAAGCGCTTGATGGCGGAAAGCGTGTTTTTCATGCTGTCCGGCGTGTGCGCATAATCCAATATAACGGTATAGCCCTGCCCGCGCGTATCCAGCACCTCGAACCGGCCGAGCACCGGCTTCATTTCCCGAAGGCCCAGCTCTATATAGTATTGGTCTATACCCAGCGCATAGCACGCCGTGGCCGCCGCCAGCGAGTTGTACACCGTAAACACCCCGGGAATATTGACGTGGATATCCACCCATTCGCTGCCGTGCATCAGCCTGTAGTCTGTCGCGTCGCTCGAAATCTGGATGTCCTCCGCATAGTAGTCCGCCGGGTGCGTCACGCTGTATTTGACGACCTCGTACCCTGCTGCGCCCATCATGTGTGCGGCGCTGTCGTCATCTATATTGATAATCGATACCCTGGACTGCTCAAACAACATACTTTTTGCTTTTACATACGCATCCCACGTTTGGTGAAAATCCAGATGATCCTGCGTGAGGTTTGTAAATACGCCCACGTCGAACTCGATTCCAAACACCCGTTTTAGCTGCAACGAATGGGAGGAAACCTCCATAACAGCCATTTCGCAGCCCTCGTCCACCATCCGGCGGAGCAGCCGCTGCAAATCGAGCGATTCGGGCGTGGTGCGCTCTGTTTGCACCTCCTGTTTGCCGATCATGTTGACAATCGTACCAACCAGCCCCACCTTCATTCCGGCGCGCTCTGCAATGGCCTTTATCATATATGTAGTCGTTGTTTTTCCGTTTGTTCCCGTTACGCCTGCCATTTTCAGCCTTTTTGCCGGATAACCGAAAAAGCGGGCGGACATCAGCGCCATTGCCTCGCGCGAATCGGCGACAATGACCTGCGGTACATTAATGGGAAGCTCGCGCATGCACACAAGCGCAGCGGCACCGTTTTTCACAGCGTCGGGCGCATAGTCGTGCCCGTCTACAGAATACCCTTCTATGCAGAAAAACAGATCGCCTTTTTTTACCTTCCTGGAATCATAACACACATCCGAAACGATCGTCCTTTTGTCTCCCAGTATCCTGCAATTCATATGTTTTGTAAGTTCATATATTGCCGTCATGCTTCCATCCTCACTCGCTACTCCCCCGTTACCAATCCAAATGTTACTTCCACCTTGCTTCCTTTTTCTACCGGCGTATCCTTCAGCGGATATTGGCTTTTTGCCTTGCCGTCGCCCAGCGCCACAAACTCCAGCCCGCTTGCAATGGCAAGGTCCCTCGCCTGTGCAAAGCTTAGCCCTGTAAAATCGGGCACCAGCACCGTCTCTGCGGTTTCCCCCTCTTCGTCCGGCTGCTCTTCCTTTGTTTCCATTGTCAGCAGCACGCCCGTTCCGGTATACACCTCTTCTCCGGCTGCCGGAACCTGCGACACAACCTTGCCCGTTCCGTCTGCCGTGCAGGCAAGCCCTGCCATTTCCAGCGCTTCCTGCGCCGCGGCAAGCTCCAGCCCCGTTAAGTCGGGCACCTTCACCTTTTCTGCGCCGCGCGTTTCTTCGTTGTCCGGCTGGATGTTGGAATACTTCAGCACTTCTTCCAGCACCTGCTTTACATAGGTGTCCAGCGCATCCTCGCCGCCGCTTTCGGCGGGAATGCCGACTGCGGTAATCATTACAAGATATTTGGGCGCCGCGCCCGACCCGTACGCCATGCACGTTACCGTTTCTTTTCCGGCAACGGGAATACTGTCTTCATAATAGGGGGAAGCGCTTTTTATTGCCCCGGCGGAATATCCGGCAATGAACGGGGCCGCCTGGTTTTCCAGTATGGCGCGCATTGCGTCGGACGTACCCTGCGAAACCGCCTGCCCTGTAGAAACCGCGGGAAAATCTTCTTCCTTGTTGCCCTGTTCGTCCTGCAATTCCAGCACCAGCCTCGGCGCATAGTCCTGCCCGCCGTTCACCATGGCGGCAAACGCGCTTGCAAGCTGCAACTGCGTTGTTTTGACGCCCGTTCCGTTCGCCATGTTTGCAACGTCTGCGTCGCGGGCATATTTTTGCGCCAGCACTTCGCCTGTCGCATCGCTGGAAAAATCGATGCCTGTTTTTTCGCCGAAGCCAAACGCGTTGATCATATCGTAAAAGGCATCCTTGCCCATTTTATCTGCAAGCTGCGCAATTCCCGCCGTGCAGCCGGACATCAGCGCCTGCTCCACCGTTTGCGAGCCGTGCGCGCCTTCGCACGCAATCTTTTCCCCGTCTATAACAACCGAGCCCTCGCACACCAGCGTCTCGGACAGCATGCCCAGCTCCGCCGCCTTTGCCACGGTAAACGCCTGGAATAGCGTGCCCGGCTCGAACGCCTGCGCCGTCACTTTGTTGCTGGACAGGGCAATGAGCGCGTCTGCGTCTTGGCGCGGGGGGTCGTTGAGGTCGAAAGCGGGCATATTTGCCATCGCCATCACCTCGCCGTTCGTAACGTCCATGACAATACCCATGACGCCCTCCGGGGCCGCCGCATCGTACAAGCTCTGGCAGGATGTTTCCAAAAAGCTCTGCATGACCTCGTCGATGGTAAGCACTACGTTTCGGCCGTTTACCGGCTCTATAAACATTTCCTGCCCGTTGGGTATCTCGTTGCTCAGCTTGTCTGTTTCGGCGACCATTCTGCCCTGCCTGCCTGCAAGGATGCTGTTGTAGCGCTTTTCTATGCCCATTTGCCCCTCGCCGTCCACCGTTGTATAGCCAATGACCTGCGATGCAAAGCTTTTGTTTGGGTAATAACGCTTGGTATCCCGAATGAGGCTGACGCCGTCCATAGCCAGGCTGCTGATTTTTTCTGTTTGTTCGGACGAAATCTGGCGTTTGAGCCATATTTCCGTCTTTTTGGTGTTGGAAGCTTTTTCCAGCACGCTTTCGTACGGCATTTCCAGTATGACGGAAAGTTGCTGCGCCACATAGGCCGGGTCTTCGATGCGCTTGGGCAGCAGCACCACCGTGTCCGAGCTGGCGCTTTCCGCCAGAAGGTTGAGGTTGCGGTCTGTTATGGAGCCGCGCTTGGCCTGCACCTCGCTGTCGGTAATCCACTGAGACTCCGCCATTTCCTGCAGCCAATCGCCCTTATATAAACTCCAATATCCTACCCGCACAGCAAGTAGGATAAGCAGGGCCGCCACTATGGCAAACAATATGAACAGCCTTTTTCCAATTTTTCGCACGTCTGTTTGCAAAGGCAATTCTCCTTATTCCGGCCTATTCAAACAGCTCGTCGCCAACTTTGTCAAACAACTCGGATACGACCGTCGTCTTTTCGCCGGATGCGTCCGTTTCGGCCTCCGGCTCTGCACCCTGCTGCTCGCCTGCTGTTTCCGCGTTATCTACAGCGCCTTCGTTTTGGGCGCTCTCCTGCAAACCTGCCGCGTCCGCCGTCACCGTTTCGTCCAGATTGACATACACGATCTGGTTGTCTTTGGGGTGCGACATTCCCAGCGCTTCTGCGCGTTCCTGCACGTTGCTCAGGTCTTGCTCCAGCGCAATGTCCATCTTCACCTTGTCCAACTGCTGGTTGAGTTCTGCAATGCTGCTGTCCAGCTTTGTGTTTTGGTAGGTCGCGTCGCTGATTTTTGCCTGCATCATAAGCACGGCTGTTAAAATGAGGAACACTGCCACAATAAGCAAAATCGTGGAGAACACGCCTTTTTTGGCGGCCGCGCTGTACTGCGCCTCTTCTTTGCGCGCTTCCCGTCCGTACAGCGCAGCCCGTCCTCCTGTATGTTCCATATCATAAGCCACAATTTCGGGCGCCCTTTTGGCAGCCGGGCGGCTTTGCCCATAGTAGCGCATTCCGCTCAGCTTATAGCCCGTTTGTGGTTCATGGCGCTTTGGCCTTCTGTTTACTTCGTACGCAGGCGTCAGCTTCCTGCCCGTCGGCGCGGCGCTGTTCCACTGCGTTTTGCTGCGCGGCGCTTGCGCTTCCCTGCCCAGGGGGCGCTGGCGGCGCTCGCCAATGTGGTTGACTTCTTCGTAGCTTTGCTCGCGCGAGCGGTAGTAGCGCTCGTAGTTTTTCTGGCGCGCAGGCGTTTCGCGGACGGGCTGGAAATAGCCCGTATAGCTGCTTTTGTGCCCGCGCTGCGGCAATACGTCCGAATAGCCCTGCGGCCTTTTAGCCTGCTGCGGACGGCCGTTTGCCGACGACCGCTGCTTTTGCATCCGCCGGATGCGTACCTCGTCAATCGTCTCTATACGCGGAAAATCGCGCGTGCGCTCCATCGGGGGCGTTTTGGGCAATACGACCCGGTTGTAATTGTGTGCTTTTTGCGGTATTGCGTTCATGTTTGGCCCCTCCTATATCTTTTGGATTGCGCGGAGCTTTGCACTCCTTGCGCGCGGATTCGTTTCCGTTTCCTCTTTTGCCGGCAATACCGGCTTTCTTGTTACAATCTCTACCGTTTTGACCTTGCCGCATACGCACTGCGGAAAATCTTTGGGGCACTCGCACGGGTCGTTCAGCTTTTTGAAGGTTTGCTTGACGATCCTGTCTTCCAGCGAGTGGAAGGTGATGACGCACAGCCTGCCGCCCGGGCTTAGCGCCGCGGCATACGCCTCCATTGCGTCTCCCAGCCCCGCAAGCTCCCCGTTCACCTCGATCCGGATGGCCTGGAACGTTCTCTTGGCGGGGTGCGGGCCGTCTTTTCTTGCCCCTTTGGGGATGGCCGCTTTAATGATGCGCGTCAGCTCCCCTGTTGTTTCTATCTCTTTTACACTTCGCTCTTTAACGATGAATTCCGCGATGCGCTTTGCCCAGCGCTCTTCGCCATATTCTTTGATGATGCGGTGCAGCTCGCTTTGGCTGTATTCGTTCACCACGCGCTTTGCGCTCAGCGCGGAGGCGTTGTCCATCCGCATGTCCAGCGCGGCGTTTTGGTTGTAGGAGAAGCCCCGCTCCCCTTCGTCCAGCTGGTAGGAGGACACTCCCAAATCCAGCATTGCCGCGTCGATCTTTTCTATCTGCAGCCCGGCCAGGATGCCTTTGATGTTTTTAAAATCATCCTTTACGAGCGTTACGTTGTCTTTTTCGCTTTCAAAGGCTTTTTGTGCCCTTTTTATGGCGGCCTCGTCCTTGTCTATGCCAACCAGCCTGCCCCCGGGAAGAATTTGCTCCAGCACTCCCCTTGCGTGGCCCGCGCCACCCAGCGTTCCGTCTACCACCGTCATGCCCGGCCTAAGGTTTAAAAGCTCCAGCGTTTCCTTATACAGCACGGGCACATGGCCGCCGGCGTTTTCCATCGTTTATATCCCCAGCTCGGCAAGCTGCGCCATCGTTTGCTCGTACTCTTCGTCCGCATTGTCGCAGTAGGCCTGCCAGCCGTCTTTAGACCAGATTTCCGCACGGTTCATTACGCCTGTTACAACCGCCTCTTTTACCGCGCCGATAAAATCGCGCAGCCGCTGCGGAAGAAGGATCCTGCCCTGTTTGTCGGGCTCGCATTCGCACGCGTTTGCAAACAGCATACGCGCAAAGCTTTGCGCCGCCGCGTTAGACAAGGGCAGGTCCTTCAGCTTATTCGAGAAGTTTTCCCATTCTTCCTCAGAATACACAAAAAGGCACTTCCCGACGCCTTTGGTAACGATGAATTTATCACCCAACTCTTCACGCAGCTTCGCAGGCATTGCCATGCGGCCTTTGGCGTCTATATTATGTGAATACGTTCCAAACAACATCGAGCAGACCTCCTTTCCATGTTCCTGTTAACCACTTTTCACCACTTTTTACCACTTTTAAACAAATTTTATCATTTAGCACCATAAATTGCAATACTTTTTGCCATAATAAAAGAAAAAAAGCATAAATTTTTTTTATGCTTTTACATCGGGCGGCAACAGGCCATGTTATAATATTGTAATTTTTGCGCACAACCCGCCGGCAGGACATTTTGAGGAGGGGTATGAGGGGTGCAGGTTGCTTGGGCGTACGGGCGTCCGTCACATTCATTTCCGCGGCGGTGGACGCTATGTTGTATCCGTTGTTTTTTCTTTTTTACTCTTCATTCAAAAAAACCGCCTTGCGGCGGCTTTTTACATGACTTATGCCGTGATATCGCGCTATGCTTTTATATTCTATTCTGCTTTTATCATATAAAGAGCAATCTCATGTATATATATATCATCACTCCCTTTAATTGTATATTCACCTTGTACGGGGATTCCTTCATACTCTGAAAAAACTGTCAGTACATCTCCCTCAATAGTATATGTGCTTTCGCCAGAGTATTCACCACGAAAATATTCTATAACGGTGCCGTCTTCAAAAAATTCCTGATATGTTCCGCCATCCAGCGCCAGCTCTATTGCCTCCTGCCGCTCTTGCTTCGAAGAATCCTCATATATTGAATAGCTATACGTTTCTGTTGAGTCTATCGCCCGAACCCACTTTCCAATAATATCCTTTTCAGGGTTAGAGCACCCTACCAGCGTCCCCACCGTCAGCACCGCCATCAGCAGCATCGCTATTACTTTTTTCACGCTTCCGTTCCTCCCTTTTGCTTCCATTGCTTCTATTATACCCGCTTTTTTCGCCCCTGCAACGGTTTTCCTCCATTCTACCACGCTATGCTGCCAGCTTTTGTATGTTTTCTTTTCTTTGGGGGCAGGCCCCCGCGCCCCCGCCGGGGGAACTTCCAAGGTTCCCCCGCATTTACGGGGGTGCGCTGCGGATTCGCTGCGCTTTTGGCTTGCTTATCGCGCGCTTACCCGCCTTCGCTTGTCGCTGCATCTGCCCATCGGGGCAGCGCTCCAGCTCGGCCCTCCTATGGCTGATGCGGATGCCTGACGGTCGAAATCTTTGATTTCGCCAGCGGAAGGTATACCGCCGCAGGCGGTAGGGC
>JBMNTU010000021.1:0-24420 GCA_050945895.1 Christensenellaceae bacterium | reverse complement strand
ATATTACTGCATACACTCCTTGATTGATTCTTTTCCAAAATCATTATATCAAGTGTGTATCTGTGGGAGGCGCCTTCTGGACGCCTCCCTTTTGCCAATGATTATTTTACACTAAGAAAAACAAGGTATTATTATCAAAAATCGCGTGCACTGCGCCGTTTTCCACAAAAATGATTGACGCGCAGCAAAAAAAAGACTAGAATGATAATTGCCGCACTAGACGGGGAGCTAGCGGTGCCCTGTAACCCGCAAGCCGCTATAGCGGGGTCGAATTCCCTGCCGAGGGTCTCACCTGTAAGGCATGGAGCGCGTGCGTCGGTGTTGATGGATGGGTCCTGTGCAACATAGCGCTGTGAACCCTGTCAGGTCCTGACGGAAGCAGCAGTAAGCAGTTTGCTGTGTGTGCCGCAGGCGTGCCTGTTCTGAGTCGGCTGCGCGAATTCCTCTCATAGGTGAAGTTTCAACGCAGGGTGTGCGGTTTTTATATGTCTTTTTTTGAAGAAGGTAGGCCTTATGAACAAAAAAACAACCATTGTATTTGCATTGCTTCTTTTAGCAGTGTTGGCGTGCGCCGGATGCGCAGCCAAAGCGCCGGAAGAAAGCGCCGCGCCTTCTGCAGCATCTTCCACAGCGGCGGCAGTTTTTGCTACTCCTGTGCAAACACCCACGCCGACGCCAAGCCCAACGCCTACTCCTACACCAACCCCTACTCCGACCCCTTCGCCCTCGCCAACTCCTACGCCGACACCAACTCCTACGCCAAGCCCCCTTTCCGGCATTGTGATTGGTATTGACCCCGGCCACCAGGGGCAGCAGAATTCTGACCCGGAGCCTGCCGCGCCCGGCTCGTCCGAAACAAAAATGAAGGTAACCTCGGGCGCATGGGGCGTTTCGGGCACACCCGAGCATGTCGTAAATTTAAATGTGGGGTTAAAACTGAAAAAACTACTTGAAACAGAGGGCGCAACCGTTATCATGACGCGCGAAAGCGCCGATGTTGATATTTCCAACGCCGAACGCGCGCAGCTTTTTAACGACTACGCCGTCGACCTCGGCATTCGGCTGCACTGCAATAGCATAGGCGACGCTGGCGCCACCGGCGCGTTTATGCTTGTGCCCACGGAAAACCCGTACAAGGCGGAGTGTGACGCGGCTGCGCAGGCCATTCTTTCCGCATATTGCGACGAAACAGGCATAAAAAACACCGGTATTACCCAGCGCAGCGACCAAACGGGCTTCAACTGGTGCGAGCGTCCAATCGTAAACATAGAAATGGGGCATATGTCCAACGCCACGGAAGACGCCAAGCTGACGGACGAGGATTTCCAGTTTGAAATGGCACAGGGGATTTTTCGGGGGATAATGAATTATTTCGGGGCATAATAAAAAAGGCCTGCGGATTGCGCCGGCCTACCTGCCATATTGAAATTAAACCGTTTACTTTAAGTCTACAATGCGCGACAATGTAGATACAATATCATATCCGTCCCAGTACACGCCAATATCCAGCGCCTGCCCTATGGGCACGATGCGGTCTATTCCCACCAACCTGTTTTGCAGAACAAAATCCTGCAGACGCTGTTTTTCGCCGCCAAAATAGGTCAGCGTCTGGAACTTCCGGTCTATAAACGGCGCTATTTTTCCAAGGTCGTCTTCGTCCAGTTCAAAGAACAGGCCATATTTTGCGCGCAGCACCTCCGACGTTTTTTCGGGCAGCGCCGAAAGCGTTGCCACATACAGATAGTTCTCGTACCGCTTTACGTTTTTAATGCCCGGCATGTCGATTGCCATTTCCAAAAGCTGCGTATATTTATCGACTGCAAACACCGGCTCCAGCGTATATTTTTGCTTGGCGCATTCGAATAGCGCCGCATAGAACCTCTCTTTGGCTTTTTCTTTTCCGTCGCCCTGCCACACGATTAGCATGGGCGACGAGCAGGCGTTTTGGTCCATCAAATATGTATCGTTGTAAAAACCAAGCGCCAGCTTGTCTATGTCCCCGTCCGAAGCCGAAAGGACGGATGGCGCGTCCATCACGCAAAACGAATACCGGTCTGCAAACGCAATTTCCACACCGCGCGGGCGCGTGGGTATGCCGCGGATGTGGGCAATGGTCCGGTCTCCGCCCCAGATAATGCGCGCGTCGCACTGTGCGGAAAACCTCGTCGTTATTTCGTCATCGATCAGGTAATGCACAAACGCGGTCATTTTTTTGATATCGCCGTGTGCCGGGTCCTCCAGTACACGGTTTATTGCGTCGCATATGATCTGTGTGTGCGGGTATTCCTTTTCGGGCACGCGCACGATATTTGCATTGCCCGCAAGCAAACCGAACAGAAACGAAAACGCAAAATTGACGGGCACGTTGCCCGGCGTAATGTGGAACACCACACCCCGGCCGATGCGCTTATAGCTGTTTTCGTATGCCTGCTTCAGCCGCCGGATGTTTGCCGCACGGCAAAAATACGCCAGCGACATAATATCGCTGTGCTCTGCCGCCTGCCTGCTTTGCCGGAGCTCCCGCGCAAAGTCATTCAAAAAGAGTATGATCCGCTCGTCGTACGGCACAAGCGGCTCTTCGCAGATTGGCCCGCCGCCCACAAGGTATGTCAGCTTATTTTCGCTCATAGGTATCACTACACCCCCTTGCCTCTGCATTTTGTATTCGCCCGTGGATTTTAATCGTCTTGCCCAACCGCCCGCATGGGCAGTCGTCTATTCCTGTAATCTCGCCTTCGTCCTCCGTCAAAATACTGTGCCCGGGGTAGCTGTGCGGCAGCAGTGACAGCAGCTGGATGAGCCCGCGTTCACCTACGCCGCATTCGGAAAAATCATCCGCCCGGCGTATGATGACGTCCGAAAACACAGAAGCATGCAGCCTGCCATGCTCGCACTCCATAAAGATGGAGCCGGTCTGCTCTACCATGCCATAGTAGTTATATACGCGTGCAAGCCCGCAGGCGTCTTTCAGCCTTTGCTTGAATTCCTCATTGCTCACGGCTTCCTCTTGCAGCTTTTTAAAGCCGCCCCCGTGGATGAGTATCCCGTTTGAAAGGTCGTATTTTTTATCCGCATCGAGCAGCGCCTTATAAAAATGTGCCCACACAATGTATGTGAACCCGAACAGCATCATGTCTTCGCCGGCGTGTTTTTCTAAAAAAGCATCCAGCACGCCAAAATCGAGCTCCATTTGCTCGTTCAGCGCATATGTTACGTCGTGCCCCAGCATGGAAAAGCCCAATATACCCGCGCCGCGCGCAGAAAACATCTGCCGGTCCTTTAGCACGGCTTTGGAATCGAGCACCAGCATGGGCAGCCGCTTTTTGCCAAGAAACTCGCCCGTTATTTTGGTCAGCGCTTTCGTTTGCGCAGACGAAGTTTTCCTGTCCAAAAATATTTTGGAAACGGCCTGGCCCGATGTGCCCGAAGACGTCATCGTTTTGACGACCTCGCTTTTTTCCACGCTCAAAAGCTCGTAATCCTTAAACAGCCGCACAGGAAAGAACGGCACGTCCGCCTCTTTTTTTCCAGTTGCACCCAGCGCGTCCACCATGCGCCTGTACGGCGCGCAATGTGCGCGGTGGAACGCGGTCAGGTCGCCCATCGCATCTTCGTACAGCGCCGCCTTTTGCTTGCTTGCAAGCGAATACGGCGGTATTTTTAAAATTTCTTCAATTTCAAACATCACACAGTTTCTCCAGCTCGGAATACAGCACCTTGCCCGCTTCGCTGCGGGGCAATTCCGGAATATACCGCACCGAAAACCCCGAAGGGTGGATGCCCGTTTTTTTGCTCGCGCACGCGTGGGCAGCCTGCGCGTCTTCCTCCCGCGTTACAAAGATGGCCATGTGGTCATCCTGCCCGCAAAGCGCACATTCGTACCCCTCCGCTTTGAGGATGCGCTCCAGCTCGTCCAGATTGATGCGGTTTCCGTACATTTTCAGAAAACGCTTTTTGCGTCCGGTAATGTAATAAAATCCGTCCTCGTCGCGTTTTGCAATATCTCCGGTGACCAGCACGCCGCCGTTCTCGTCGCCCTTTATAAGGTCGTCACAGCTTTCGGCATACCCAAGCGTCACATTGTCGCCCTTGTAGACCAGCTCTCCCTCTTTTCCTGCTTCCGTAATGGGCGAACCGTCCGTATCGATCAACATAAATTCGCCGCCCGGAATGGCGATTCCCATACTTCCCGCCTTTTCTACGGCATATTCGGCGGGCAGGTAAGACATCCGCGCAGTCGCTTCCGTCTGCCCGTACATTACAACAAACCCCACACCTCTTTTTGCCAGCATATCCGCAAATTCCAGCGAAAGCTCTTTGGAAAGTTTGCCCCCCGCCTGCGTCAGGTAGCGCAAACTTGGCAGGTCCATGCGCTCGAAACGGAGTTTTTTAAGCATTTCGTAAATATACGGAACGCCGCCAAACGTCGTCGCCCCGTGCTCTTTAAACAGCGCCCAAAACGCTTTGTCCATCAGCGTCCTGTCTGTCAGGATAATGGCTGCGCCGGCGTAGAGGTGGCTGTTAATTATGGAAAGCCCGTAGGTATAGCTCATGGGCATCGTAGAGATCGCACGGTCGTCCTGCCGGATACCCAGGTATTCCACGATCGATTTTGTATTCGCCTCAATATTTTTATACGACTGGCGCACAAGCTTGGGGCTGCCCGTGCTGCCCGAAGTCGTGAGCAGCAGCGCCAAATCGTCATGCACGCCGTAGTCGTCGGCAAGGCTGGTACGCATCAGCAGGTAGCCGTCCTGCTCCAATACCGCTTGCCCCCGGCCATACTCCTCCTTTTGCTCTTTGGGCAGAAGAATGTAAGACGGGCGGTACTGCTTTATCAGCGCTTCGTAAAGCTTGCTGTCCACCGCGCCGTTTACCAGCACGGGAACCGCTTTTTTGCGCAGCAGCCCTACATATCCGCAAACAGACATGCAGGCATTTTTGCAAACAAGAAACACAACCGACCGCGCAGGAACTTCCTTTGCAACCCGGTCTGCGCTTTGCAGCAGTTCATGATAGGAAATATGCCTGCCGTCTTCCAAAATGAGCGCAGGCATATTTCCATGTTTTTCCAATTCGTCAAAAAAAACCATGTGCTTATTTCACCGCATCCAGCATTGCGCGGATGGCCTTGAACCCTTCCCTTGCCGATGTGTCGCTGTCGGGAATGGGGATGCATTCCAGCGAAAAGGATCCCTCGTAGCCGACCTCCTTACACGCCTTTATAATGGGAATGAAGTCGGTATGGCCTGCGCCGGGGTAGTGCCTGTTCGAATCGGCCATGTGCAAATAGCCCATTTTGTCTCCGCAGATGCGGATAGATTCGGCCATGTCTGCCTCGTCGATGTTCATGTGGAAGCAGTCCATGTGGATATATACATTTTCCAGATTATATTTATTGATGAAATCGAGCAGCTCCTGCGCCGTGTTGAACGTGTTGACCTCGTAGCGGTTGATGACCTCAACCAAAAGCCGCTGGCCTTTTGAACCGGCATATTCGGCAAGCTCTTTGATTGCCGCCGAAAGCAGCCTGTCGTATGTACCGTCGTCGCCCTCCGGCCTGTCTCCGCGTATCCAGCCTAAAATAACGCCGTCTTTTGCGCCAAGCTCTGCCGCAATATCGATGTATGCTTTCATTTCGGCCATCGCCTGCTTGCGGTTTTGCTCGTCCGGGCTTGTAAGGCAATATTTGCGCACCACATAAATCTGCCCTGTAACGATTGTAGAAATAACGATGCCGTTTTCGGCAAGGCACTTTTTGACCCCTGCCGTATCAAATGTTTTGGCATCGCGCACATGGATCTCCAGCGCATCGTAGCCATACTGTTTGGCCTTTTTGATTGCATCGAAAACATCTCCGCGAAATACAAGAGGCGCTTTTTCTCCGCATTGTTCAATCGTCGTTACAGAAATCCGGTTATTCATCATTATTTCTCCTTTTCAGAATGTTATATCGTATTTACTTAATATTTCCTTGCCGATGCCATACGAACTAAGGTCGATGATATCGTCGGTATCCAGCATAATATCGAATGCATCCTCAAGCGCGGCCACCAAATTCATATGGCCTACAGAATCCCACTCTGCAATGCTCTGGTACAAAAGCCCGTCGTTTAAATCTTTTTGCTGTAAAGACAGCGTTTCCATAAAAACTTTGTTATATTTCTCAAGGTTGCTCATAGTTTCCTCCTGCGTGCTATACAATTTCATTGTTTAGTATAATGCAATCATTCAAAAATATCAATCGCCTCGTGCATTTTATACCTGGTATGCCCCACATTTCCAAATCGCTTCTTCCCGACCCCATACCGGAGGGCGTTGCTTCTTATCTTCTTATCGGCCCTGCTCTTGAAAAATCGGCTTTATGGTGATATATTTAGGTATATGTCTTTTTGGAGGGAATGCCTGATGCAAACAGAACCTTTGTCCGGCCAGGGTTTCACCTATGCAGAACTACTGATGCCGGCCGATTCTGTCGATTATCATAAATGGGCTGTTGTTGCGTGCGACCAGTTTACGTCGCAGCCCGGCTACTGGAAACAGGTCTCAAAGCTTGTGGGTGCAGCGCCTTCGTCGCTGCATATTGTATTGCCCGAAATCTATTTGGAAGACGACGACGTTTCCGAACGGATCCACCATATGAAAACCGTTATGACGGATTACCTGAAAGACGGCATCCTTGTTCCGCTGAAAAGCGGACTTGTCCTTACAGAGCGCCACATCCGCGGCCGGATTCGCAAAGGCATATTGCTAAACATCGACCTGGAATGCTACGACTACGATATTTCTAAAAAACCGGTCGTCCGCGCGACAGAGAGCACCGTTTTGTCCCGCATTCCCCCACGGGTAGAGATCCGCAGGGGCGCAGCAATAGAATCTCCCCACATTATGCTGATGATGGATGACCCTGAAGATGAAATTATAGGTTCGCTCCACATGCAGCGGGGAAGCTTCGAAAAGCTGTACGATTTTGACCTGATGATGGACGGCGGCCGTATCGAAGGCTGGTTCACAGACAACGAAAAAGTGCTGGAAAAAACAAGGGGGTTGATCGAAAAACTCCCCCGGCACGACAATATGCTCTTTTGCGTGGGCGACGGCAACCACTCGCTGGCTACTGCCAAAACCATCTGGGAGGAAGCAAAAAAAGAACTTTCACCCGAAGAGCGGCAAACGAGCCCGCTGCGTTACGCGCTTACCGAAGTCATCAACCTGCGCGACCGCGCAGTGGAATTCATGCCCATCCACCGGGTGCTTTTTAACGTCAACCCTGCAAACTGCGCACAATACGTTACAGATAAGCTGAACGAAGCGGGCAAGGCTGCCCGGCTGGTGTTTGGCCGCTGGCATAAAGAAACCGCGGCAGAAAACGGCGCCTTCGCCATTCCTTTCCTATATAAGGACGGCGCGGGCAAAATTATCATAGAAAAACCGTCCCACCCGCTTGCAGTTGGCGAGGTGCAGGATATACTCGAAGAATATGTCGCCCAGAACGCGCAGCGCAGCATCGACTATATCCACGGAGACGACGCATTTTCCGCTCTTTCGGAAGAATACGACTGCATCGGCTTTTATTTCGACGCGCTGGAAAAGTCGGAGTTTTTCGATTTGATCATCCGGTGCGGCGCGCTTCCCAAAAAAACATTTTCGCTGGGCGAAGCGCAGGAAAAGCGCTATTACCTGGAATGCAGGCAGCTTCGCCAGCCGTAAACAACATGAAATCAATATTTTTTAAATAGGAAACGAGATAAACAGGATGAGTGTAAAAGTAGCAAAATTCGGCGGCAGCTCGCTGGCCGACGCAGAGCAGATTTTAAAAATGAAAGCAATCATAGAGGCGGACGAAAGCCGCCGCTTTATGGTGCCGTCTGCTCCCGGTAAACGTTTTACGGATGATATAAAGGTAACGGACCTTTTTTATATGCTATATGAGGCCGTCAGCAATTTTGAAGACCCCGAGGAAATTTACCAGACCATTGTAAAACGGTATACAAAAATACGGGATGACCTTAAGCTTAATACAGATATTGAAGCTTCGCTCGGCGAAATATACAAAAATGTGCAGGCGGGCGCATCCGCAGATTACGCGGCGTCGCGCGGCGAATACTTAAACGGCATTCTGATTGCCGACCTTTTGGGTTACGACTTCATCGACGCGGCCGACGTTATTTTTTTTGACGATTCCGAGCACTACGACAAGCAAAAAACCATGTCCATTTTGCCGGGCGCGCTAAGGCTCCATGGCCGGGCGGTTATCCCCGGTTTTTACGGCAGCCTGCCAGACGGACAGATTAAGACCTTTTCCCGCGGGGGCAGCGATATTACCGGCGCAATTGTCGCACAGGCCGCCGAAGCCGACCTTTACGAGAACTGGACGGACGTTTCCGGCTTTATGATGGCCGACCCGCGCGTTGTAGAAGCGCCGCAAAAAATTGACGTCGTCACCTACCGCGAGCTTCGGGAGCTTGCATACATGGGCGCGACCGTTCTGCACGAAGACAGTATTTTTCCCGTGCTTGAGGCGGCCATTCCCATCAACGTAAAAAACACCAACGACCCGCTGGGCGGCGGCACGATGATTATACCTTCGCTGGATGAGGGGCAGCACAATAAATACCCCATTACCGGCATTGCGGGTAAAAAGAACTTTACCGTAATTACCATCGAAAAAGACGGTATGAACACCGAAATCGGCTTTGGCCGCAAGGTGCTCCAGTGCCTGGAGAAATTTTCCCTTTCGTTCGAGCATATGCCCTCTTCCATCGACACGATCAGCATTGTTGTGGCAGACGTACGCATCCGCGGCATTATCGAAGAGCTCATCGACGAGATCCACGATGTTTGCAAGCCGGACAGCGTAGAGGTGTCGTCCAACATGGCGCTTATTGCAACCGTCGGGCGCGGTATGATCCGGCATATCGGTACTTCCGCGCGGCTTTTTTCTGCCCTTGCGGACAACCATATCAACGTCCGGATGATCGACCAGGGTTCCAGCGAAATTAATATCATCGTCGGTGTGGAGAATGACGACTTCGAGCGTGCAGTGCGCGCCATTTACGCCGCGATGGTCGTTTGAGGTAGAATATTCATGGTCATTTCCGCCATAGAATCCGTACTGATGGTGTTCATTATTGTGGCGTTCGGCTATTTTATCGGCCATAAGGGCTGGGCGAACGAAAGCGTCACGAATTTTATCACCAAACTGATTATCAATATTACCCTGCCCTGCACGGCAGTCGCTTCCTTTTTGAGCAATTTTTCGGCGGAGACCCTCGGCAGCGCGTGGATACTGCTGCTTGCTGCTGCCGGTTCCACCCTGCTATCCTATGCTGTTTGCAAGCTGGTCATCGTGCTGGCGAAAATAGAAAAATCCAAGCGCGGCGTATTTACATCCCTTTTTTGTTATTCCAATTCCATTTTCATCGGCCTGCCCGTCGCCACCGCAATATTTGGGGATGCGGGCTCTTCGTATGCCCTGCTGTTTTACATCATCAACGCATTGTTTGTCAACAGCCTTGGCTATATGGAAATTAGCCGCGACGGCGCGCTGCTTGCCGGCCATGCACAAAAAAAAGAAAAAGGCGGATTGGTAAAGCGCATTTTTCAGCCGCCGCTTGTCGCAATCATCATCGCTTTTGTTTTGGTATTGCTGGGCGTAAAGCTGCCCGATTTTCTGATGGACACACTAAGCTATACAGGCGGCATCACCGCACCTCTTGCCATTATCTATGTCGGCATTATCCTGCAGCGCGCGGGATTACGGTCTCTCCGTAAAATCGACAAGGATATGGCGCTTGTGCTGCTTGGTAAGTTTATTGTTGCGCCCGCCTGTATGTTTTTTGTGGGTATGCTCGCCGGGCTGGAAAAATTCCCCATGCAGGTGTTTATCATGCAAATGAGCCTTCCATCCGTTACGCAAACCGCCATCGCCGCCGGCCACTTTGGCGCGCACACCAAATTTGCGGCAAACGGCGTGGCTTTGACAACATTGTTCTCATTTATTACAATACCAGTATATGCTGCCCTGCTCTATACGCTGTAACAAGAAAGGATACTACAAATGAGTGTGAAACGGCTGTTCGTTGAAAAAAAGAAGGGGTTTGATGTGGAGGCGCAATCGCTTTTGAGCGATTTTAACCAATACCTGGACGTACCCGCGCAGGACGTCCGCATCCTCAACCGCTACGATGTGGAAAATATCGGAGATGAAGAATTTTCCCTTGCCGTAGACAATGTTTTCAGCGAAGCGCCTGTCGACACCGTATACCTGGATACGCTGGAAATACCCGGCGGATATGCCGTGTTTGGCGCAGAATACCTGCCTGGCCAGTATGACCAGCGCGCAGACAGCGCCGCTCAATGTATTCAGCTTCTGACGCGTAAAGAGCGCCCGCTCGTCCGGTTTGCAAAAATCTATATGGTTCGGGGCGTAGACGAAGCGCAGCTCGATACCATCAAAAAATATGTGATCAATCCGGTGGATTCGTGCGAGGCCTCCTTGTCGGAATATAAAACCCTTGTTATGAACCTGCCCGAGCCGCAGCCCGTTGAAACGATTGCCGGCTTCATCCGAATGTCCGAAAGCGAAATCGCGGAATATACTCGGCAAAACGGCTTCGCCATGACGGCGGAGGATATGCTGTTTGCGCAGGAATATTTTATGCAGGAGCAGCGCGACCCCACCATTACCGAGCTTCGCGTGCTGGATACCTATTGGTCGGACCACTGCCGGCACACGACATTTTTGACAAAGCTCGAACATGTGGAGTTTGACAGCGACCCGGTTTCCTCTGCGGCAAAAGCCGTGTACGAAGATTATCTTGCCGCGCGCAAAGCGCTGGGCAGTAAAAAGGATATCTGCCTGATGGACCTTGCGACCATCTACACAAAAGAAGCCAAGCACGCAGGCACGCTGCGGAATTTTGACGAATCGGAAGAGATCAACGCCTGCTCCATCAAGCATAAGATCCACACGGACGACGGCAGCAAAGACTATTTGATTATGTTTAAAAACGAGACGCATAACCACCCGACGGAAATCGAGCCGTTCGGCGGTGCGGCCACCTGCCTGGGCGGCGCCATCCGCGACCCGCTTTCGGGCAGGTCGTATGTATACCAGGCCATGCGTGTCACAGGAAGCGGCGACCCCAGAGAAGCGGTCGCCGACACAATGGAATACAAGCTTCCCCAGCGGAAAATCACCAGGGAAGCCGCCGCCGGATACTCGTCCTACGGAAACCAGATTGGCCTGGCGACCGGGCTGGTAGAGGAAGTTTACCACCCCGGCTACAAAGCAAAGCGAATGGAAATCGGCGCGGTCATCGGCGCGGCGCCGCAGAAAAATGTTGTTCGCCAAACGCCCGAAGCAGGCGATATCATCCTGCTGATCGGCGGCCGGACGGGCCGCGACGGGCTGGGCGGCGCTACGGGAAGTTCTAAGGCGCACGACGAGCAATCCATCGAAGAATGCGGTGCAGAGGTGCAGAAGGGCAACCCGCTAACAGAGCGCAAGCTCCAGCGGCTTTTCCGGAACGCCTCGTTTGCCAAAAAAATACGCAGGTGCAACGACTTTGGCGCAGGCGGAGTGTGCGTCGCCATCGGCGAACTGGCGCCCGGACTGGATATCGACCTCGATATGGTTCCCAAAAAATACGAAGGGCTGGACGGTACTGAGCTTGCCATTGCGGAGTCGCAGGAGCGCATGGCCGTCGTCATTTCTCCCCGGCACAAGGATCGTATCCTTGCGCTTGCCGCAGAAGAAAACCTGGAGGCGACCGTCGTCGCCAGCGTAACAGACACGGGGCGCATGCGGCTTTTCTGGCGGGGCGACGCCATTGTAGACCTTTCCCGCGCCTTTTTAGATTCCAACGGCGCTACACAAACGGCAAGCGCAACCGTAAAGCAATTTGGCAATACCCAGGCAATCTTTGACGAGCATACCGCCAAAACAGCCAAAGAAACACTGCTGCATCTGCTTGGCGACCTTAACGTATGCAGCCAAAAAGGCCTGCAGGATATGTTCGATGGTTCTATTGGTGCCGCAAGCGTAACCATGCCGCTGGGCGGGGCAAGCCAGCTTACGCCTGTGCAGGCAATGTGTGCCAAAATTCCGGTGGACGGTGCGCAAACAAACGATGCGACACTAATGAGCTATGGGCTGGACCCGTATATGATGGAAGTCAGCCCGTTTATGGGCTCGGTATACGCCGTTTTGTCCAGCGTAGCCAAGCTTGCTGCAGCCGGCGGCGACCCCAAAGACGCCTGGCTGACGCTGCAGGAATACTTCGAACGCCTGAAGGGCGAGCCCGAACGCTGGGGCAAACCGCTGGGCGCGCTGCTGGGCGCCTACCTCGCACAAAAAGAGCTTGGTGTCGCCGCAATCGGCGGCAAGGACTCTATGAGCGGCAGCTTTATGGATATCGACGTGCCGCCTACACTTTGTTCATTCTGCGTCGCCCCTGCGGATGCGCGCCACGTTATCTCGCCCGAGTTCAAACGTGCGGGAAACAAGCTTTACCTGCTAAAAATCGCCAGGGATAAAAACGGCCTGCCCGTTTTCGCAGACGCCCTGCACAAATATGCAAAGCTGCACCGGTTGATTGCCGACGGCGTCGCTTGCTCCGCCTACGCCGTATCGCGCGGCGGCCTGCTTGCCGGCGCGGCCAAATGTGCGCTTGGAAACAGCCTGGGCGTAAAGCTTTTCCCCGATAGTCTTTCTGCGCTTACCGGCAAGTACTACGGCGATATCTTCTTCGAAGCAAAGGATATCCACGATACCGATTTCGAGCTGGTAGGCGAGCTCCGGCAAGATCCTGTTATTGAAGTTCTGGGGGAATCCATCCCTCTGGATGAAATAAAGGCGGCGTACACCGCTCCGCTCGAAAGCGTGTTTCCCACAAAGACAAAGGAAACCGGCTCTGTCAGCACGCCGCTTTGCACCGAAAAAAGCAATCTGCTATGCCATTATAAAACGGCCCTGCCGCGCGTCGTCATTCCCGTGTTCCCCGGAACCAACTGCGAATACGACACGGCTGCGGCTTTTGCCCGGGCAGGCGGCGTTCCGCAGGTCATCATCATGCGCAATCAAAGCACCTCCGATATTGAGGAAAGCATTTTGGCGCTGGAGCGCGCCATTCATAATGCACAGATCATCATGCTTCCCGGCGGCTTTTCGGGCGGAGACGAGCCGGACGGCAGCGGCAAATTCATTGCGACGACCTTCCGAAACAAGCGCATTATGGACGCGACCCACGCGCTTTTGCAGCACCGCGACGGGCTGATGCTTGGTATTTGCAACGGCTTTCAGGCACTTATCAAACTTGGCCTCGTTCCCTACGGGGAAATCCGCACCCTTTCGGACGGCAGCCCAACACTTACATACAATACGATTGGGCGGCATATTTCCACGATTGTAAGAACGCGCATCACCAGCACAAAATCTCCATGGCTTGCAGGCGTCACGGCCAGCGATGTACACAATATTGCCATTTCGCACGGCGAAGGGCGCTTTGTCGCCAATGGGCAGGATATAGACACGTTGCTCAAAAACGGCCAGGTCGCCACGCAATATGTGGATCCTTCCGGGCACCCCACCATGGACAGCGTACACAACCCAAACGGTTCTATGCTCGCCATCGAGGGAATCCTTTCGCCGGACGGACGCGTATTTGGCAAAATGGGCCATTCGGAGCGTTCGGGAGAGTGTATTTTTAAAAATGTTCCCGGAAACTACGACCAAAAGATTTTCGAAAGCGGCGTAGCCTATTTCCGTTGAGCCTTGCGCTTATCAAATAACCAATAGCCAGCCGCCCGGCTTCCCCGTTTGCGCGGCTGGTTTTTTTGTTCTTGCACGGGCGCTTCTTCTCCCTGCATCTGTCTCCAGTTTTTTGTAAAAAAAAGAGCACAGCCAGTTGGCCATGCTCTTATATGTACAAATGTACTTTTTACAGTTTCTCGAAGATACCGATCTTGTACAGCTCGTGTACAGATTTCCAGCCTTCCGAAAGGGGCTCTTTGAGGCAAGGAGCCAGCTCTTCTTCCGTACGATAGGTGAATTTGTCGATCGGCGGAATTTTTCCCGGAGGGAAAGCTTCCAAAATCTCGTCTATCATCAGTGTGATATACTTCAGGATTGCAGCAACCGGGCGTTTTGCTTTGTCGGCTGTTCCCAGCGAGGGTTTACCAACAACGCCTTCGGGCGTACCGAAACGCTCGATCCAGTTGTGTCCCTCAGCCTCGCTCCAACGGTGCGGGCGGCCAAAGGAATCAACAGATGTGTCGTAGTGGCCTTTCAGCATGAACGATTTAGGCTCAGCATCAACGCATACAGACATATCTACCATTTCGGGGAACAGCAGGTTTGCAACAGCTGTTTCTGCTTCGTCGGCATGGATGAAGTGTGTTGCCCAGCCGTGTTCTTTATCCGAAGGATAGAAGAATTCACGAACAGACCGATGCCACTCCAGAACCGTTACGAACCCGGGCAGCTGATAGCGCTTGAAGAACTCCTGTACGGCAGCTTCCAGCATCCACAGATGGCCGTGGTTGTTAACAAGGATAACCTTGCGATAGCCGTCGTCCCAAAGGCCAACGAGCGTGTAGATCAGTGTTTCCTGAACCACTTCGTGAGGCATGATAACCGTTCCCGGCATTCCGATATGGTGGTACGGATGTCCGCCATAGTTAAGGGGCGTGAACGCAAGGTTTACTTCGTAACCTTTTTTTGCTGTATAGCGGCGTACGCCTTCGCAAATCTGCGTTACCATGAATGTATCAAGACCCGAAGGATTGTGGATACCATGGTTTTCTGTGCAGCCGATCGGAACGAGGACGATATCGTTCTTCTTTTTCTTTTCGATCAGTTTGTTTCTGGGAGTGTTCTGGATGTATGTGTTTGCTACGCCCAGTTCCGGAGGAGCACCAATACCGTATTCTTCCAGAATTTTGTCGATCTGTTCATCCGAAGCGTCCCATAATTCCTTTTTGAGCCTGCCCGTAGACGTGTTTTCAAAAATAACGTCGGGGCGTTCAGTGGTGAGCCATTGTTGATCTGCCATTATATATTACCCTCCTCAATGAATAATAGTGACAAACGTAAATTGATAGTTACAAATTCAGTATATCTTAATTTTCCTAAATATTCAAGCTATTTTAGCATTTTTATATGCAATTTTCAATTTTTTCCAGCAGCGCCGGATCCACTTTTAAATCTGCCGCAGAAAGTGTGTCTTCCAACTCTGCAACCGTCTGGCAACCAACGATCGCATAACCGTCCACCGCGTTGTTTGTCAGGTACGCCATACTAAGCTGCGCAGGCGTAATCCCCAGTTCCGCGCATATTTCATCCGCCAGCTTGGAGCGCTTGATGTTTGTTTCCGTTGCATATAATTTACCGCGCGCAATCAGGCCGTCCACGCCCAGTTTGGGGTACAGCGAAAAGAACCCGACTGCCTGTGACGAATATGCCATAACGGGGAATTTATTTTCTTTATACCACGCATAATCGTCAGGCTGCATAGAAACCAGCGTGTCGTCCGACAGCATATCCTTTGTTACATACGCCATGTTCCACAGAATCTGGGAAATCGTGAACGGTGTTTTACCGTTTTTCTTCGCCCATTCGTTGGCCGCCTGGATGCGCTTTGTCGACCAGTTCGAAGCGCCCAGCGCCTTTGTAAATCCGCTTTCTACCGCTTCGTTTGCAGCATCCATGATTTCGTCAACAGGAATTTTCTCATCGTCCCTGTGCAAAATCCACATATCTACATATTCCTCATCCAAAACAGCGAGGCTTGTGTTGATGTCGTAGCGCAGGCAATCGGGCGAAAGCCTGGAGTAATGCATATCCCTAAGCTCCGGATATCCGCCTTTTGTACTCAAAATAATCTTGTCCCGCATTCCCGACTTTTTCAGCCATTTGCCAACCGTGTATTCGCTTTTGGAATCTCCGTTATACACTTCGCCGAAATAGCTCCGCCCCGTGTCGATCATGTTTCCGCCAAGCTCGATATAACGATCCAAAATCGCAAAAGACTCGTCCAGCGTCTGTACGCAGCCCATTGTAAGCGCGCCCATTACAATCTTGGATATTTCCTTTGGTCCATCTATTGATTTATAGCTTCCTTTTAACATAGTCTTCTCCTTGCGTATATCTTCTCTTGTCTGCTTCATAGCCGTGCAACCAGTTTTTTTTACATGCCGCAACGAAGCAACCAGCACGCAGCGCTTTCTGTCTGCAGCACTGCAAGGAACATCCGGCGGCGCAAATACATATTGCGCCGCCACGTTCCTTTTCATCCTATGGTTTTATTTCCAATCCGTAGTACTGCCATGCATTTCCAAAAGGCCATTCTCAGCCAAATGTTTTCTTCAGGAAATCTACGTCCTGCTGAAGCAGCGCGTACTGGTCTTCGTTCCTGTCGCGCACCGGCTTCACATAGTAATAGTCTTCCAGAATGATCCAGCCGGAATAGTCTTCTTTTTTCAGCTTTTCTTCTGTGATTTTAAACTTGGACTCCGCTTCCCAAAGAAGTGCGCCCGAAAGCACGCCGCCTTCTTCCCAGTCGTGGCCTACGCTGCTTTTAACATGCAGCTGCGTGCCAATGTAGGGATAGAGCTTATCCAGCGTTTCTTTTTGGTCGTAGCCTTTGAAGAAATCGTAATTCTGGGAATCGTAGAATGCAAAA
The DNA here is from genome assembly GCA_050945895.1 of Christensenellaceae bacterium. GTDB lineage: Bacteria > Bacillota > Clostridia > Christensenellales > Christensenellaceae > JBMNTU01. The sequence goes on along the minus strand of JBMNTU010000021.1, from coordinate 7,735 downwards.
AGGTTGGGCATATCGACCGCCTGAAGCTGGTCGAGCATCCTGTCTGCATTGAGCGTCGTCTCGCTCATGATGGTGATGTTGTCTTCCGCCGCTTTTTCACAAACCTGTTTGAACACCTTAACCGCGTTATCAAACTTTTTGTCGTCTGTGATTTCGTTTGCCCAAAACTGCGGAACCATCAGCGTATCGATACCCATGTATTTTACGCAATTAAGGCCTGTCCAAACCTGGTCCATCGCAATTTCATAATCGGGCGATTCCGGGCCGTCCACAAACCCATGCTTTCCAAGGTCGTTAAGCACCAGCGAAGGAAACTCCACGCCATATTTTGCGCCGTCTTCCATGTACGCATCCATCATGCGCTTTTGTGCCATGAAATAACCGCCTTCATACGTTCCGAAGTCCAACTGCAAGCCCTGCAATCCAGCCTCCGCCGTAAACTTCACCGTATACCTGCCCGTTCCCGGAAGACCCCATTCGGTAATACCATACTTAACGTTCATACTGTATCTCCTTAATTTTTATTGGTCTAACAAGCGCCCCGGGGGGAAACTCCCCCCGCAAGCGCCATAGAGTTCAGTAATGTTTAGCCCATAATCTTTCCGCCGGCAATCAGCATGTTCTGGCCGTCGATATATGCAGAACGATCGTCAAACAGGAACGCGATAAATTCGCCGATTTCCGAAGGCTGGCCAAGGCGCCCCAACGGAATGGTCTCTTTCATTTCATCGTAAAACGCTTCAACCGGCTTGCCTTCCGCCGCGCCGCGCTGCTCGAACGAACCGCGAAGCAGGCCTGTGTCGATGTGGCCGGGAGCAATGGACATGCATGTAATGCCATACTGGCCAAGCTCGAGCGCCATAACGCGCATCATCATAGCAATCGCCGCTTTAGACATGCAGTAGATGCCGTTTGTGGATTCTTCTTTGTAGGCCGATATGGAAGATGTGCTTATGATGCGGCCCTTTTTCTGGGGTACCATTACCTTTGCTACTTCTGTCGCAACAATGAACGCACCCTTGCAGTTGATGTCCATCGTGAAATCGTATTCCGCATCGTCTGCGTCTACAAGCAGGCAGGAGCGCACTACGCCTGCATTGTTGAACAGGCCGTCGATCTTGCCGTATTTGTCAACAACTTTTTGCACAACGCCGCGCACCATATCCCTTTTACGCACATCACAGCCAAACGCAACCGCTTCTCCGCCGTCCGCAACAATTTCGTCCGCCGTCTTCTGCACTTCGTCTTCCTTCAGGTCTACAACAGCAATTTTCGCACCGTATCCGGCACACACCTTGGCCGCAGCTTTACCGATTCCGCCTGCAGCACCCGTAATCATGATTACTTTATCCTGTAGTCTCATAGCAAATTTACCTCTTTCCTTTATATTAAATTATTTCTTATCGTAATGCTGGCTTACCAAAACTTTGCCGTGTCCGCCGGCCGAAGCGTCTTTGATTGCCTGAGCGGTATCGTCTAAGCTATAGCGTCCGGTAATGATCTTCCGCATATCGATGCTGCCCTGCGCCATCATACGCAGCACAGACGGAATAATGTCGCTGCCTGCCGTTCCCAGCGAGCCCGAAAGCGAGCAGCCTTTGATCTGGAAAGGCGTTAAGTCGATTGTGGCAAGCCCGGGAGACATACCCAGCTGCACAACATTTGCGCCAATAGACATAATGTTTACGATATCCGGATAGGTTTTATTGAAAGCGCCCGCCGCTTCCACAACCTTGGAGCAGCCCAATCCGTGTGTTTTTTCCATGACGATTTCTGTAGGGCTGGAGCCCTGCTTGGCAACGTCGATGGAGTTGTATACAAAATCTGCGCCTACCTTTTTAGCAAGCTCCAGCTTTTCGGTAACGGTATCAAACGCGAAGATCTTCGCAGCACCTGCTGCGCGGCAAAGCGCAATGGCCGCAAGACCGATGGGGCCTGTGCCGAATACGGTCACGTTTGCGCCCGGCTGTACGCCGCCGCCGTTGATCATAATGCCGTTGTACGAAACGCCCGTGGGCTCGGAAAGCGCGCCCGCTTCAAGCGCAGCCAGCTTGTCGCCCAAAAGGTCGGCAATTTCGTTGATGTTGCAGCAATATTTTTCAGGAACCTTTGCATACTCGCAGAATGCGCCATGGTCCGAAAGCCCGATTTCCTCAAGGTTTTCGCAGCTGTTGAACTTGCCCTTGCGGCAAGCGGAGCATTCGCCGCACCAGCGGATCTGCTCTACGGCAATCAGGTCTCCAACCTTTACTTTTGTAACTTCCTTGCCCACTTCCACGATTTCACCCGAAAACTCGTGGCCAAGGATGACCGGAAGACGCAGGTGGCCGGAAAAGTGCGAGTAGCCCTCATCGTCCATTTTGGCCGCGCTCATATCGCTTCCGCACACACCGCACGCTCCTACTTTGATCAGCACGTCTGTAGGGCCGATTTCAGGCGTGGGCCATTCTTTGATGCTTGCCGTCACGTCTTTCCATACCATATTGCCCCTTGCCGCACGGTGATCCCGTTCTTCCCTTGGGTTCAGTACATACCCCGGTTTTGGCGCCCATTTTCCTTCCAACACATAAGCTTTCATAGCATTTTACCCTCCTATGCCATTATTGATATTCCGACAGCCCTACACAAACCTCCGTGCAGCCAGCCATAGTTCACTTTTCTTGTTGTTCCGGCCGCCCCGTTATAAACGTGGCGCAAATCGCCGGTCATTCTTACAAATCCAAACCTTTATTATTTATGCAAAATACCCCTTATAAAATAAGTGCTTCAATTATTATGGAATCATTTCAAATGCTTTTCCGGATTGCCCGGCAATATTTCGTTGATTTGTCCTTTTTTCAGATAAAGCCCGGCTGCGGCGGTGTAACCCGCCGCAACCGCTGGCCTGTTCTGTTTGTTTTTGTGCTATTGTTGCGTCTTAATCAAAATGTCAGCATAACCTTGAAGGCTTCTTCCGGATGGTTGATTGCAAGATCCATGCCCTTGTCAAGATCTTCAAACGGAATGTGGTGCGTGTTAAGCGCCGCAAAGTCGTACTTGTCCTTTATCGCGCTCATAAAACGGATGGTCCGCTGCGCAAAGTCCTTCGTGCCGCCCGATCCCTTAATCTTCAGCGTCTTCCAGATTACCTTGCCGATCTCGATCGGAATCTTACGTCCGATGCTGTGGCCTACAAGGTTTACGCGGCAGCTGTGTCCCGCCAGGTCGAAGATCGACTGGATCGCAGCGTTCGTGCCCGAGCACTCTACCCATACAGAGGGGCCGTGGCCGTCTGTCGCTTCCAAAAGCTGCTTCTCATAATCCGGAGAAGTCGGGTCAAGCGCTACGTCCGCTCCATACTTCAGCGCACGCTCGCGCCGTGTTGCGATCGGGTCGGAAATGATCGTCTTCGCACCGCTCGTCTTAGACGTCATGCACGCCGATACGCCTACCGGGCCCGCGCCCGAAATCAGGCAGTAGTCCGATGCGTCGATGTAGCCGCCGTTGCCCCAAATGCCAAAATAGCCGATGGAGAACGTCTCTACCCATGCGCCCATCTCTTCCGGCCAATCTGCCGGAATCGCGTGTGCGTACTGTTCTTCAATAATCAGGTATGTGCCAAAGCCACCCGGGCTGTCCGGACGGAACCCAGACTCACGCATGTTCAGGCATGCCGAAGGCATCAGGCCTTCTTTGCAGTTGCCGCATACGCCGCAAGCCATTACGCAGTCGCCCGTTACCTTGTCGCCTACCTTAAGCCCCGTAACAGCGTCGCCTACTTCCACGATCGTGCCGCCCCATTCGTGACCGGGTGTATACGGCGCGATGTCGTAGCGGCCTTCTGCCGATTCTCCCTCATAGCAGTGCACGTCCGACCCGCAGATCCCGCATGCCCCTACCTTTACCAGTATCTGGTCCGGCTTTAATGCCGGAAGCTCTACGTCCTGGATTTTCAAATCGTGCGGTTTGCTCAAAAATGCGATTCTTGCCTTCATTTCTTTTACCTCGCTTTTTTCAAATATATATTTAGAATTCGTTGGTTCCCGTTTACTTATAATGCTGGCTAATCAACACCTTGCCATGTTTTCCAGATTTTGCCGCTTCAATTCCCTCTTCCACATCGCTTAGGTTGAAACGTCCTGTAACAATTTTGCGCATATCGATGCTGCCCTGCGCCATCATGCGGATAACCGAAGGATAGATATCACTGCCTGCATGGCCAAGCGACCCAACAATTCTGCATCCTTTAATCTGGAAAGGCGTCAGGTCGATGGTCGCAAGCGCGCCGCCCATTCCAAGCTGCACAACCGTCGCGCCAATGCTCATCAGCTGCACGATATCCGGATAGGTTTTGCTGGGCACGCCCGCACATTCCACAACCATTCCGCAGCCAATCCCTTTGGTAATATCGAGCACTCTTTCCGCCGGGCTGCTGCCTTCCTTTGCAAGCGTAATGGAATTAAACACATAATCCGCCCCAACTTTTTTAGCCAGCTCCAATTTTTCATCTACCGTATCAAATACAAATATTTTCGCAGCTCCCGCAGCACGCGCAAGCGCAACCGCCGCAAGGCCGATGGGGCCGCTTCCAAACACTGCCACGTGCGCGCCCGGCTGTACGCCGCCGCCGTTGATCATCATACCGGCGTACGATACGCAGGTCGGCTCGGCAAGCGCGCCCGCTTCCAGCGCCGCCATCTTGTCGCCCAAGCGCTCTGCAACCTCGTTGAGGCTGACGCAGTATTTTTGCGGCACAACCGCATATTCCGCAAAGCCGCCGTTCATCGAAAGGCCAACTTCCTCTATATTGATGCAACTGTTAAATTTATTCTTCCTGCACGCAAAGCACTCTCCGCACCAGCGAATCTGCTCTACCGCAATCAGGTCGCCCACCTTATATTCCGTTACTTCGCTTCCTACTTCCACGATTTCGCCGGAAAACTCATGGCCCATAATAACCGGCAAACGCAAGTGCCCAGTATATTCCGTATATCCATCCTCACCTGCAAATCCGGCATGCATGTCCGTTCCGCACACACCGCACGCGCCCACCTTTATGAGCACATCCTTCGGCCCCGGCTTTGGCTTTTCGCATTCCGAAAGCCCCGCGCGCAGGTTATTGAACACCATGCTGGAACGCTGCGCACGGTGATCCCGCTTTTCACGTTCATTTAATACGTATCCTTCTTTTGGCGAAAAATCAGCTTCCACTAAATAACACTTCATATCTTTACTCCTCATCATGTATTTTAGGCTATATATAATAAAGGGCTACAAAAACATACCCCGTCGCAGTGCATTATTCGCCCGCTACAGGAAATCCTGCCATAAATTATATTATTTTGGGTAATTTCTTTACAGCATACCGCTTACCAATAGCAGCAGCGCTGTATGTAGGACTTACTTTGTTCCTCCAAATGTTTTTCGAGAACAAACCTTTCTGAATCAAAACCGTTTACTGTCGATTTCCTTAAAATGTGTCTGTATAATTAAAGTATCAAAACTGAATGTACGCCCAAAAAATACTAGTTAGTATGCTGTAATAATAAACCGATGCACCTACAATGTCAAGAGTTTTCGTGAAAAAAATATTGTTTTTTTCATTTCTTTTCTAAATTTTACTGAAACAAGTTATATTTTTCAGCCTTTTCAAAGGGCTTCGTTCATATTTTCACATTTTAAGTTTATATTTCCGCCTTTTTCCTGTGTTTTTATGAAAAAAATTAAATTATTTTCATAAAAAGCTTTCCTTCTAAAAAAAACCTGATATAATAACATCAGCACTTTACAGATACACTCATTAAAGTAAATCTATTTTTGCAGGATGGTGCCCTGTCATGGCAAAATCTAAAAAGAAGAAAAAGGCTTTCGGTGTGAAAGACATCGCCGAGCTTTCCGGTGTTTCTATCGCAACGGTTTCGCGGGTGCTCAACAACCCGGAGCTTGCTGCGCCCGAAACACGCGCCAAGGTTTTAAAGGTTGTAAAAGAAAACAACTACATATCTTTGCAAGCAAGTAAAAAGCCAGGCAGCCATGCTGCCGGTATCACAAAATCGATCGTTATCTTCATTCTTGATATGAACAACCCCTACTATGTAGATCTGATCGACCGTCTCAATTACCTTGCGTTCGAAAACAACTATGCGCTTATTATTTGCAATGCCAAAAACGATTACGAGCGCGAAGCAAAATATTACGAGTATTGTAAAAGCATCCATACCTCCGCCATCATTTATACGGCCGGAACCGCGCGCGAAAATCTCGGCCTGAACGAAGATGATGATTTTGACGCGCCCATCATACTGCTCGACCGTGAAGGCTTCAATAAAAGAAACAGCTATGGCATCATTCCCGATAACAGGAAGGGGTCCGAGCTTCTGGTCGATTACCTCTATAAGCTCAACCACCGAAAAATCGGCTATATATCCGGCCCTCCCAATATGATGCCTGCGCGCGAACGGCTAAACGGCTTTTTACAGGCCATGCAGAAGCTGGGCCTGGAAGTGCCCGACCACTATATCAAGCAGGGCCATTTTACCGTAAAGGGCGGAACAGACTGCTTCGATTATTTCTACTCCATGTCCGACGCACCCACAGCCATTATGGCGGCGAACGACCTTTCCGCCCGCGGGTTCATTATGCGGGCCAATTCACTGGGCGTCAAAATTCCGGACGAATTTTCTGTATGCGGGTTTGACGGGGTAGACAGCGATTCCTTCTATCCTGTTATTACTTCCATCAAACAGGACACCAAGATCATTGCCGAGACCATTTTTAATATCATATTAAACGCAGGCAAAGCAGGCACTCCCCGCCGGACGCTGCTGGATGTAGATATGAGTAAAGGCGTCACCTGTCACAAAATATAGCCAGCTGTCTGCTTTAAAATCAGTTTGCCGTATTTCCGCAGTTTTTCAGCTTTCATTTTTAATTGACATCCCCCGATAACTTTCGTATGTTTTTTCCGCAGCGCTTATATCGTTCTATTTGTCGCTCTATATTCTGACATCCCTCCGGATGAATAAACAGCTTACCTGGGAGAAATACAATGCTAAGTATTGAATTCTACAACTTCGACCAGCCAACCGATTCTATGTACAAATATGCCGTAATCGTAAGCCGTTATAAACGCCGTTGGATTTTTTCCAGACACAAGGAGCGCGCCACATGGGAGATCCCTGCCGGTCACAAGGAACAAGGGGAGACAATTCTTGAAGCTGCCCGGCGAGAGCTATTCGAAGAAACCGGCGCCACCGATTTTACTCTTTTCCCTATCTGTGCTTTTGTAGTCAGTAACGACCCTCATAGTTACGGATATTTATGCTTTGCCGAAATTCTGGAATTGGGCCCTCTTCCACCGTTCGAGATAGCAGAAATCAAAGCCTTTAAAGGCATTCCCTCCAGTCTTACTTATCCAGAGGTACAGCCTATTCTTTTCAACAAGGTGCAGCAATACCTATAACTCCTTTATTGCTTAAAACAAAAACCTGCAACGTTTCTCAACATTGCAGGCCTTTTTAAAATTGAATCCGGCAGCTACCTATCCTCCCGGGCCGTCACCAGCCAAGTACTTTGGGCGTTTAAGGGCTTAACTTCTGTGTTCGGTATGGGAACAGGTGGATCCCCTTAGCTATCGCCACCGGAAATTCTAACTATGTAATTTTCAAGAGCATTCCCATCATTTATTATTATCTATAAACCTCAAATGATGGCGCTAGCTGCGCTATCGACGCTCTCCGTACGGATTCGGCGCGCC
>JBMNTU010000020.1:0-24659 GCA_050945895.1 Christensenellaceae bacterium | reverse complement strand
GACGGCGAAGTCATTGCCAACGAAATCGTGCAGCAAATCTACGATGCAATGGCAAAAACAGAGGAAATTGCCGGTAAAAAATTCGGCGATCCGGAAAATCCGTTCCTGGTATCTGTCCGCTCGGGCGCGCGCGCATCCATGCCCGGCATGATGGATACCATTTTAAATTTGGGCCTGAATGATATCGCGGTGGAAGGCGTAGCCAAAAAGTCTAACAACCCGCGTTTCGCGTATGACAGCTACCGCCGGTTCATACAGATGTTTGCCGACGTCGTTATGAGCGTAGACAAAGAAAAGTTCGAGCACGAGCTGACGGAGATGAAAAAAAATAAGGGCGTTGAAATGGATACGGACCTCAACGCGGACGACCTGAAAAAGCTGGTCGCAATTTATAAGGATATCTATAAAAAAGAACTGGGCAAAGACTTCCCGCAGGATGCTAAAGAACAGCTTCTCGAGGCTGTTACCGCCGTATTCCGCTCTTGGGACAACCCCCGTGCCATCGTATACCGCCGTATGAATGACATCCCCGCAAGCTGGGGCACAGCAGTTAACGTACAAACCATGGTATTCGGAAACATGGGCGACGATTGCGGCACGGGCGTTGCGTTCACGCGTGACCCTTCCACAGGCGAAAAACGGCTGTACGGCGAGTATTTGATGAACGCACAGGGCGAAGACGTTGTTGCGGGTATCCGCACACCGCAGCCCATTTCAGACCTGCAAAAGCAAATGCCCGACGTATACCAGCAGTTTGTAGACATTGCAAAGCTTTTGGAAGACCATTACCGCGATATGCAGGATATGGAATTCACCATCGAAGGCAGCAAGCTCTATATGCTGCAAACCCGTAACGGAAAGCGTACGGCCGGTGCCGCGCTGAAAATTGCGGTCGACCTTGTAAACGAAGGCAAAATCAACGAAGAAGAAGCAATCATGAAGATTGACCCGCGCCAGCTCGATACGTTGCTGCATCCGACCTTCAAGCCCGACGCGCTCAAAGCTGCTACACCCATTGCAAAGGGCCTTGCCGCTTCTCCCGGCGCAGCAAACGGCCAGCTTTACTTCACAGCCGAAGAAGCTACGCACGCGGCAGGCAACGGACAGAAGGTCATTCTTGCGCGGCTGGAAACTTCTCCTGAAGATATCGAAGGCATGTACGCCGCCGAAGGTATTCTTACTGCGCGCGGCGGCATGACGTCCCACGCGGCGGTTGTTGCACGCGGCATGGGTACATGCTGTGTTGCGGGCGCAGGCGAATTGAAAATAGACTACAAATCCAAGACGATGACCGCTCCGGGCGGCAAAGTCTATAAAGAGGGCGACTGGGTTTCGCTCGACGGCTCTACCGGCAACGTGTACGGCGAAGCCATCGATACGCAGGAAGCGCAGCTTACCGGCGATTTCAGCACGGTTATGGAATGGGCAGACAAAGTCCGCACACTCAAGGTGCGCACCAATGCCGATTCTCCGCACGATGCAACGCAGGCAATCAGCTTTGGCGCAGAAGGCATCGGTCTTTGCCGTACCGAGCATATGTTCTTCGCGGAAGACAGGCTGCCCGCTATGCGCGAGATGATCGTTTCCAAAACGGTCGAGCAGCGCGAAAAAGCGCTCGCCAAGATGATCCCCATGCAAAAAGAGGATTTCAAGGGTATTTACAAGGCAATGAAGGGCCTTCCCGTAACCATCCGTTTCCTCGATCCTCCGCTGCACGAGTTCCTTCCCACCGATCCGGACGATATTGCCGCACTTGCAAAAGAAATGAGCATGACGGCCGAAGAGCTGGCAGACGTTGTACACGACCTGCATGAGTTCAACCCAATGCTGGGCCACCGCGGCTGCCGCCTTGCGGTAACCTATCCGGAAATCGCTGTGATGCAAACACGCGCAGTCATCGAAGCGGCAATCGAAGTAACTGTAGAAGAAGGGTTTGCCGTTGTTCCCGAAATTATGATCCCGCTTGTCGGCGATATAAAAGAGCTGAAATATGTGAAGGATTTTGTTGTAGAAACAGCCGAAAAGGTCATGGCCGAAAAGGGCAAAAAGATCGACTATATGGTCGGCACGATGATCGAGGTTCCGCGCGCGGCGCTGACGGCAGACGAAATTGCAAAGGAAGCAGATTTCTTCTCGTTTGGTACAAACGACCTTACGCAGATGACGTTCGGCTTCTCGCGCGACGACGCCGGAAAGTTCTTGGACGACTACTATGCCAAGAAGATTTACGAATCCGACCCGTTTGCAAAGCTCGACCAGGAAGGCGTAGGCAAACTGGTTAAAATGGCTGTAGAGCTTGGCCGCCAAACACGTCCGGACATCAAACTGGGTATCTGCGGCGAGCACGGCGGCGACCCTGCCACTGTAGAGTTCTGCCACGGCGTTGGCCTGCAGTACGTATCCTGCTCGCCGTTCCGCGTGCCCATCGCACGCCTTGCGGCAGCGCAGGCTGTTATCAAACAAAAATAAAACTCGTTCCGCTTTAGCGGGGCAAGCATAAGGCAGTATCAAAGCAGGGCAGCCATAGTGGCTGCCCTGCTTTTGCGTTCATTCCCGTCTATGCCAGCGGGGGCCTCCCCGCCCGGCAAAATACACAACAAAAAAAGGCAGACCATGTTTATCCTGCCAATTTTATCCTTCAAAACCAACTTATTATATACTTTTTCGATCCGCCGCGCCGATTTCCGCCTGCTTCAACCGCTTTCAATTTTCGAATGAAAACAGGCTATATAGCTCAAACATCCGAAATATATTTTTCACATTCTTCCAGTTTGGCCAAAAACAACTCGTCCAGCTTGCCCATCCGGTAACTGTCGCGGTAAACCAATACATCCTTATGCCGGATAGAGTCCCTGCACTTTTTAATGGTCAGGTAATTTCTCCGAAGGATATCTTTTGGCATGGGCGACACCCACATATACGATTCGGATATCCGCGTCAAAAGGTCAAACTGGCTGCCCCGCTCAAATACATAGATGCGCCTTTTCGCACGCATGGGGCCTTCCTCTTTTTCCGGCACGAACGGAACGGCAAGGTCTCCGTGCAAAATTTCTATGTACGGCGCAAGCATATCCGGCCGAAGCTCCTTTTCTACCGCAAGCGGGCTAAGCGAAGACATCAGCACAGAGTACTCAAACGAAAGAATCTCCCTGCTTTTAAGGCCCCGCCTCCTCATGTATTCCTGGAAATATTGCTCGTTATCCGCCTGATAGCGTATCACCCCAAGGTTGTAGTTATCTTCCGCCACATCCCGGATCGTTTGCAGCGAGTTGGTCTCCCGGATGGTAAGCTCCGCCCCCTGTTTCATATCCATCGCCGCTACAAAAGCGGTAAATACATTGGCAATGTAGCTGCTCCTCGGAACAGAAATACGGAACACATTCTCCTGCCCGGCGCCTCCCGGCCGGTACATTGCTTCTATTTCATCGACCTGCTTAAGCAGACGTTTTGCATATACCAGAAACTCCTCGCCTTTTTCCGTCGGAACAACGCCTTTAGACGTCCTGCGAAAGAGCGTAATCCCCAAAGAATTCTCCAGCTCCTTAATTGCCTTGCTCAGGTTTGGCTGGCCCATATAAAGGTTTTGCGCCGCCTGCGATATCGATCCGGTCTTCTCTACCTCTATCGCATATTTCATGTGCTGTATGTTCATGGTTTTTCCTCCGGCATTATTATAGCATATCCATGCGCTTCCGCCCACAGGAATGATACAACTCCGGATGTCTCATATAAGTCGGAACCCGCCCCATATCGCCCCTTTAGAAAAAATCTTCGTAGACAAAGGCAGCAAAAGCCCGCCCCGTTCGCTATAAGGACAGCGCCACCCCTTTTGGAGCGGCGCTGTTCTTATTTTCCTCTTTTTTTCACGTATGGCGCTGTTCTTGCGCAAGCGCTTTTCAGCGGGCATCAAGCCGCATGCACCTGCTCGACTCATTCCCGTCAATGCCCGCGGGGGTTTCCCCGCACTACACGGCTTTATACCGTTTTTACAGGAACACTTTTCGGCGGGCAGCCACGCCACTTGTACCCGCTCGGCTTCTTCCCGTCAATGCCTGCGGGGGCTTCCCCGCCTTACATGGCTTTTGAGCCGTTTTTACAGGAACGCATCTCGGCGGGCAACCACGGCACTTGTACCCGCTCGGCTTCTTCTCGTCAATGCCTGCGGGGGCTTCCCCGCACTACACGGCTTTTGGGCCGTTTTTACAGGAACACTTTTCACTGGGCACCAAGCCGTATGCACCTGCTCGGCTTCTTCTCGTCAATGCCTGCGGGGGCTTCCCCGCACTACACGGCTTTTGGGCCGTTTTTACAGGAACACTTTTCACCGGGCACCAAGCCGTATGCACCTGCTCGGCTTCTTCTCGTCAATGCCCGCGGGGGCTTCCCCGCGTTATACGATCGAAAACCCACCGTCCACAAATATATTCTGCCCGGTCACATAGCTGGACGCATCCGAAGAGAAATACAGTATCGTGCCATTCAGCTCCCATTCCTCCGCCGGCCGGCTGGCCGGGTCAAGCATGTCGTAAAGCTTCATAAAACTCTCATTTGCAAACAGCGTATCCTTTGTCATTTCCGTGGGAAAGAGCCCAGGCCCAATCGAGTTGACGGTTATTCCATCCTGCATATAAGACGCCGCCAAACCTTTTGTCAGCCCCAGCACGCCCGCTTTAGACGCGTTATAAACATGGCGAACCAGTTCGGGGCTTTTATCCGCAAATGCGGCATTAATCGAAGCAATGTTGACAATTTTGCCGTATTTCTTTTCGCGCATATGCGGAATAATATACTTCGTCATCAGAAAAACGCCCCGCAGGTTAATGCCCATCGCCTTGTCCCAGTCTTCTGCCGAAAGGCTTTCCACACTGCCGGGAATAGCGACCCCTGCCGCATTAAGCAAAATGTCTATTTTTCCGTATTTGCCAATCGCCTGGCCAACCGCGTTTTTTACGTCCTCTTCTTTAGAAACGTCGCATTCCACCACCAGTGCGTCGCCCTCCGTCTCCTCCCGGATTTTTTTGGCCGTATCCTCCAGCTTCTCCTTGCGCCGCGCCAAAAGCACTACATTGGCCCCCTCTGCCGCATAGCAAAGGCTTGCCCGCTTACCCAGGCCGGAACTGGCGCCCGTAACAACTGCCGTCTTTCCATCAATACGAAACAAATTCAAGCAACTCATGAATAAACCGCTCCTTTTATAATTTATTAGCTGTATATTCTTTGTTACCCGCATAACCGGCCATCCAAACTGCTTTTGTCAAAACGATTGTGATCGCTCTCAAACTGGTATACAATAATAACAATCCCTAAGTCAGTACCTCGCTTCCAAAGAAAAAAGCATCTATATACGGAGGAGCAAATGAAATTTATTTCCTGGAATGTAAACGGCCTGCGGGCTTGTATCAAAAAAGGTTTTTTCGATTCCTTCCACTCCCTTGGCGCAGATATCTTCTGCCTGCAGGAAACAAAAATGGAAAAAGGGCAAGCGGAAATCGCCCTTCCCCAATATACCGAATATTGGAACAGCGCCGAAAAAAAAGGCTATTCGGGAACGGCTGTTTTCGCACGGACAGAAGCTTTATCGGCTCAAAACGGCATCGGCATAGCCGACCACGACAAAGAGGGGCGTGTTATCACGCTGGAATATGATTCTTTTTATCTGATAAACGTCTATACACCCAATTCGCAGCGGGGCCTTCTTCGGCTGGATTACCGCATGGAGTGGGAAGATGCCTTTCGGAGTTATGTACATGGGCTCGACCAAAAAAAGCCCGTCATAATCTGCGGCGACTTAAACGTCGCCCATGAGGAGATCGACATCAAAAATGCCAAATCCAATGAGCGAAGCGCCGGTTTTACCATAGAGGAACGCAATAAAATGACCGTGCTTTTACAGTCCGGGTTTAAGGATACCTTTCGCGCGCTTCATCCCGGGCTGGAAGGTGCATACAGTTGGTGGAGCTATATGGGCCGCGCGCGGGAAAACAATACCGGCTGGCGCATCGACTATTTTTTAGTGTCGGACAGGCTGATGAAAAAAGTAAAAAACGCGGCCATCTATCCCAACATTATGGGAAGCGACCACTGCCCCGTTGGTCTGGAGCTGGATATTTAACTTTCGGTAGGGTCGCTTCGCACGCCATAAACTTCAAAAAACTTTTCTATGCGTTTTTTTACATTGCATTGCAGATTCCTGTGGAAAAGTGAATAATCCAGCATATGCAAAGAACCCCGGTTCATCAATATCCGGTTGAAAAAACCGATGCGGATATGAAGCAGCTCGTCCAGCGCATCTCTGTCAATAATCAAAACATGCTGTTTCATGTCTATATATGCGCCGGTAAAGTGTTTGCGCGCTATGGAAACCCGCCCCGCTTCAAAGAGCACCGAACCAAGGTTCAGCTCTTTTCCGGCGTATTCTGCCGTATGCTTCCAGTTGAGCGGGTTGACGCACACAGCGTCCTTATGCACGACGCGCATTAGCGACAGGCCTTTGGCAGACGTATTGTAGGTAATAACAACGCCCAAGTCGTCCTCTGCCTTGGCCAGCCGGAACTGCGGATGTATGATAAAATCGTCGTGCCCCAACGAAAACCCCGGCAGATAGGCCGCCACAAACTGCTTTTTATAGCGATCCCCTTTAAACTCTTCGCGCATGAGCTGCATGAGCATGGCGCTCCCCTGGCTGTGACCCGCCAAAATAAACGGCCGTCCTTCGTTTAGGTGGTTCAAATAATAGAAAAACGCCTTGCGCACATCTTCAAACGGGTGCCTTGCGCTCTCTTTGAATTCGGCGTCCGTCATTTTGAGGCACTCCAACCCCACCTGCCGGTAATACGGCGCAAATATGTTGCACGAGCGGCAAAACACGCGCGACTGCCACCAGGAAATTACAATGGCAAACAGGCGGTACAGCGGGTTACCCACGGGCATATAATGATTTTTATTCTGATTTGGATGCACATAAACTGTCGGATAGACGTAAAAAACATCTACCAGATGCTTTTGTTTTCGCTTTTTGGGTGCAAACACCCAGTTGTGCCGTGCTGAATAGTCCAATGCTCTCCTGCCATCAGTTCAGTTTTATATATTTTTAACATTCCAATCATAACATACGAAATTGCGCTTTTCAACGGTATATTTAGCATTTTATTGCTTTTTTGCAATCAATTTCACAAATCTATTGCTTTAAAGAAACGGTTGGTGTATACTGTATGCAGAATACTACAAGGAGGCGCAAGTCATGCAGGAAAATCTCCTGGTTTCGTTAATAAAAAAAGCGATCGGCAGCCGCACGTTAAACGGTTTTTGTGCGGGCGCAGGTATTAATGCAGGCAACCTCTCCCGTATTTTACGCGGGCAGAAGGCATCTGCCGATGTACTTGTCAAAATCGCAGACCATGCAGAAAACGGTGTTTTGGCGGAAGATCTGTTTTTTGCGGCAGGCTACATCGCAAAGCCCGAAAGCACCCGCATTCTCATTTATGGGACTGCCGCCGCCGGGACCCCCATGTTTGCCTACGAGGACGTCAGCGGCTATATCGATATAAGCGGCCTGAAGGGTACGTCTGAAGATTATTTTGCATTGCGCATCCGCGGCAATTCGATGGACCTTGCCCACATGCCCGACGGATGTGTTGTTGTAGCGCACCGTCAACAAACGCTAAACGACGGTGAAATCGGCGTGTTTATGGTAGACGGCGACGCGACCGTCAAAAAATTTGTAAAAACGGGCGACCATATCATGCTTTTGCCCGCCAGCACGGATAGCAGCCACAAGCCCCAAATTTACGACCAGACAAACCGCATAGACGTCCTTGGCAAAGTAATTAAAGCGGTGGTGGATATTTCCTGATGGAACGCGTCATCCTCCATGCAGACATGAACAGCTTCTATGCCAGCGTAGAATGCTTTTTAAACCCATCGCTGCGCGGCAAAGCTGTCGCCGTATGCGGCGACCAGGTAATGCGCCATGGCATCATTCTTGCCAAAACGCCCCCAGCAAAAAGGTGCGGCGTAAAAACAGGCGAGGCCATTTTTAAGGCACAGCAAAAATGCCCCGGGTTGATTCTTGTGACGGCCCGGCACGACCTTTACAAAAAATTCTCGGATATGTCACGCAGGATTTTCCTCCGGTATACGCCGTTGGTCGAGCCTTTCGGTATGGACGAGGCATGGCTGGACATATCGGGCCGGGGCGTCTCTATGGAGCAGGGGCGCAGGGTTGCGGACGATATTCGCAAAGCCATTACCCGCGAGCTGGGGATTACCGCATCTGTCGGCGTCAGCTATAATAAAATATTTGCCAAGCTTGGTTCGGATATGGGTTCTCCTAACACCACCACGGTCATCGGGCGGGACAACTATAAAGACGTCGTTTGGCAGCAGCCGGCATCCGATTTACTGTATGTAGGGCCCAGTACCTCCAAAAAGCTGGCAAAAAAGCATATAGAAACGATCGGCGACATTGCGATGTGCGATAAGGACAAGCTTATCCGGCTATTTGGCAAAAACGGAGAAACGCTCTGGTGCTATGCAAACGGCTATGACCAGGCCCCCGTTTTGCCCTTTGACCATGAGCGCGAAATCAAGTCTATTGGAAGCTCTACCACAACGCCGCGCGACCTTGTAACAGAAGCCGACGTAAAGAACGTCCTGTTTTCACTTTCGGCAAACATTGCAACGCGGCTGAAAAAATATCACCGTGTCTGCCGGGGCGTACAGGTCTACATCCGCTACAGTGACCTGAAAAGCATTGTGCGGCAGGCGGTCATTCCTGTGGCAACCGACCTTTCGGACGATATTTCGGACGCAGCCATCCGTGTGTTTTTTGCAAACCACGGCCTGGCAGCGCCCATTCGCACGCTGGGCGTGCGCGCCACCAACCTGGCAGACACGGAAAACCAGCAGTTGGATATTTTTCGGGATGGCAAAAAGATTGCCCGCGAAATGGCCATAGAGCAAATAAAAAAACGCTTCGGACGGGACGCGATCTACAAGGCGGCCGTACTGGAAGATAAAAGTTTGACAGAACTTGGAGAAGGGAGGCGCAGCATATTTCCCGGAAGTAGGCTGTAGACGATTATGAACAGATATGTAAACGTACTGGCTCTGTTTTCCGACGGAGGAGAGGTCCGGCCGGTGGCAATATACACAAATACCGGCATAAAATACGAGATTTCGCGGGTGACGGGCAAAATTCCCGCGGCCAGCCTTAAAAGCGGCGTATTGGGCACGCGGTATACCTGCTATATCGGCACAAGGTTGTTCCATCTTTTCTACGACGAAAATAAATGGTTTTTAGAGGTTCCGGATAGTCATTGAACTTAGCGCATATCTGCGTATTTTTTGGGAACGAGCAGCCAGGTAAGCAGCGCGCCTATTCCCATTGCTGCCGCCATGGAAAGGAACGCCGCATCGAACGAAACATGGTCTACCAGCGGGCCGACGATTAGCGGGCCAATAAAGATTCCCAACCCCGAAAGCGATTGGCCCACGCCCTGCGCCATGCCCCGTTCCCTCTTGCTGACGCATTTTATAACAAACCCATTGAGGGCGCTGTTCGAAATTCCATAGCTTATGCCCGATATGACCTGCATAACAAAAATAAGCGGCACATTCATAAAATAGAAAAGCGGCAAAGCGGACAGCGCCCCCACCAGAAAGCTGATCGCCAGCACGTTGATTCCTCCGATTTTGTTGTAGGCCCGCGTACCCACAAACAGCGAAGATATTGCCATTGCGGCGCAATAAACGACGGTAAGCAGCCCAAGCTGCATGTCTGTGGCGCCGATGCTTTGTGCCGCAACGGACACAAACAGCGTGGGAATAGCAAAACACAGCATGTTTGTAATTGCAATTAATACCGAAAACAAAATAACGTCCTTGTTTTTGAGCACATTTTTAAACGACGGCGGGTCTTTCCTTACCCTCCTGTACACCTTGCGCTTGCGCTCCTCCAGCGAACACACAATAGCCAGCGCAAACGCCGCAATGACAAACGACGCAATAAACGTTGCGTAATATCCGGCAAGGAACGCAATAATACCGCACAACAGCCCGCCGACCGCCTTGCCGCCGCTGGCAGCCGCGTTCAATATCCCCTGCGCTTTTACCTGGCGCTTTTCGCTGTTGTATTTTGCATATACAGTGCAGATTACAACAGACCATGCGGCGCTGATTCCTGCGACGCCGCGCGCGAATATCATCATTTCCACACTGTCTGCCAACAGGAACAATATGGAAGAACACACCAAAACGACATAACCGATAATGAGCAGCAGTTTGTTTTTTCTTTTTTTATCCAGCGCCATTCCCAGCGGGATGCGCAGCGCCGCCTGCATGACGCCGTAGGCCGACCCGATTGCGCCAATCATTGTTGCGCTGGCGCCAAACTGCGCCGCATACGCGGGCAGCGTGGGCGTATATACATACATAGACATCCAGATGACCGCCTGTGCCAAGTTCAATAAAATAATATTCCGCCGCATCGAGCTTCTCCTTCTTGGGCAGCCTCAAACCGCCCATAGGATTATAGTACTTTTTATATCTGCCTGCAATATCAAAATTCCCATACCGCTATACCGCCTGCTGATATTGACTTTGAACAAAAAATCATCAATAATATAGAACATACGCAAATTTGCGCAGGAGGCAGAAAAGTGGACTTTACACAAAACGAAAAAAAATGGCAAAAAATATGGGCCGATACCGGATTGTATAAATTTGACAAGCATTCCGAAAAACCAAAGCAGTATGTATTGGAAATGTTCTCTTACCCTTCGGGCGCAAACCTTCACATCGGGCATTGGTATAATTACGGTTTGTCGGACAGCTACGCGCGCTTTATGCGCATGACGGGAAACAATGTATTCCACCCGATGGGCTTTGACGCATTTGGCCTGCCTGCGGAAAATTACGCGATTGCAACGGGAATCCATCCACAGGACTCCACGCTGAAAAATATTGAAACGATGGAAAAACAGCTGCAGGCCATCGGCGCGACATACGACTGGGATTACGAGATTGTGACATGCGACCCGGGCTATTATAAGTGGACGCAATGGTGTTTTTTGAAGCTGTACGAAAAAGGGCTTGCCTACCGCAAGGCTGCGCCTGTAAACTGGTGCCCTTCGTGCAACACTGTGCTTGCCAACGAGCAGGTTATTGAGGGCGAGTGCGAACGCTGCGGTTCTGTCGTTACCAAAAAACATCTGACCCAATGGTTCTTTAAGATTACCGATTATGCGGAGCGCCTGCTGAATGGCCTGGATAAAATAGACTGGCCGGAAAAAACAAAGCTGATGCAAAAAAATTGGATCGGCAAATCTACAGGCGGCGAAATTACATTTTCCTTTGAAAAGACCGGCGAGGAGTTTACCGTATTTACCACGCGCGCAGACACGCTTTTTGGCTGTACCTATGTAGTGCTGTCGCCCGAGCATCCCAAGCTTTTAGACATAACGGCCCCCGAACAAAAGGCCGAAGTGGAGGCATACATGGACTACGCCGCAAAGGCGACGGAAATAGACCGACTTTCCACAACGCGTGAAAAAACGGGCGTGTTTACGGGTGCTTATGCCATAAACCCCATCAACGGGCGCAAGGTTCCCGTTTGGACGGCCGATTACGTCCTTGCCTCGTACGGCACGGGAATCGTGATGGCTGTGCCCGCACACGACGAGCGGGATTTTGAATTTGCAACCAAATTCGGCCTGCCCATCGAGCGTGTCATTAAAGCAAAAAACGACCAAACGGACGATTCACTTCCGTTTGTAGATTACGGCATTTTGGTAAACAGCGGCAAATTCGACGGGCTGACGACGGAAGAGGGCAAAGAGGCCGTTATAGAGGCGCTTGGCAAAGAAAGCAAGGGAGGTTTTAAAACCAATTACCGCCTGCGCGACTGGCTGATTTCGCGCCAGCGTTATTGGGGCACGCCTATCCCTATCGTATATTGCCAAAACTGCGGGGAGGTCCCCGTGCCCGAAGACCAGCTTCCGGTTAAGCTGCCGTACAATGTAGATTTTACGCCGGACGGCGTATCTCCGCTGGCAAAAAGCGAAGAATTTTTGAACACAACCTGCCCTGTTTGCGGCGGCAAAGCTACGCGGGAGGCGGACACGATGGATACATTTGTGTGCTCTTCGTGGTATTTCCTGCGCTACCCAGACAACAAGGACACTGCGCAGGCTTTTGCGCGGGATATTATAGACAAGATGCTGCCTGTGGATAAATATATCGGCGGTGCGGAGCACGCGGTTATGCACCTTCTGTATGCGCGGTTTTTTACGATGGCGCTGCACGATATGGGGTACATTGGGTTTGAAGAGCCGTTTACGTCTTTGGTGCACCAGGGAACCATTTTGGGTCCGGACGGCGAAAAGATGAGTAAATCGCGCGGGAACGTTGTTTCGCCGGACGAGCTGATTAAAAAATATGGCTCGGACGTACTGCGGACATACCTCGCCTTTGGCTTCAACTATATTGAGGGCGGCCCGTGGAACGACGATGGCGTGGGCGCAACCTGCCGTTTCCTGGAGCGGGTAGAGCGGCTTGCAGACCGTGTGCTTGCGCTTTCAGACGCCGGAATAGGTAAAAAGGACCCGGACGTCGATTACCAGATCAACTATGCCATCCGGCATGTGCGCGAGGATATTCCGCAGTTTTCGTTCAATACGGCAATCGCGCGCATCATGGAGGCTGTGAACGCCATGTATAAATATATGGACAAGCAGCCGGACAAGCTGTTTGCGCTGGACGTCACCAAAAAAATATGCCTGCTTTTATCCCCGTTTGCGCCGCATTTTTGCGAAGAGCTCTGGGAGAAGCTGGGGCAGCCTTATTCCATTTTCAACCAGGATTTTCCGTCGGTGGACGAAGGCGCGCTGCAAAAAGACGTTGTTAATATGGCGCTGCAAATAGGCGGAAAAGTAAAAGCCAAATTCGATATTTCCGCCTCTGCTTCCAAGGACGAAGTGGAAGCATTTGTAAAGGCCGAATATGCAGATCTGCTTGCAGGCAAGCAGATTGCAAAGCTGATTGTTGTACCCGGACGGCTGGTTAATATTGTTTTGAAGTAGGAGGCGTTTATGCCAAAGCACATGTCCGGCTGCCTTATCTGCGGAAGACCGCTGGTTTATTTTGAAGATGCACAAGAGCTTCCCTGTGCATTTTGCGGAAAAACCTTTTCTGCCAATGCCTCTTGCGAGGATGGGCATTATATTTGCGACGCCTGCCACATGGAAAAGGCGCTTGATGTTATTACGCAGGCATGCCTTGAAACGCAAAGCGCAGACCCTATAGCAATTTCGCGAAAAATCATGCGGGATCCGTTTGTCCACATGCACGGACCCGAGCACCACTACCTTGTCCCTGCAGTATTGCTTGCGGCCTATAAGAATGCGGGCGGCAGCATCGATCTGGAAAAATGCCTGCGGACAGCAAGAGAGCGAACGCAGGACATTCCCGGGGGCATTTGCGGATTTCTGGGGTGCTGCGGGGCGGGTGTGGGTGCAGGCGTTTTTGCCAGCATTGTTTCGGGCGCTACGCCTCTTTCCGGCGCAGAATGGGGCATTGCCAACCTTGCAACCTCCCGCGCGCTTGAAGCAATAGCGGAAAACGGCGGGCCACGCTGCTGTAAGCGTGATGTTTTCCTTTCCCTATCCTGCATGGCTCCCTTTTCAAAAAAATATTTTGGCGTAGAGCTTTCCATGCCGGAAAAATTGAAATGCAGCTTCTTTGGAAGCAATCCGGACTGTTCGAAGGAAAATTGTTTGTATTACCCCCTATAAAGCCTTTGGCGATTCGTTTATCCCCGTTTCATTTTAGAAGCGGGCTTTTCCTGCTTATATGCTTGTTTATTTTATGGGTATTGTGTGGTATAATGGTTTGCCGAGAGGGGAGTATGCATGAAACACACCGCACGATTCATATGTGAAATGGCAATTATTGCCGCAATATATGCCGTGCTCACGCTTATCCTGGCGCCCATCAGCTTTGGCCCCATGCAGGTACGTGTTTCCGAAGCGTTATGTGTATTGCCGTTTTTTACGCCGGCGGCTGTCCCCGGGCTTTTCATTGGCTGCCTCATTGCAAACCTGTTTGGTTCCACACTGGGTATCTTGGATATTGCCATCGGCAGCCTGGCAACGCTTTTATCTGCTTTTATTGCATCCAAACTTAAGCAAAAATGGCTGGTTCCCCTGCCAAGCGTTATTCTGAACGCATTTTTGGTCGGGCTTGTTTTGCATCTCGTTCTCGATCTCCCCTACTGGATAAACGTATTATATGTCGGTATTGGCCAGGGCATTGCCTGTTATGTGGCCGGAATGCCGCTGTTATTTATATTGGAAAGGAACAAGCGCCGGATATTTAAGCATCCGGCTGTTTGACTATGGCAAATATTTGTATTTACGGCGCAAGCTCTATGACGCTTGACAAAATCTTCTATGCGGAAGCCGAAAAGCTGGGCGGCCTGCTGGCGCAGTCCGGCTTTGGCATTGTTTTCGGCGGGCAAGACCGCGGCTTGATGGGTGCCGTTGCACGCGGCGTAAAATCCTTTGGGGGATGGGTTACCGGCGTCATCCCTTCCTTTATGGGCGCGGATATATTTGAACAGTACGACGAGCTGATTGAAACGGAAACGCTGCGCCAGCGCAAACAGGCCATGGAGGATCATGCGGAGGGCTTTATTGCCCTGCCTGGCGGAATTGGCACGTTTGAGGAGCTTTTTGAAATACTTACGTTAAAACAGCTTGGCTGTCACGACAAACCCGTCGCCATACTGAATACAGCCAGTTATTACGACGCATTGCTGGGCGCGCTAGGCACGGCGACACTAAAGAATTTTGCACCCCAAGCATTGCAGGACAGCTATTTTGTAGCTGAGACTCCGGAAGACGCGGTTGCGTATATAAAGCGCAGTGTCCGTATCTGACCGGGCAAAACGAGGCTTGAAGCTTATGTCTAGGAAAATGAACATGAGGACCGTTCTGAGGAATACGTTTGATATTTACAAGCATAATTTCCCCAAGCTGTTTTTACCGCTGCTGGTATTCCAAATCGTATTGCTCTTCCCGGTTTTCTTTTTTGCCATTCCCGGAACCGTTTCGGCAGCGCGCACTTTTTTGGTTTTACTTATGCAGGGCGGCGGCGCTATCGGAAGCCTGATTGCGCTGCTTGGCATCATCGCGCTGATTGCGCTGTTTGTATCTCCTGTCGTTATTTGCAATACCGTACATATCATAGACAGCAACCACTGCGGCCATCGGGTGACGTTTAGAGAGTCCTTTGCTTTCAGCAAGGGGTGTTATACGTCTATGCTGAAAACATATTTTTCTACATTGGTTATGCTCATCCCGGTTGCCATCGTTGCGGCGATTATTGCTTACGCCGCGTTTTCGAGCGGGGTCGACCTGAAGGCCTTAAGCCCCGGCCAGATTGCCGCGCTGGTGGTTATCGTTACCATGTTGCTTCTTTTCTTGCTGGGCACGGTATTTGTGCCGTATGTTGTCGTTTCTGAACATAAATCCGGCTTTTTGGGAACGCGCACCTCGTTTACCTATATCTTTAAGGGCGGTTTTTGGAGCAACCTTGGCCGCCTTGCCATGGCCGCCCTCATCGTGGGCGCGGGTATGCTGTTTGTCAACTGGCTTTCTACGCTGCCGTTCAGGGAGCTGGTCGATTTGTACCTCGCAAACCCCGAACAGGCGCTGGCGCATCCGCTGATGGTATCGTCTATCCTGATTTCGCTACTGGCGGTCGTTGTCATCGCGTTTATTATGCCCATATGGTATTCTATGTCTTATGGCACATACCAAAATGCCAAACATGCGTACGAACATAAAATGAAAATCAAAAGTGAAACAACGGAGGCGGAAAAACAGTGAGAGCAATCGTAAGCGTACTGGGCCACGACCGGCCGGGAATCATTGCCAATGTATCTAACGTGCTGTATGAGTGCAACGTAAACATACTCGATATCAGCCAGACCGTTTTGCGGGAGGAATTGTTTGCCATGACCATGCTGGTGGATATGGAAAAAATGAACGTTCCCTTCGACCAGCTCAAAAGCAAAATGGACGCCGTTGCCGGCGAGATTGGAATGGAAATTCGCGTGCAGCGCGAGGAATTGTTTGAAAACATGTACAGGGTGTAAGAATGAAAATAAGCCAAAACGACATATTAAAGACCATACGCATGATCGAAAGCGAAAACCTGGACGTACGCACGGTTACAATGGGCATCTCGCTTTTTGACTGCATCAGCGAAAGCCCGGAAACGGGCGCAGGCAAGGTATATGAAAAAATCGTCCGGCAGGCAAAAGACCTTGTAAAAACAGGCGAAGATATCGAGCGGGAATTTGGCATTCCTATTGTAAACAAGCGTATTTCCGTTACGCCCATTTCGCTCATTTCGCAGGCGGGCGGCGGGTTTATACAATATGCGAAGGCAATGGACAAGGCCGCGAAGGAAGTGGGCGTCAATTTTATCGGCGGGTATTCAGCCTTTGTGGAAAAAGCCGCCACGGCACGGGAATGGGAATTTCTGGATTCTATTCCGCAGGCGCTTTGGGATACGGATATCGTATGCTCGTCCATCAACGTTGCGACGACGCGCGCGGGCATCAATATGGATGCCGTAAAAAAAATGGGAGAGATCGTCCGGCAGACGGCGCAAAAAACAGCGGCCCAAAACGGGATTGGTGCGGCCAAGCTGGTCGTTTTTGCCAACGCCGTGCAAGACAACCCTTTTATGGCGGGCGCGTTCCACGGTACGGGAGAGGGCGATTGCGTCATCAACGTGGGCGTTTCGGGGCCGGGGGTTGTACAGTCTGCACTGGAAAAGAAAAAAGGCCGCCCGTTTGACGAAGTTGCCGAGACCATTAAAAAGACTGCGTTTAACATTACACGGATGGGTCAGCTTGTCGCACGCGAAGCCAGCAGGCGCCTAAATGTACCGTTTGGAATCGTAGACCTGTCGCTTGCCCCCACGCCAAAAGTTGGAGACAGCGTTGCGCATATATTGGAAGAAATGGGCCTGGAAACATGCGGCGCGCACGGCACCACGGCGGCGCTGGCGCTTTTGAACGACGCGGTCAAAAAGGGCGGCATTATGGCGTCTTCCCACGTGGGCGGGCTTTCGGGCGCGTTTATCCCCGTCAGCGAAGACGCGGGCATGATCGACGCAGTTAAAAAGGGCTCCCTTTCGCTGGAAAAGCTGGAGGCCATGACATGCGTTTGCTCCGTAGGGCTGGATATGATTGCGCTTCCCGGTGATACGCCTGCCGAAGTGCTTTCCGCAATTATTGCAGACGAGGCGGCAATCGGCGTTGTAAACACCAAAACGACGGCGGTGCGCATTATTCCCGTGCCGGGCAAAACGGTCGGCGACGAGGTCGACTTTGGCGGGCTTCTGGGCACGGCGCCCATTATGGACTATAACCGCCAGTCTCCCAGAGAATTTATTGAACGCGGCGGACGGATTCCCGCGCCGCTTCACGCACAGCGCAATTAAGAAGCAGTGCAGATAAGGAGAAAACATGACAAAGCTTTTATTTCATAATATAAACCGGGATGCGGGCCCATATGGCCTTATTCCCGCAATGTCTAACCGCGCGGATGGAACCGGCAGCGCGCCGGGGGCAGAGCGAAAACGATCTGAAATCGAAGACCGGTATAAATGGAAACTGGAGGACATCTACGCTTCGGACGAGCTTTGGGAAAAGGACTATACCGCGCTGGACGAGTTGTTTAAAAAAATTCCCAAAATTAAAAAAACGCTTGCCGATGACGAAGAAAGCCTTGCCAAGGCCATGAAAAAGATGGAAAAAATGGAGCACATTGCAGCCAATCTTTTCGTATACGCGCGTATGCGCCGCGACGAGGACAACGGCAATGCCAAATACCAGGCGATGACTGCCCGTGCGATGGATATAAACGTGCGGCTGTCTTCCGCGTTGTCCTTTGTAAACCCCAAGCTTCTTTCGCTGAAAAACGGCAAGCTGGAAGACTTTGCAGCGCGTGCCCGAAAAAAAGGCAGCCCGCTGCACGACTACAGCTTTTCTTTATCCGAGCTCTTGCGCTCCAAAAAGCATGTGCTTTCTGCCAAGGAGGAAAGACTGCTTTCCATGACGGGCGATATTGCCGGCGCGGCAAAAGATATTTTTACCATGCTGAACAATGCAGACTTAACCTTTGGCAGCGTAGAGGACGAAAACGGAAACGACGTTCCGCTGACACACGGCTCCTATATTGTAATGATGCAAAACGAAGACCGCGGCGTGCGCAAAAGTGCATACCATACGTTTTATGAGTCTTATAAGAAAAACATCAATACGATCGGCACGGCGTATTCCATGAGTGTTAAAAAAGATATTTTTTATGCCAAGGCAAGAAATTATGGAAGCGCGCTCGAAAAAGCGCTTTTCTCGGACAACGTGCCCGTCTCTCTCTACGATAACCTGCTTGGGATGATTCATGCAAACCTGCCCACCATGCACGAATATGTGGATATGCGCAAAAAGGTGCTTAGCGTGGACGAGCTGTATATGTACGACATCTATGCGCCGCTGGTGAAGGATGCGCAGGCCGAATACAGCTACGAAAAAGCAATGGAAATGGTAAAAAGCGGGCTTACCAGCCTGGGGCCGGATTATGCGGAGCTTTTGTCGCGCGCGCAAAAGGAGCGCTGGATCGACGTTTACGAGACGCCTGGTAAAACGAGCGGCGCCTATTCGTGGGGAACATACGGCGTGCATCCGTACGTCCTTTTGAACCACCGGGGAGACCTGGACAGCGTGTTTACAATCGCGCACGAGCTGGGCCACGCCATGCATACGCATTTTTCAAACGGAACGCAGCCCGAATCCAAAGCCGGGTATACGATTTTTGTGGCAGAGGTCGCTTCTACTGTAAACGAAATTCTTTTGACACACTACCTGCTGGAAACAGAGCAGGATAAGACGCTGCGGAAATACATCCTCAACCATTATTTAGACCAGTTCCGCACGACGGTCGTCCGGCAGACGATGTTTGCGGAGTTTGAAAAAATGACGCATGCCAGCGCAGAAAGCGGGCAGCCGCTTACATACGAATCCCTCTGCGAAATGTATGGAGACCTGAACGCGCGCTACCACGGCCCGTCTATGCAGCGGGACGATACGATTATTTATGAATGGGCGCGCATACCGCATTTTTACAATGCATTCTATGTATACAAATATGCCACCGGCTTTTCGTGCGCTGTCAGCATTGCGAAGGACATATTGTCGGGCAAAAAGGACGCTGTTAAAAACTATATCCGGTTCTTATCTTCCGGCGGCAGCGACCATCCGCTCGAACTGCTAAAAATCGCGGGCGTGGATCTGGCCTCCGGAAAGCCCGTCGCCACATGCATGGAGGAGTTTAAATCGGCGCTTGCAGGTTTTGAGAAGACCTTGTAAATCGGCAGCGTGGTGTGGTAAGATAAGAACAAGCGGCAGGCCGCAAAAAGCATAACTCTGGGAGCAAAGAACATGAAAACCTGTTTTTCGACACTGGGATGTCCGGAATGGAGCTTTGAAGATATTATATCGACAGCAGTTGACCTTGGGTACGACGGCATAGAGCTTCGCGGCGTAAAAAACGAGCTGGACGGTACGCGCATACCGCAGCTTTCGCCTGCGCAAGCGCAAAAAACTAAAGAGCTGCTTGCCAAAAAGCACCTCGAAATTGCCTGTCTGACATCCGCTTGCTACATACACGACAAAAACATCGCAAGCGACACAATGTACCAGGTAAAAGCATATGTAGATACCGCGCACGACAACGGCATCAAATACATCCGTGTGCTGGCCGATTACGGCCCAGAGCAAAGCGGAGAGTTGGATATTCCGTATATTGCGGAAAAGCTGAAAGAGGCCGCGCAATACGCCGCGCCAAAAAACGTTGGTATATTGGTGGAAACAAACGGTTTTTTTGCCAATTCCAAACGGCTCGTTAAGCTGATCGACCTGGCCGGCGAGAAAAATGTCGGCGTAATCTGGGATATTCACCATCCTTACCGCTATTTTAAAGAAACGCCGGAATATACGGTCGGAACACTGGGGGACCTTGTCCGCCATGTGCATATCAAAGATTCCGTTATCGAAAACGGAAAACTGCGCTACAAAATTGTGGGCTATGGCGACCTTCCTGTGGAGGAATGCATCCGCCGGTTGGAAGAGACGGGCTACGACGGCTACTATTCCCTCGAGTGGGTAAAGCGGTGGGATCTATCGCTGGAAGAGCCGGGCATTGCGTTTGCGTCATACATCGACTATATGCGCTCGCTGTAACACCAACTAAAAAAGTTGTGCACCCCGCGGCAGATCGTGGGGTGTTTTTTTTCCCCTATGATGGTATAATTTTTTGAGATCAATCTAAAATACAGTGAGGTATCGAATGGAAAACTATGCACTTCACCCGGCAGAAGACCTTAAAACCATGCGCGAGCTTCTGGATGTTTCCAAGCCCAAGTATGGAAGCCGCCCCATGTGGCGCTACAAAAAAGACGGCGGTATTGTCGACGTCAGCCATGCTCAATTTGTAGATGGGGTTTATGCCCTGGGCAACGCCTTCTGCCACATGGGCATGCTGAACAGCAAAATCGCCGTTTTGGGCGAAACAAGCGTCAAATGGCTGACTACGCATTTTGCCACAACCTGCGGTAACGGCATTATTGTACCCATCGATAAAGAGCTTCCGGTAGCAGAGGCCGCCAATATTTTAATCGACAGCAATACAAAACTGGTCGTGTATTCGGGCACATACGAAAGCAATATGCAGACAATAGCAACGCTTGCCCCCGACGTGGAATACTTTGTTGGTATGGACCGGGATGAAGATGCCGGCAAATTTTTGAGCTACGACTTGCTGCTTGAACGCGGAAAAAGCCTGCCCGATCAATACAGCAGCATCGAGGTGGACGGAAATAAATTGTCTGCCCTGCTGTACACCTCGGGTACGACAGGCACCAGCAAGGGCGTCATGCTCAGCCAGCGAAATATTCTTGCCGCCGCAAAGGGCGTTGTGCAATTGCTGAAAGCCCGAAAGACCTCGCTGGCCTGCCTGCCCATCCACCACTCCTTCGAATTTGCCCACGGCATCACCAGCCTGATTCAAACGGGTACGACCATCTGCATCAACGACAGCCTTCGCTATTTTGCAGACAACCTCAAGCTTTTCCAGCCCGAAATCATTTTCGTTGTGCCTCTTTTTGTGGACATGATGTATCGAAAAATTACCGCAGCGTACCAATCAAGCGGCACAGACCTTCGCCAGTTGATCGACAAAAGCAACGAGCTGCGTGCGCAGGGCACCGACAAGCGCGGCGAGTTTTTTGCGGCTGTCCGCGAGGCTTTTGGCGGAAACATGAAATGCATC
Organism: Christensenellaceae bacterium; assembly: GCA_050945895.1. GTDB lineage: Bacteria > Bacillota > Clostridia > Christensenellales > Christensenellaceae > JBMNTU01. The sequence goes on along the minus strand of JBMNTU010000020.1, from coordinate 3,258 downwards.
GTCAGCGGCGGGGCGCCGCTTTCTGCCGATTTGATGAAAACCTACCGCGACATGGGAATGCTTCTTTTGAATGGCTACGGCATTACCGAATGTGCGCCGCTCATTTCCGTCAACCGGGAGAAATATTACAAAGACGGCTCCATTGGCGTTGTTATTCCGGAACTAAAAATCGATATACGCGAAAAAAGCGAAGACGGCGACGGCGAAATTTGGGTGAAGGGCGACAATGTTATGCTTGGCTATTACCAAAACGAGGAAGCAACAAACCGGGTGCTGAAGGACGGCTGGTTCAACACGGAGGATATCGGCCGTGTGGACAGTGACGGGTTTCTTTTTATCACCGGGCGCAAAAAAAACCTGATTGTACTGAACAACGGAAAAAACGTATACCCCGAGGAAATTGAAGAATACCTGCTGCACATCCCCTATATAAAAGAAGTAGTGGTTTATGCGCCTACGGAAAGCGGTATCAATGAAACAAGGCTTTGCGCCGAAATCTATCTGGACGAAGCGTTTTCAGCAGCGCATACGGCAGAAGAGCAGCGCGCATCGCTGGAAGAGGACATCCATCAGATAAACCGCGGTCTTCCGGTTTATAAGCAGGTCCACGATTTCAATATCCGGGATACCGAATTTGAAAAAACCACCAAAAAGACGATCAAACGATTTAAGCTGTAATACCATATATTTCCTCCACTTGATTTTTTTCATATTTTTGGGTATGATTACGGTGAAAAGAGATTACGTTCTTTTATTACACCCGCACGACATGTGGTGTGCAAAAAAGAAACGGGGAAAGGAGGGGCCATGCCATGGTAGATTTTTCTGTTGTGCAGCAGTTGCTCGCAACGGTCTGCCCATACGAGCCGGAAGAAATTACACCGGAGAAACATCTGGTTTCGGATTTGGAGTTTGATTCGTTTGGACTGATGGAAATGATCATCAAGTTTGAGAATGAATTCCATGTAGAAATTCCCGACCAGGATTTGAAGCTATTCGTTACTGTTCAGGATGTTGTAAATTATCTTGAACAAAAACAAACTGCAACAGCGTTTGCACGGGCCTAGCAATCATTTTTATTATTATATTTTGTTGAAAAACCGCTAAAAATGGCGGTTTTTTTATTATCGCGCTCGTATTTGGGGCATTTGTGCTCCGCATTCCATATATTTTTTGTAAAAGGGGTTTACAAATCCAAATCGCGTGTTATAATATGAATATATGAACACATGAGCATTTATTCATATGTATACGGAGGCGATTATGCAACACGATGAAATTTGCAAGGAAACGGAAATAGTCATCAGCGAAAACGAAAGCACCCGCGTTTGCGAGCTATTCAAGGTGCTGGGCGAAGAAAGCAGGCTTAAAATTGTCTGTTCGCTGATTGGAACAAGCATGTGCGTAGCGCACCTGGCAGAGCATGTTGGAATGGAGCAATCGGCGCTATCGCACCAGCTTCGCAACCTGAAGATAGCCGGTCTTGTAAATGGAGAAAAAAAAGGAAAACAGGTTTTTTACAGCCTGGATGACGACCATGTCTATGCGATTATTTCGCAGGCCATGGAGCACATCCGGCACAAAGGAGGCATATAATTATGGCATACGAACATGGGTTGGACTGCAACTGCCCCGTTTGCACCGAAAAACGGGAGCAACCTCATTCACATGGTCACGAGCACGGCGAAGGCTGTTCCTGCCAACCGCACGAAGACCATGGCCATAGCCACGAAGATGGCTGCGGCTGCGGACATGACCACGCCGGCATTGTGAAAGAAGGCAATGGCGACAAGGCCCGGTTGATTGCTGGTATTGCGCTGTTTGTAGCAGGAATATTGGCAAAGGCCGTTTTTCATGCCCCGTTTGGCGTTGAGTTGGGCATATTCCTCGCGGCATATTTTACGCTTGGGTTCCATGTCCTTACAACCGCTTTTAAAAATATTGCCAGGGGTAAAGTATTTGATGAGAATTTTCTGATGACCATCGCCACGATTGGTGCGTTTATTTTGGGCGATTTCCTGGAGGGCACTGCCGTCATGTTGTTTTACATGATCGGGGAGACCTTAAGCGACGCCGCCGTACAAAAAAGCCGTAAATCCATTACCGAGCTGATGAACATCCGGCCGGATTATGCAAACCTTGTACGAGATGGCGTATCTGCGCGGGTGAACCCGGAGCAGGTAAAAGCAGGCGATATAATAGAAATCAAACCATACGAAAAAGTTCCGCTGGACGCAGTCGTGACCGAAGGCGTATCTACGCTGGACCTGAGCGCACTGACAGGCGAAAGCCTACCCAAGGATATTTTTGAGGGCAGCGAGGTGCTGGCGGGCAGCGTGAATGGAAGCGGACTGGTACGCGCTACCGTTTCCAAAGAATATAGCGAATCCACCGCCGCCAAAATACTGGATATCGTGGAAAATGCCGGAAGTAAAAAAGCGCAGACCGAAAAATTCATTACAAAATTCTCGCGCTACTACACCCCTATCGTTTGCGCAGGCGCGTTGCTGGTGGGCGTCATCGGCTCTGCCGTAACCGGCGACATCAACACCTGGGTGTACCGGGCGCTGCTCTTCCTCGTTATCTCCTGCCCCTGCGCACTGGTCGTTTCCGTTCCGCTCTCTTACTTCAGCGGAATCGGCGGCGCGTCTAAAAAAGGTATTTTGGTAAAAGGCGCAAACCATCTGGAAGCGTTGACCACGGTTGAAGAGGTCGTGTTCGACAAAACAGGAACGCTTACACAGGGCACGTTTGACGTAAAGGAGATCCGGACTTTGGGCAACCACACGCAAAGCGAAGTGATTGAACTTGCCGCTGCTTCCGAGTGGAATTCTTCGCACCCCATTGCCCAGTCGATCCGGCGGGCGTACGGCGGCGAAGTAGACTCCGCCGAGATAAAAGATTATCAGGACATCCCCGGGTATGGCGTAAAAGCCATATACAAAGGGCTGCCTGTTTTGGCAGGAAACGCAAAGCTGCTGGAGCGTGAAGGGATTCCGTTTGAGCCGTCCGACTATTCGGGTACGCTGCTTTATGTTGCGAGGGACGGCAAAATGATTGGCGAAATATATATTGCCGACACCATTAAGCCGGATGCAAAGCGCGCAGTGAAAACACTGGCCGACTACGGCATCAAAAGCGCCATGCTTACAGGCGACACACAAAAAATTGCCGAAAACGTCGCGCATGATATTGGCATCGACGAGTACTACAGCGAGCTTTTGCCGCAGGACAAGGTTTCGGTCTTGGAAAACATCA
>JBMNTU010000019.1:0-24830 GCA_050945895.1 Christensenellaceae bacterium | reverse complement strand
TCTAAGCTTTACAATTATCTGCTCTGTTGTGTATTTTTTCCTTGCCATCTCCATTCTCCTTCTTCGTTAGTTTATCATCACTCCACTAACTTTGGAACTGGTTCAAGGATTGGGGGGCACGCCAGGGGCATAAACCCGCGTTCATTGGCTATATTGGCGAAAACATGTGCGATGCCGTAGCAGTCGGAGAAATTTGCTCGTCGCCAACCGCAGCCGCTTTTCTGGCAGCGTTTGAGGAAGCGGATCAAGGAAAAGGAGTTGCCTGCCTGTATGGAAACTATTCCGGCGATAACATGAACGTGAAAATGGCAGTCAAAATGGCGAAGAAAAAAGGGATTGAAGTCAAAACCGTTGTGGCAAATGACGATGTGGCTTCCGCGCCTAAAGAAGAGCGCGAAAAGCGCCGCGGCGTTGCCGGAGAGGTGCTTATGTGGAAGATAGGCGGAGCAAAAGCGGCAACGGGCGCGACGCTTGACGAGGTCATTGCCACGACACAAAAAGCAATCAATCAAACACATAGTATTGGTATTGGCCTTACGCCCTGCACCCTTCCCGCGGTCGGACATCCAAATTTCGAAATCAAAAAAGGAACGATGGAAGTTGGAATCGGGCATCATGGAGAACCAGGCATTGAAATCTGCGGACTGGAAACAGCGGCACAAATGGCGCAGGGCATGGTCGAGCTCATTCTTGCCGACTGTCCGTTGAAAAAAGGTGATCAGGTAGTATGTCTCACTTCCGGTTTGGGCGCGACGCCTGTTATGGAGCTATATGTTCTATATAACGAAATTGAAAGACTGCTGGAACAAAAAGGGATCCATATTCACCGGGCATATACGGGCAACTACTTCACTTCTCTGGAAATGGTGGGCGCGTCTCTCACAATTATGAAACTCGATGATGAACTCATGCAGCTGATTGATATGCCCTGCACCAGTATGGGGCTCAGTCAATAAAGAAAGGAAGATGAATATGAACACCTTTAAGAATGAAGATGGAAAAGACATCTTGATGTGCATGGTGGAAAGCATACAAAAAAACAAGGATTACCTGGGAGAAATAGACGGCCTCATAGGCGACGGCGACCATGGCATGAACATGAACAAAGGCTTTACCGTATTTAAGGAACGGTTTGGCGAAGCAGATTTTTCTTTTACGGAAGGGCTGGAAGAGCTAGGCATGATCCTGCTCAACGAGATTGGCGGAAGCATGGGGCCGATTTATGGCACTGTTTTTATGGAAATGGCGGAAGCCGGCGAAGACGCACAGGATATTGATGTACAAACGTATGGAAAGATGCTTCGTGCCGGGCTATGCGGATTGCAAGACATTGTGGATGCGCAGGTGGGGGACAAAACGCTTGTCGATTCGTTATCGCCTGCCGTAGACGCGATTGAATTTGCCGCGTCAAAGGATGTTGGTTTTGTAGATGCGTTGGAATCAATGAAAAAAGCGGCGAGGGATGGCCGCGACACAACGAAAAATATGGTTGCGAAGTTTGGCCGCTCCAGCAGGCTTGGCGAGCGATCCCGCGGCGTGCTGGATGCAGGCGCAACATCGTGCTGTATTTTACTGGAGTCAATGGCGGACGGAATAACCGAAAAGCTGCTACAGGGAGAGAAAAAATGAAAATTGCTATCGGCTGCGACGAGGCGGCATACGAACTGAAGATGGATATCATACATCACTTGGAAAGCAAGGGAATCGAAGCGCAGGATTTTGGTGCAGAGGAAGGCTCTGCTGTCCTTTACCCCGATGTTGCGTATAAAGTGGCGGATGAAGTGGCAAACGGAAATTTTGAACGCGCAATTTTGGTTTGCGGGACGGGCATTGGAATGTCTATTTGCGCAAACAAGGTGCCGGGCGTACGCGCTGCCGTTTGCCACGACCCCTTTTCCGCGCAACGCTCCCGCAAGAGCAACGATGCGCAAATACTGTGCATGGGGCAGCGTGTGATTGGGCCGGAGCTGGCAAAATGCCTGGTGGATATCTGGCTGGAATGCTCTTTTGAGAGCGGCGGGTCTGCGCCGAAAGTAGACAGGATTAATGAGCTGGAACAGCAGCATTTAATAAAGTAATCTGCCGGGAGGTATGGTGATATGATGAAAATCGGAGTAGATTCGTTTATATGGACAGAATTGTTTTCTGAAAAGGATTTGTGGATTATTCCCAAAGCCAAAGAGCTGGGGTTTCCTGTTTTAGAATTTGCGATTGCCGATCCGTTCAGCTTTCCGGTCGATGCCGTGAATAAAGAATTGCGGAAGGCAAAATTTGACCAAATTGCCACATCTATTACCCTTGGAGGCGAAACAAACTTAATTTCGCCGGATAAGGCCATTAGAGAAAACGGCATTAGGGCAATGAAAAAAATGATAGATATTAATATTGAATTAGGTTCCAATATCATTGCTGGCGTCAACTATGCCGCATGGGGGTATCTGACAAAAAAACCACGCACAGAGCAGGAGTGGGAATGGTCGGTTTGTGCGATGCGTGAGATAGCAACCTATGCGAAGAACAGCAGCGATATTCGTATTTGTGTGGAAGCGGTCAATCGTTTTGAAACACACTTTTTAAATATCGCCCAAGATGCCGTTCAATATTGCATAGATGTGGGAACGGGTAATATGCAGGTGCATTTGGATTGTTTTCATATGATCCGTGAAGAAACCAGCTTTACCCAGGCAGTCAATACTTGCGGAAAGCAATATCTTGGCTATGTGCATGTTTGTGAAAATAACCGTGGGATACCGGGAACGGGCCTGGTTCCGTTTGAGGAATTTTTCCGTGCGTTAATGAACATTGGATATGATGGGCCGGTGGTGATTGAGTCGTTTGATCCCCGTTTCGAAAAACTGAATGGGAATTGTGCGATATGGAGGAAGTTTGCTGAGACAGGCGAACAATTGGCGGTCGAAGGCTTGAAAAATTTAACAACGGTATTAAATTCAATACGCAATTAGTAAATAACATTTTAGTATTGGGTGTTTTTCCTGACAAAAACAGCGGGACTCATTAAAATGGCAAACATATTGAACTTGTGAGTCCACAAACAATTGTACTATATTTATCTCCAGATAAAATACGACTGCCGCTTATGGGTGGCAGTCGTATTTGCGTTTATGAAGAGGCGCCATTCAAAATTGCTATTTCAATTAACGCTGTGGCAAGCAAACAAAGACAGCCGCTTAAGCGGCTGTCTCGGATTAACGCAGTGTAAGACTTCAGTACTGGTTCACTGGTGGGCATATTCGGCTTAGTACATGCCGCCCATTCCACCGGGTGCTCCACCTGCCGGCATCGGCGGCTCGGGGGCAGGAATGTCTGTAACGACGCTTTCTGTCGTCAGCAGCATTGCGGCAACGGAAGCTGCATTTTGCAATGCGCTTCTGGTAACCTTTGTCGGGTCTGTGATACCAGCCTTAATCATGTCGGCGTATACACTCTTTGCAGCATCGAAGCCATATGTTTTGGAGCTGTTTTCCATAATCTTTTCAACGATGATGCTGCCTTCCAGACCGGCGTTCTGCGCAATCTGGCGAACAGGCTCTTCCAGTGCGCGCAGGACAATCTTAGCGCCTGTTTTTTGGTCGCCTTCCAGCTTCTCGATCAGTTTGGAAATTTCGGGGATCGTTTTAAGCAGTGCGGTTCCGCCACCAGGGATGATTCCTTCTTCAACCGCTGCGCGTGTAGCTGCAAGCGCGTCTTCGATGCGCAGTTTGATTTCTTTCATTTCTGTTTCGGTCGCAGCGCCCACGCGGATGACTGCTACACCGCCAGCCAGCTTGGCAAGGCGTTCCTGCAGTTTTTCTTTGTCATAGTCAGACGTAGTTTCTTCGATTTGTGCACGAATGGAATTGACACGTGCCTGAATATCCTTCGTGTTGCCCTGACCTTCGATAATCGTAGTATTTTCTTTGTCTACGCGTACTGTTTTTGCTTTGCCCAGCATTTCGAGCGTAGCATCCTTCAGTTCCAGGCCAACTTCCTCTGCGATTACTGTGCCGCCTGTAAGGATGGCGATGTCTTCCAGCATTGCCTTGCGCCTGTCGCCAAAGCCGGGAGCCTTAACGGCAACGCAGGTAAATGTGCCGCGCAGCTTGTTGACAACGAGCGTTGCAAGCGCTTCGCCTTCCACATCTTCCGCAATGATGAACAGTTTTTTACCCAACTGTACGACCTGCTCGAGAAGAGGAAGGATTTCCTGTATATTCGTGATTTTTTTGTCTGTGATGAGGATGAGCGGATCGTCCAAAACGGCTTCCATTTTGTCCGTATCTGTTACCATATATGCGGAAGCGTATCCGCGGTCAAACTGCATGCCCTCCACAACGTCGAGGTCCGTGCTCATCGTCTTGGATTCTTCAACCGTGATAACGCCGTCGTTTCCAACTTTTTTCATTGCTTCGGAAATAAGCGTACCAATCTCGTCGTCGCCTGCCGAGATACTGGCAACCTGCTTGATGGATTTGGAATCCGTAATAGGTTTGCTCATTTTCTGCAGTCCCTTTACAGATACTTCAGCAGCTTTCAGAATACCCTTTTTAATGCCCATCGGGTTTGCGCCCGCGGCTACGTTTTTAAGGCCTTCGCGGATAATGGCCTGTGCCAACAGCGTTGCCGTCGTGGTGCCATCGCCCGCAACGTCGTTTGTTTTTGTGGCAACCTCTTTTACAAGCTGCGCGCCCATATTTTCGTAGGGGTCTTCCAGTTCAATTTCTTTTGCAATCGTCACACCGTCGTTTGTGATTAATGGGGAACCGAATTTTTTATCCAGCACAACGTTGCGGCCTTTGGGCCCAAGCGTCACTTTAACGGTGTCAGCAAGCTGGTTCACACCGTTTTCAAGCGCGCGGCGCGCTTCTTCGCCAAACATAATTTGTTTTGCCATAGTTATCTAACTCCTTTTTACCTTGTATATTGCTTATTTTACTGTTGCAAGAACGTCTGACTGGCGAACGATGACATATTCTTCGCCGTCGATTTTAACTTCTGTGCCGGCGTATTTAGAATAAATGACCTTATCGCCTTTTTTTACTTCCATCTTAATTTCTTTGCCGTCTACGACCCCGCCGGGCCCAACTTCAACAACTTCCGCGATCTGCGGTTTTTCCTGTGCGGATCCGGGAAGTACGATGCCGCTTTTTGTGGTCTCTTCTTGCTCTACCGCTTTTATAACGATTCTGTCTGCAAGTGGTTTAATAGTCATATTCAAAACTCCTCCTTACGGTTTGTTGTTAGCACTCATCAAAAGTGAGTGCTAATACTCGTTACTATAATATCTGTAACGTACAAATAAAGCAAATAAACAATGAATTTAAAAACGGGTATAATTTAAGAAAATTCAAATTTAATGCTATATATCTACTGAATACTACTTAAATCTTCGATTTACTTAAAATTTCATTTTCTGAAATTATAAATAAATATTGTACAATAGATACAACATACCGTAAAATCGTATATAATAATTGCAATAGATACATCAAAGAAAAAGTGAATCAATTCGGCGGGCCGTGTGCCGGGAAAACGGCGATGTGGAAAGTGTCTGTGCATACCGCTGCAAAGGCGCTTACCAGGGGATGGAGAGGTTTTATGGATAAGTGGGATAAGAGGTTTATGGACCTCACGTTTGAAATTGCCAAATGGTCTAGCTGCTACAAACCCAACCGGAGCATTGGCGCTATTATCGTTAAAGATAAACGAATCATGACGACGGGCTACAATGGCGCGCCGTCGGGCATCGAAAGCTGCAAGGAGCGGGGCGAGTGCATCCGCAACAACATGGGAATCAAATCTGGCGAGCGGCACGAGCTGTGCTATGCCATACATGCCGAACAGAACGCCATCATACAGGCGGCGCGGCTGGGCGTTTCTATCGACGGGGCGACTATGTACTGTACCCACCAGCCCTGTGCAATATGTGCGAAGATGATTGTCAATGCGGGCATCCGCAGGGTCGTCTATAAGCATAGTTACCCAGACGATTTTGCCAAGACGATTTTTGAACAGACAGACATACAGATAGAACAATATAAATAAAAAGGTTGCGCCGGGCGAAAGCCGGCAAAACGGTAAAGTGGAATTAAAAGAGGTGAACGGATGAAACGAACGGAACTGATGAAATTGCTTGACGCAGAGCTGCTCTGCGGAGGCGAACTGCCCGAAATAGAGATCAACTGCGCCTGCGGGTCAGATATGATGAGCGATGTGCTTGCCTATACAAAGCACGACGCCATTCTTTTGACGGGGCTTTGCAACAACCATGTGCTTCGGACGGCCGAAATGATGGACATTGCAAACATCATGTTTGTGCGCGGAAAAGTCCCCACGCAAGAGATTATTGACATGGCTAACGAGATGGGCATTGTTTTAATGACGACCAAGCTCCCCATGTTTTCCGCCTGCGGCATTTTATACCAGAACGGAATTACAGGTGGACTCAGGGAGGACTGATATGGCTGCCTACGAAATGGTCTGTGATGTGGAAAAAGAGGATTTTGCGGCGGCAGGAGAAGTTTCGGCAAGCATTAAAAGCAAACTGAAACAGATTGGTGTAAACGCTGCGCTGATAAGGAAAATTGCCATTGCGTCGTACGAAGCGGAAATTAATATGATTATCCACAGCTACGGCGGACAGATGTCCTTTTGGGTGGATGAGGATGGCATCAACGTTGTATGCAAAGACACCGGGCCGGGCATCCCCGACATCGACCTGGCAATGAAGGAAGGCTATTCCACGGCGCCGCAAAGCATTCGGGAGATGGGTTTTGGCGCAGGCATGGGCTTGCCCAATATCAACAAGAATACGGACGAAATGAAAATCGAATCGTCGCCCGAGGGCACGACCGTTACCATGCATTTCCAGCTGGAGTAGCGGTATGGCCCAAAGGGAAAAACGGAGTTATATAGGTTTATTATGAAGCAATATTTTCATTCTGTTACGCTGGACAAGGAAAAATGCTCCGGCTGTACAAATTGTATTAAAAGATGCCCGACGGAGGCAATCCGCGTACAGCAGGGCAAGGCAAAAATACTGCCCGAGCGCTGCATAGACTGCGGCGAATGCATTCGGGTGTGTCCGTATCATGCCAAAAAGGCGGTTACAGACCCCTTATCGAGCATCAATGACTTCAAATACAAAATTGCGTTGCCTGCGCCTGCGCTGTATGGCCAGTTCAAAGCGCTCAAAAAGGTGGACAGGCTTTTGGCAGGCCTGAAGGCAATGGGCTTTGACGATGTGTACGAGGTGGCAAAGGGCGCCGAAATTTGCTCCAAAGCAATTGAAGAACGTCTGAAAACGACGGATATCAAGCCGCTGCTGTCCTCTGCCTGTCCGGCAGTCGTCCGGCTGATTCAGGTGCGTTTTCCGGATTTGCTGGAAAACATCATCGATGTAGACGCGCCGGTCGAGGTTGCGGCAAAGGTGGCAAAGCAGGAATTTGCCAAAAAGAACAAGGTGGATATAAAGGATATTGGCGCGTATTTTATTACGCCCTGTCCGGCAAAGATGACAAGCATCAAATCGCCGCTGGCGAAAGATAAGAGCGATGTAGACGGGGCGATTTCTATGCTGGAGATATACGGCCTGCTTGCAGGGCAGCTAAAAGCGGCGGACGCACCCAAATACGAAAACGAGAAGGCATGCGCCATTGGAGTGGGCTGGGCCAATTCCGGCGGCGAGATAAAAGCAGTAAAAGAGGACAATGCGCTTGCGGTAGATGGTATTGCCAACGTTATCAAGGCGCTGGAAGATATAGAGAACGACAAGCTCAAAGACCTGGCCTATTTTGAAGGACTGGCGTGCGCAGGCGGCTGCGTGGGCGGGCCGCTCGTGTTTGAGAGCAATTATGTTTCCAGCGTGCGGCTCAAAAAGGTGTGTGCCGACCTAGATCCGGAAGATGACTCAGGGGAAAAAATCCAGCAATATGTAGATTCAGGCATAGCCAATACGCCCAAAAAGCTTAAGCCGATGGATGTTATGAAGTTGGACGACAACATGATCGTTGCAATGCAAAAGGCGCAGAAGATAGACGAAATACTGTCGCACCTGCCGGGTATGGACTGCGGCAGCTGCGGCGCACCAAGCTGCCGGGCGCTGGCCGAAGACATTGTGCGCGGCAAAGCAAAAGAGTTGGATTGTGTATTTATTTTGAAAGATAAGGTACGGTTCCTTGCGGAAGAAATGGTCGACCTTGCTAAAAGCGACGAAGTGCGCAGGCATGGGAATGACATAGAAAATGGACGGGAATAAAAATAACTGAGGCAAAAGGAAGGAAAAAGAATGATTGCAAAAGAACTGGCGGAAAAACTTGGACTTACCCTGCTAACAGAAAAAGCGGCCGAAGAGGGCGAGGTTACGGACGGCTATTGCTGCGACCTATTGTCTTGGGTTATGGCGCGCGGCGAGGCGGGTATGGCGTGGATTACAGTACAAACCCACCTGAACGTCGTTGCGGTGGCCTGCCTGCACGATTTTTCCTGCGTAATCGTTCCGGAGGATATCGAAGTGCCCGAAGGTACGCTGGAAAAAGCGAATGAGGAAGGCGTAGCGCTCTATTCGTCCTCCAAAACGGCCTATGAAGTCTGCTGTGAGATGTATGCGCTTGGCATAGGAAAATAATGCAGGCTTTCTACGACCTCCACATCCATTCGGCGTTGTCGCCCTGTGCGGATGACGACATGACGCCCAACAATATTGTAAACATGGCGAGGCTCAAGCAGCTCGACATTATTGCAGTAACAGACCACAACAGCGCGGAAAACATTCCCGCTGTGCAAAAGGTTGCGGCGGAGGCGGGGTTGGCGTTTATTCCGGGCATCGAGCTGAACACGGCGGAGGAGGTTCACCTACTGGCGCTTTTTGCGGATGCGGAAGCGGCGCTTGCGTGCGGCAGGGAGGTATACGGCGCATTACCGGCCATTCCCAACAAGCCGGATTTTTTTGGCAACCAGCTCGTTATGGATGAAAATGATGAGGTAATCGGCACGCTGGACAAGCTGCTCATTTCTGCGTTGCCCTATTCGATAGACGAATGCTTTGAGCTTGTTTTTGGCTATGGAGGCCACATCATGCCGGCGCATGTGAACAAAGGCGCAAACTCGGTGTTTGCAAACCTGGGATTTATGCCTCCGCACTTGCCTGTCCGTGCAGTGGAGGTGTTTTCCGGTGCGCCGGAAATGGGGGATGTATCCGAATACTTTGTTACGCATTCGTCGGATGCACATAACCTGTGGGTGGTTTCGGAGCGTGAAAATTCTGTCGAAGTGGAAACCGTTTGTGCACAAACGGTACTCGAAAAAATATTTGGATAATTCTTGTGAAAAGCCGTGCATATTCTATCTGGATATGTTAAAATAATGTGCGTATGGGTTTGTGATTATCCGCACAATCGGGTGCGGCCCTGAAGAATTTTTATTGGTTTAAGGAGGCTAGAGGTTTTATGGCAATGGCTGCTGAACAAAAAACGAAGTACGACGAATTGGGCGCTTATATCGAAAAGGTGAAAAACGAGCCTGGCCCGTTGATGCCTATTATGCAAAAGGCGCAGGATATTTTTGGGTCACTGCCCTTCGACGTACAAAAATTTATATCGGAGCAAATGCAAATTCCCATGTCTGACGTGTTTGGCGTTGCAACATTCTATTCGCAGTTTGCTTTAGAGGAAAAGGGCGAAAACGTCATTGGCGTTTGTATGGGTACGGCTTGCTATGTAAAAAAAGCGGAAGGCATATTAAACGAGCTGGAAGCACAGCTTGGAGTTCCCCCAGGAGCGACAACGGAAGACAGGCTGTTTACGCTTGAGGCAACACGTTGCCTGGGCTGCTGTGGCCTTGCGCCGGTTATGATGATTGGCGACCAGGTATATGGAAGACTTGTTCCGGACGATATTGCAGATATACTCGCAAAATATAAAAACAGCTAAGAAGCGGAGCTCCCGATGAGAGAGATATCCCTGCATATTATGGATATTGCCCAAAATTCCATTACGGCAGGCGCTGCGCTGATTGAAATTTCACTTCTTATATCCAGGAAAGAAGACCGTATAGAAGTGCGAATCGGCGACAACGGCAAGGGAATGGACAGCGAAATGGTCCGAAATGTGACCAGCCCGTTTACGACAACGCGTACGACGCGCAGGGTTGGGCTGGGTATCCCGTTGTTTATGGCAAGCGCTCAGGCGTCCGGCGGAAGCTTTTCCATCACCTCTAAGGTGGGAGAGGGAACAAGGATTGTGGCGCGCTATGTGCTAGATAACATAGACCGCATGCCCATCGGCGATTTCGCGGGTACGGCGCATACGCTTATTGTATGCAACCCCGATCTGGACTTTGTCATAACAGTAGAAATTGACGGGAAAAGAGAAACGCTGGATACGCGCGAGGTGCGCGGCGTGTTGGGTGAGGGGGTACCGCTCGATTTGCCGGATGTGTCGTCTTGGCTGAAGGAAAACTTGGCGGAAATGTTTCCGCCGGAATATGCGGAGCTATAAAATACGCAATGCAAATGTCCCTTGGCCTAATGCGGCCGAAGACGCGACGTAACATAATAGTTTGAATAGGGAAAAATTGCTATGCGTCAAGTAAGCGCATAGCAATTTTATATTGCCGGTATTTGAAGCTTGGGGATATAAAGCGGCTAAGCGGATCGGCATATGGCGGCCTGACTGTGTGCAGCGCCCAGCCAAGTATAAGCTTTCTGATATATCTTTTCAGGAGAGGATAGGGCATCCCAATGTAGGGGAGAGGGGTCTGTGAGGCCGCATGGATTTATTCCTTCATAGAATGTTAAGAAATACTTTCAGAAATCCAAAGAAAATGAAGATACAATGAATACAATCAAGTGAATACTATTTTGAGACTCAGGCGGATTTATGGGGGTTATACTGCGTTTCAGAAATTAGGGGGCAATTATATGTTAGATGTTATTTCTGTTCTGAACATAGCAGTAAAGGTGTTTGGCGCGTATTTTGTAATTATTATGCTGTTTGCGATTTTCAAGTCGAAACCGTTTGGGCAGCATGCTCCTAAAATAAAATTTGCAGTTTTGATTGCTGCAAGAAATGAAGAAGCCGTAATAGGAAACTTGATAAAGAGCATACACTTGCAAGAGTATCCGGCTGATTTGATCGATATTTATGTCATTCCAAACAATTGCACGGATGATACAGAAAGTGTGGCACGCAAAGCCGGCGCAAAGATAATCGAATGCCAGGGGGACGTGCGGTGTAAAGGTGACGCGCTAAAAGAGGCGTTTCGCGTATTGTGTAATGAAAAACACGATGTCTACTGCATTTTTGACGCGGACAACTATGCGGACAAAAACTTCCTGAAGGAAATGAATAACGTGTTTTGTGATGGATATACCGTCGCAAAAGGCCTAAACGAGGCAAAAAACCCTTATGATAGCTGGGTTGCAGGGTGCTATGGCCTCTATTTTAATACGATGAACCTGTTTTTTAACAAAGCAAGGGCAAATATTGGCTTGTCCGCAAAGCCCAACGGAACGGCCCTCGCGTTTCACCGCTCTGTTCTTGAAAAAAACGGCGGCTGGAATACTGTAACGCTTACCGAGGATGCGGAATTTGGTGCGGATTGCACCATTCTTGGAGAGCGTATTGCATGGGTGCCGGGCGCAATCGCTTATGATGAAGAACCGAATTCCTTTGCTGTTTCTATACGCCAGCGCCAGCGCTGGATTAGCGGTCTTATGCAGGTATCCGGCATGAAAATGAAGAAAGTGATCAAAGCAAAGCATAAGAAAAGGATGTTACGGTTTGACGGTGCCATGATATTGATGTCGCCATTCGTGCAGGGGATTTCTGCGTTTGTGGTAATAGCTTACTATATCGGTAAAATGTCCACCCTAAACTCGGTGCAGGCAGTGGGAGACTATGCTGCAAGCCTGCTTTTGACAGTTGCGCTGCTATATGCGGGGGTAACAGCCATTGCGCTGGTTATTGCAATACTTTCTAGGCGCTACGACAAACGAATTGCCAAAAGTATTTTTATGTACGGTGTGTTTATGTTTTCGTGGATACCGATATCGGTGGTTGCGCTTTTTCGCAAGGAGAAAACATGGGAACATATCAGCCACGGCCATGCTAAGCAATCGGCGCTTATACGGGGCATGGAACAGCAGACGGAAGGCGCCGAATAAAAGAGATGTTTTCTGCCCGCCATGCAGCCTGGTGTATGTTTGGAATGCGCCTATTCCATTAAACGAAAAACTTTGGTGTACACTGCCCCCGACACAAAGCCGGGGGATTTTTTGTTTTCACAAAGTCCGATTGGCCGACAAAAAATATGCATAGGATGCCTGAGAGTGAAGCGGTGGCGCAGGAAAGATGGGTTGATTTTTTTGGGAATACAGCCTATCATAGACGATGGATTGGCAAAAAAAGGGGGCAGAAATGAAAATACTGATGACAAATGACGATGGGATTCATGGGATTGGGCTCATTCTGCTGGCGCGCGCGCTCAGCAAAAAGCATGAGGTCGTCGTGGCGGCGCCCGACCGGGAGCGAAGTGCGTCGTCCTGCGGGCTGACGCTGCACACGCCGATCCATTACCAAAAAGCAGAGCTTGCCGATTATGAGGGGATAGAAGCCTACAGCATAACAGGTATGCCGGCAGACTGCGCGAAGTTTGCGCTCTCTATGCTTGTGCCGGATGCCGAACTGGTGGTGTCGGGAATTAATATCGGCGGAAACCTGGGAACGGATATCAATTATTCGGGCACGGTGGGCGCAGCGCTGGAAGCATGCATGGCAGGGTATGCAGCAATTGCATTTTCGCAGCACCTGAAATGGCCGACAGAGCAGCAGGAGATACGAAAGATGTTGGCGGACTCGGCGGAAGTGGCTGCGGAGATGGTCGACGATTTAGACAGCTCCGTTTTACAGGGATATATTTACAATGTCAATTTTCCACCGGTAAAAAGAGAGGAAGTACGGGGAATAAAGGCGTGCCAGCAAGGAAAGCTGCGCTACGAAGGCGGCTACAGGATGGAGTCGGATTCCTTTGGCAGGACGCACTACTGGATGGCAGGCAAACCAGTCAGGCAGGAATACAACGAAACCTATCAAACGGACATAAAATGGATTGACGAAGGTTATATTACCATATCGCCGCTGACTTGGAACTTGACGGCGCAAAGCGCCATGCAAGATGCGGAATGCAATATTTCAAAAATAAATTGCGCTTTTCCCCGGTTATGATACAATAGAAAAAACGAAAGCGACACGGAGGAAATATATGTATACCGGCAATTTACTGGATCGGCTCAACCTGAAATACGATACGTTTTCCAAGGGCCAAAAGCTGATTTCCGAATATATTATGCAAAATTATGATAAGGCGGCATATATGACGGCAGCCGCATTAAGTAAAACGGTAGGGGTGAGCGAATCTACCATTGTGCGGTTTGCGTATGCACTGGGCTACGACGGCTACCCAAAAATGCAGAAGGATTTGCAGGAAGCAATTCAAAACCGGCTGACAAGTGTGCAGCGCCTGCAATTTATGGATGGACTGAGCACGGAAGAGATTATAAACGCTTCGTTTAAAACGGACATAAACAACCTGCGCGTTACAAAAGATAAAAACAGCCCGCTCGAAATCGAACAGGCCGTAGAGTGCATCGCAAAGGCACGCACCATTTACCTGATGGGTACGCGCTCCAGCGCGCCATTGGCGGAATTTTTGGCATACTATCTTGGGTATGTTACCGATAATATTAAAAAAATCCAGTTTGACGGCAGCGATATTTTCAGCCAGGTGCTGAATGCCGATGAGCGGGATGTCGTTGTGGCTATCAGTTTCCCGCGCTATTCCATGCGCACGGTCGAAGGCATGCGGCACATGAAGGATAAGGGGTGCAAACTTGTCGCCATTACAGACAATGCGGGCGCGCCTCCTGCGCAGCTTGCAGACTATGCGCTGCTGGCAAAAAGCTACATGAATTCGTTTGTGGATTCGTTTGTTGCGCCGCTTTCGGTCATCAACCTGCTAATCATTATGCTGGGGCTGAAGCACAAGGAAACGCTGTTCGATAACTTCGAAAAGCTGGAAGCGCTGTGGAAGGAAAACGACGTATACGCAAGCAAGGAGTACAACCGGCGGTTTGAGCAAAGCAATGAATAAAAAAATAGCGGTTATCGGCGGCGGGCCGGCGGGCGTTATGGCGGCGTACACAGCTGCTGGTATGGGCGCGCAGGTGTCGATCCTCGAAAAGAACGATAAGTTGTTGAAAAAGCTTTTTATTTCGGGTAAAGGAAGGTGCAATATCACCAACGATTGTGATATTGCCGATTTTTTTGCGCAAGTCGTAAACAATCCGAAATTCCTGATGAGTGCGCTTTATTCTTTCACAAATGAAGACCTTGTGCACTTGCTGAACGAAAACGGCTTACCCACCAGGGTGGAACGCGGAGGCAGAGTGTTCCCGACGTCCGGTAAGTCCGGCGACGTGGTAAAAACGCTTCAAAGAATGCTGAGGGAGCGGAATGTGCGAATAGAATATGGATTTGATGTAAACGCTGTCCAAAAGCAAAACGGGGGCTTTAAGGTTGCCGCGGCAGATGGCCGGGCCGTTTCGGCAGACGCTGTCCTTTGTACGGCGGGCGGCCTGTCGTACCCGGCGACAGGCTCTACCGGTGCGGGCTACGATATCGCAAAGTCCTTTTCCCATACGGTAACGCCGTTGCGGCCGGCGCTCATTCCATTGGTGGATGCGCACCGTATATGCGGCAAAATGCAGGGGCTTTCGCTCAAAAATGTGTGTTTTACGCTTTTCCAGAATGGAAGTCGGGTATATACCGAGCAGGGAGAGCTGCTGTTCACTCATTTTGGGCTTTCCGGGCCGGTGGTGTTGTCTGCAAGCTGTTACCTCGATATAGACAAGGGGTTTGGCGACACATGGGCAGAGATTGACCTAAAGCCTGCGCTGGACGAGAAAAAACTGGATGCGCGTCTGCTGCGCGAATTTGATGCCGCCAAAAACAAACAACTCAAAAATGTGATGGCAGAGCTTTTGCCGTCCAAAATGATCGTCCCGTTCCTGCGCGAGGCAAGGCTAAACCCGGATAAACCGGCAAACGAAATTACAAAACAGGAGCGAAAGTCGCTGCTGAATACGCTCAAGGCGTTTCGCATCAAAATTGCGGATGTGCGGCCCATAGAAGAGGCAATCGTTACGGCGGGAGGCGTTTCCGTGCGGGAAGTAAACCCCAAAACGATGGAAAGCAAGCTTGTGCCCGGGCTGTATTTTGCGGGCGAAGTGCTGGACGTGCACGCAAAAACGGGTGGGTTCAACCTCCAAATCGCGTTTTCTACAGGCTGCCTCGCCGGTAAGAGTATGGCAAAGTAATAATGAGGCGGTTTGTCTTATTTCTTTTGTTTTCTCTTTTGCAAAAGTAGAAGCAATACCAGCAGCGCAATGCCTGCGCAGGTCAGCGCAATGCCAAGATAGACCGATACCGGCTCGAAGCGGAACTCGACGGTATGTTCTCCGGCAGGCACATAGGCGCCCTGCGTAATGCCGTTTACCAGGTAGTTGGTGCTCTTTTGCCCGTCTATATATACATTCCATCCAGGATACATAGATTGCGTGTGATTGACAAACACTTCTTCGTCCGCTATTACGGCTCCCTTGATCGAATTATTCTTAAACTCAATAATATCTACCTGGGCGCTGCCGGGTGCGGTTTTCGCCGCGCTTGGCGGATTGTCAATAAAGCTTGTTTCAAGCACTGCGTTTTTGTCAAAGTCTTTCATATCTGAAACACCGTTTGCAATATTTAGTATGGGAACGGCGTTTTTGTTTTCAAAAAGAACGACTTCCCCAAACGTTCCAAGAACGGTGTAGACATCTTCGAATGGAACAGTCTCCGGTTCAGCCTCATAGAAAATAAAGTCAACCGTGCCGGTTATGCCTGAAGTTTGTGCGATAAGGCGAAGAGAGATGCCTTCGGGCAGCGGCTGGTCTCCGGCCGAAAGCTGGATGCGATTCTGTTTTCCGTCTGTGGACAATTCGACGGAGAAGTTTGAACCGTCGTAACCACCGCCATAAAAATCAAAATACAGGGTGGGAGATTCGTCTGCCGACTGCAGATCGCTGGAGTATTCTAAAATATAAAGCTTATTGCTGTCTATTTCGACGGGGTAGGCCGCGTAAGCAATCGCAGGAATAGAGTCGTCGGCGAAGGGTTCGATGGAAATGGGCTCCTCCGTTCGAAACAGCTCGGTTTTATTCAGCAGCTTTCCCGTGCCAACGCCTCTTTGAGACAGGCTTGCTTTTTCTACCAGGTATTTTATGGAAAGGGAAGACAGCGTAGAATTGTACTCCCGCATAATATCCCCAACCTCGGGAACAAAAACAAAGTCGCGCGAAGGAAATACGTCACTCCAATTGGTCAGCTCAAATGTTGATGGCGCGTTGAACGCTTTGATATCGTAACGCAAATTGTTGTAGAAAGAGAGCGGGTAGGAAAGAAGATCAAGCTCACGATAAGAAACGCCCATTGTACGATAGAATTCCTGGTCGGGTTGGGCCTGAATGGCGAGAGCAAGCTGTTCATGCTCGTCTATCCCGTTTTCAAGGTCTATGGAGGCAATGTGATACAGGCTGAACCGGCATGTATCGGCAACGGTTATAAAAGTCAAAAGCGCGGCAAAAACAATAAAGCCGTGTTTTTTGTTACGGAAAAATTTTGCGTAACAATACAGTGCGGTAACAGCAAGAAGCAGGCCGGACACCAGCAAAGAAGGCAGGAAGGCGTCTATGCCCGCGTAAAGCTCTTTCATTTGGTCACTGGCGATGGGTGTTGCGCACAGCGATTTTAGTAAGAGTATGACAAAAACAACGAAAGCAAAGACAATGGCGCAGAATCTTAAAAATTTCTTGGCTTCTTTCTTATCTTCCAGCTTGTTCAGCATTAAACCGAATAGTATAACCCCAAAGACCGCGTAAAAAAAGAGCATCCGTGAGGCCACATGAAAAGACCCCAAAACGGGTATACGATAGACGATTTCGCCTAACACCGGAATATTGCCGATCATGGAATAAATAAGGGCAAGGATTGTGAAAATGGCAAAAGTACGGATCTTTTTTTCACGGAAATACCGGACGGTTGCATATATCGCGAATACCGCAACAATAAGCCCGAGGTATACTTCGATATTGATCTCGGCCGAGTGCTCAAGCACTTTATCGGTGTAAGGATAGAGATCGGGAAAGAAAATCATGGGAAGAATGCGATAATCGGTAGACAGAAGAGAAAAAGAAGAGTAACCTATATCCGCCTTTTTGGTATATACCGTAAGCTCTGCGAGTGGAATGAGCAATGCACACGCAAGGAGAAACAGCATAATTGCCCAGATTCCAATATCGATCAGATATTTCTTCAGGTATTTCTTATCTTTTTCAATGAAGACGATGAGGTACAACAGAACAAATACAGAGGAATAGACAAAGACCTGCGTATAGCCTGCAAAAAACTGGATCGCCATTGCGACAGCGGAAAAAAGAAGCTGTGAACGTTTTTTCGTTCGTATATACCGCTGCACAAAATACAAAATGAGCGGCAGCCATAAAACGGTAGAATAAGTAGATATGTGGGATACGCGGGAATAACCGAACATGGTCGAAAACATGAACACAAAACCCGTCAGAATAGAGACAGGTCTTTTTTGTTGTATTTCCCCCATAAAAAGACACATAAAAGAGCCGGCCAACGCAAGGGATAAGACATAATACACATTGCTGTACAGCGCAGGAGGCAAAAACAACGAAAGATACACGGGAGGGTAGAAGTATACAGCCTTCATTTCTGCTAGAAAGGCGGCGCCTGCGCGTTCGTACGGGCTCCACATGGCCAGGTCGCCGCCCAATATGCCTTGGCTGGCAAACGAACGGCTATTCAGATAAGAAATGCCGTCGCCCCACAGCATCGTGTTTCCTTCAATAAAATAAGGTAGATGTGTCAGGATGGCAGCCGCAAGATAGGCAAGAAAAATGATTAACCCGCTCAAAAGTATTTGCCTTTGGCCTTTGAGTGGGCGGTTCTCTGCAGTAAATGTAAGCTGATTCATAGGTGAAGGAGATCTCCTGATTCTATAATTATGTAACATTATAACAAAGCGGCGACAACCGTGTCAAACGCGCTCATGCGGTTCTATCATGTATACGTGAGGCGTGAAGCGACTGCGGGGACTTCCAATCGGCCATACACGGGATGCGGTAAAGCATATTTTTTGAATCGCAGTGATAAAAATTGACATTTGCATGTAATAATTGTAAAATATATACAGTATGTTAATGATATGATTTGCGGTTCATTTGTGCCACAAACAGCATAGATGATGCGTTTTTTGTAGAAGGAACGAAGCTGCACAAAATTGGTGCGGCCCATAGGGAAGATAAGAGACAGTTTATATAGATAACATTTCTGGCTGGAATCTTTTTTCACGCTACAAAATAAGCAATGAAAACTGCATACTGAAAATATTAATACAATGGAATGGGAGGTGAATTTGCTAAGTGGAGTGGCTTATTCCAATCCTTGTGGGAGTCGGCTGTCTTGCTGTGGGCCTTTTTATTGGCTACAGGTACAGGCAGAATATTGCCGAGGCAAAGATCGGCCGGGCCGAGGATTCAGTTAAAAAATTGATTGACGAAGCGCAAAAACGTGCAGAGGTCATCAAAAAGGAGACGGTGCTGGAAGCACAGGAAGAAGTCCACAAGCTACGTAGCGAATTTGACAAAGAATCAAGGGAAAGACGAAACGAACTGACCAAAAGCGAAAAACGACTTTTACAAAAAGAAGAATCACTGGACAAAAAAACAGAAAACATTGCGCAGAAAGAGGAGCTTCTGGATAAGAAGGTCAAAGAAGCGCAAAAAACCAGGGATGACCTGGGGGAAATGTACCAGAAACAGGTTGCCGAGCTGGAGAATATTTCCGGCATGACGGTGGACGAAGCAAAGAACCTGCTGGTAGAGAAAGTGGAGCACGAGGCGCGGCACGACATGGCCGTTATGCTTCGTGAAATCGAACAAAAAGCCAAGGACGAGGCGGATAAAAAAGCGCGCAACATTGTTTCGCTGGCCATACAGAAATGTGCGGCCGATCATGTTGCGGAAAGCACGGTATCCGTCGTCAACCTGCCCAATGATGAAATGAAGGGCAGGATTATCGGGCGCGAGGGCCGCAATATCCGTACGCTGGAAACGGCAACGGGCATCGACCTGATTATTGACGACACGCCCGAAGCGGTTATTTTATCCGGTTTTGACCCCATCCGTAGGGAAGTGGCGCGAATCGCGCTTGAAAAACTGATTGTGGATGGGCGTATCCATCCGGCGCGCATTGAAGAAATGGTAAATAAAGCGCAGAAGGAAGTGGACGCACAGGTCAAAGAAGCGGGAGAGCAGGCCATTTTTGATGTGGATATTCATTCGCTGCATCCAGAGCTAATAAAGCTTTTGGGGCGGTTGAAATACCGCACGAGCTACGGGCAGAATGTGCTAAAGCATTCGATTGAAGTAGCGCATCTGGCATCGCTGATGGCTGCGGAGATTGGCGCAAATGCAAAGCTTGCAAAGCGCGCAGGATTGTTGCACGATATTGGCAAGGCGGTCGACCACGAAGTAGAGGGGCCGCATGTACAGATTGGCGCGGACCTTGCGAAAAAGTATAAGGAAAATGCGGATATCGTGAATGCGATTGCCGCACACCATGGGGATGTTGAACCCAAAACAGTGGAAGCCGTTCTTGTCCAGGCGGCAGATGCTATTTCCGCTGCCCGCCCGGGCGCGCGGAGGGAGTCCCTCGAAAATTATGTAAAACGTCTTGAAAACCTTGAAGAAATTGCGAATTCGTTTATGGGTGTAGAAAGGTCGTACGCTGTACAGGCAGGGCGAGAGATTCGAATCATTGTTAAGCCCGAAGACATCGACGACGCTGGAACCAGCCTTGTGGCACGAGATATTGTAAAGAAAATTGAAGATGAGCTCGATTATCCGGGGCAGATTAAAGTGAGTGTAATCCGGGAAACGCGGGCCGTCGATTATGCAAAGTAATACATAGCAAAAACGCTTTAAAAGGCCAGCCGGAAGGCTGGTCTTTTTTATGGGAAATTTCTGGAAGGTCAGGGATTGCTGAGATAGTAGTGCATGAAAAAAGAGAAGATCATTTCTTGTCATATTGCTTTAAACAGCGTTATTTGCTGGTATAGACACCCTTGTGTTCAAGGTCGCATGCTGTAGTTCAAAAGCTGATAGACAAATGTGATTTTTGCGTTGTATAAAAACAAAACGGATGGAAGGGTTTGCCGCAGTGTAGCAAGAATGTTTGGATGGCAATATGGGATTTCCTGTTTCAAAAATAGCTGATGTTGGTAATTTATATAATATAGGTAAAAATCTAAAATTTGCCACAAGGACATGCTGCATTAAAATCAACTATTTGCGCCGCAATGAAAGAGTGTATAAAAAATGGAGGTCGTTTATGAAAAAAATATTTTGCATAGTACTTGCTGCTTTCCTATGCGTGTTTGCATTTGCGGGATGTGGGAATACCGAACCTGCCAGTGAAGCATCGCCGGAGCCGTCCGCTTCCGAGAGCGCGCAGACGCCTGCGCCGACGGAGAGCGCGCCTGCACCCCCTGCGGAGGAGGAGCCGCCTGAAACTGCGAACGAAACCGAAGAGGCGCAAGAGGTTACACAGGAGCAGATGGACGGCATTATGTATGCGCTGGGGCATTACCTGATGTACGATGTTGCGCTGGAAGGGTGGCCGGAAAACAGGGATTTCGACGAAACAACGGAGCTTGACTTTGCATACTTTGAGGAGATTTTCCAAAATGTTATCTGGATGTCTTATGGAACGCCGGGAAGCTATTATTACCAGTATAGCCCAGACGACGAAACATTCGGCCTGGTGGACCTGAGCGGCGCGACGACGTTTGGGAGTATTGCAGACCGTCCTGTAATTGACGATGTTTTGGGACTGATGGAAAACCATACAGCCGACGAGGGCTTGGGCCGCGGCGTATTTCTGCTGACGGAGGATGCGGCAAAAAAGGCCATGTATTCGATGTTTGGGCAGCAGCGGGTGGATTCCGTACAATTTTTTGAAACGGTGACGGGCTACAGCAGCATGGAGGAAACGGACTGGTACTGGTATGAGGACGGATATTTTCTGATTGCGGGCACCCGGCCTTACGAAGTTGGGGGAACCGTAACGCCCAAGACGACGGATTATACATTTGAGGAGGGTAAGGAGTATACCTTCAGTTGGAAGGCCGACCTGAATGAAGCGTATGATGGTTCGGAAGGCATATTCGTAACGGAAACAGATATTGTCGTTACACTTGTGCCCGATGCGGAGAGCAATTACGGATACAATTTCCAGTCGTTTGCAGGGGATAACCCCGGAATGAACGCGGGCGCTGTTGAATGACGAAATTGTCCTTATTCAGTTGCTTTCCCACACTCGCTGCAAAGTTTTTTGTGCTGGCCGACGGCCCCGCCGCAATGCGGGCAGGTGAAGCGCTTGCGCTGCTCCTGTAAAAAAGCGTCCATACCTGCCTGGGCGCTCCGGCCGTTTTGGATGAGATCGATGCCATAATTTTCGATATATCGTTTGTTCAGGCTTTTGATGCGGCTGCACGGAAAACGGCTGCATTCAAAACACCAGGTCAGCCCTTGCGAGAAGGCGCAGTCCTTTTTGGCGCAGTTTACACAGCTTTTTCGTTTATGCGTATTTGCGGGCGCGCGGCAGCCGGGACAGCGGGAAGCGGCGCCTGTGGCAGCTAGATGTGCGCTGCACGCCTGGCAGTTGACGCCGCACGGGGCAAGCATCTCTTTTGGGATGGATGGGGGCATTTTCATAAGAGCCTCCGGTGCAGTAAAATAAACGGCCCTGCTGGTATTTACAGGGCCGTTTTTGTGTACTGTTTACATATCGATGACGCGGTTCATGAACTTGACGCCGCGCGAGAGCTGCTTTTGCGGGTCGCCGTAGAAGTCTTCGTTTTCGAAGCTCATAACGTCGTCGTAGCCCGCCAGCTGAAGCTCGCGCACAAAGCTTGTCCACCACACCTCGTCGTGGCCGTTTGTGCCGGGCACAACGAAATTCCACGAGCGCTCGTATACATTGGGCGTGGGGAGCGGGTCGAGCAGCGTATTGAGCGCACATACGTCCGGGTTGACCATCACGTCTTTTAAGTGGGAGTAATAGATCATACCGTGCGCCTGGCGGATGACCTGTATGGGGTCTGCACCCATCCACATCAGGTGGCTGGGGTCCATATTAAGGCCGATCAAATCTTCGTAGCCGGGCAAAGATTCGCGCAGCCGCATAAACGTGCCAAAGCTGTATACAAGCTGCCAGCCATGCGGCTCGATGGCAATTTTTTCGATGCCGTGGTCACGGGCGGCCTGGCAAACGCCCTGCCAGTATTTGATGCAAATATCCCACTGGTATTCGTGAATGTCGTAAATTTCGGGCGGCCAGGTGGAAATGATCCACGTTGGTATTTTATCTCCCTCGCAGCCGCCGGGCAATCCGGATTGCATAACGACGCGCTTTATACCCATTTGCTCCGCAAGCTTGAATGTGCGCAGCGTATCGTTCGTGTGTTGTATGCCGTATTCGCCCGGATAGAGCGGGTTGCCTGATGTGTTGAAGGCACAGATCTCGACATTGCTGTCTGCAAGTTTTTTGACGTATTCCTTTTGTGCAGATTGGTCGTCCAGCAGATTTTCGATGTCGATGTGCGGAGCGGTGGAAAAGGCACCGCAGCCGATTTCGATATACTGCAGGCCGAGCTGCTTGCATGTGGCGAGTACTTCGTCTAGGCTAAGGCTGCCCAGGCAGTCTGCCGCTAAACCTAATTTCATAAAAATTCCCCCTGTGTTAAAAAATAATACATTCCGATTATATTGGATAGCCGAGTGCAAGTCAACGGCAATATTTGCAAGAAAAAGCGTATTTACCAGTGCTCGCGTGCAAACGTTACGCAGGCACAAAACATAACAAAGGTTACATGCTGCGATGTTACATCCTCAAAAGGATTAATATTTTTCGTTTACTATACCAGAAGACCGTTTATCATTAAAATGGTTTACCATGTAAAGCAATATAGTATTATAATGTGGCACTCATTTTTTGGGAGGTATTTTTACTGTGGAACTGATTATTCAATATGACGAAAACGACCAGGTTATGACAGTATTTGTGCGAGGGGAAGTGGATGTTTCCAACGTGGGCGAATTTAAAAAGGAAATGGAAGAAAACATCCTTGAGTACCAGCCGAATATCGTTTTAAATTGCGAAGATCTGGCCTACATAGACTCCACTGGCCTAGGCGTGTTGGTTAGCGCGCTTAAAAAAGCGCAGGGCTATGGGAAATCTATTAAAATTGTATCGCTTAAGCCACACCTGAATAAAATTTTTGAACTGACAGGGTTGGACGGCATTTTTGAAATCGAGGTGGCAAAATCATGACGGAGATAATCAGGATGCAGTTCCCTGCAAACGCAAATTACATCAGCGCTATCCGGCTGGCAGTTTCGGGTATTGCAGGCAATATGGATTATAATATTGAAGAAATTGAAGATTTGAAATCCTGCATTGGGGAAGCGTGTATATTGTTTTTGTGCGGCGAGGAGTGCAAGGGGGTCGATATTGCAATCACGCTGTCTGAGCAGATCGATATTGCAGTTGAGGGGCGCTATGAAACAAAAACGCCTGCGGCATGCGGAGAGTGCACGGAATTTAGTGGAGAGATCAGCAAAATTATGATACAGTCGTTAAGTGATGATGCTGTTTTTGAGGAAGAGGACGATGTTTTAAGACGTATTTCCTTTTCGAAAATCAGGGCGGCGGTATAGTCCGCCGATAGACGGCGGAAAACCTACGGCAAAAAAAGGGAGACGGATACGTGACAGACTTAGCGGCAAAAGACAGTGAACAGCTATTTGAAATTTATGTGAAATCGCGCGATATCGATTTGCGTAATATTCTGATCGAGCGTTATTTATATATTGCGGAAATTGCTGCAAAAAAATTTGTGGGGCGCGGCGTAGACTATGAGGATCTACTGCAGGTAGCGTCGCTTGCGCTTGTAAAGGCGATCGACCGCTTTGAGCCGGAACGCGGCATTAAATTTTCCAGCTATGCAACGCCTTCGCTGATTGGCGAAATCAAAAACTATTTCAGGGATTCTTCCCGCGTTATGCGGCTTCCGAGGCGAGATACAGAGCAACTGAAGCGCATCAACCTGTATGTGCAGGAGTATATGGCGAGCCATGGAAGCGCGCCTTCGCCAGCGCAAATTGCAGAAAAGATTGAAACGACGGCAGAACGTGTCCTTGAAATACTGGAAATGAAGCAGGCAGACAATATGCTCTCGCTGGACAGCACGCTGGAGTTTGGGGACAACTGCTCGCTGAGTAATATGCTGGGCAAGGAAGACGAGAGCTTTGAAGAGGTCGAGAACCACGATTTTATAAAATATTGCATGAGCCTTTTGAACGGCACTGAAAAGACGATCATTGAACAGCGGTATATTGAAAACAAAACACAAAAGCAGGTGGCGGAAATGCTGGATGTTTCGCAGATGCAGATTTCGCGTATGGAAAGGAAGATACTAAACAAGCTTGCAAATGTATATAAAAAGTAAGTAATTTCACGAATGGGCAAGTTTTTTTGGGGTATCATAAGTAAGAGAGCTTGGTTGGGGCGAAAGGAAGTAGGAAATGTGCGGTTAGAAAAGACGATTTTCAATCTGGAGGAACGCAGCCGTGTCACAAACCTCGTAAT
>JBMNTU010000018.1:0-26033 GCA_050945895.1 Christensenellaceae bacterium | reverse complement strand
CCTTTTTCAATATGCTGGGCGCAAATTCCATGATAATATGCAGGTTTGGGCTGTTTTTAATCGTTTTTTGCATTCCCTTTAAAACAAGCGGCTCTGCGCCCTCGACGTCGATTTTTATGAGGTCTGCCGCTTGCCCCGCCAAAACGGAATCCAGGTCGGTCATTTTTACCTTTGTCATATTTACGACCTTCTCGTCCATGTCGTATATGGAGCTGTGCCCGCTGGTTTCGTACTCCCGGAAGCGTATTTCTCCTTCCCGGTCTGCCACGGCCTTGTTCAGCAAAACAATATTTTCCGCGCCCTCAAATCCATTCAGTGCCAGGTTGTTTTGCATGATTTCAAACACTTTTGGAGACGGTTCAAAGCTATACAGCTTTCCGGAGTCGCCAATGTTTTGCGCCATAAGGATAGACATCACACCCAGATTTGCACCAATATCCACCACTGTCATTCCCTTTTTAACAAACCGCTGAATAAACTTCTCCGTGCCGATTTCCAAATGCCCGTACTTGGCCAGCAGCGCCGCCGTTTTCCAGTCTTCTGCAGGTACGCCCAGTTGCATCGCGCCGGTGTCTACCACTGTTATTCCTCCCTGGAATGAAGGAATGATGTGTTTTCCAGTGTTGCTCTCCATCAAATCGTACAGCCGGTCTGTTTTTTCACTCAGTGCCACAAGCCCCTCTTTCATGGCTGTTGCCTCTCTATGCTGCGCCTCCAACAGCACCTCCTGCATATCCTCCACTTTTTTTACTTGCCCCCACATGATTTCTTCCATCTTCTTCTCTTGCCAATCAATCAATTCGCCGATTTTGTGTGACATGTGGTTTCTTAATTCGTTTTGCGTTGTTATGTGCCATTCATTCATGTGGCCGATAACAGCACCGGTGTGCCGGGCAATGGATGCATTCGTTTCCTCTTGGTACAGAAAATCGTCAATTTCATTCCGTACCATTCGCTCTTCTATTGCCTTTGCTCGCATAGGCATAACGGCAAGCGCAACAATATAGTTTATAACGGGTAGATTTTTTATCTGCACTTTGCGCCTGATCCGTACATATTCCTGCTCGTAGCGCTCAAATCCTTCAATCGACACGGCTCTGTCCGCCTCGCTCGAGCTCAATAGAATATATAAAATGGAAGCCTTCGTAAACTCCTGCTTCATAAGGTTCATCAATCCGTAACACTCATCCTTCTGTATGTCCCGCCGGAAAAGAATGCGGATCGCCTGTTCCAGAAAAGGCTTATCCTCCAACCCAAACAAAGGCGTCAGGTCCATTGCTGGTTTTGTCATATCCGTATAGGCGGCGCGAAGCGTTTCCCTGTTTCGCTTAGACAGCACCAGCCTGCCAAACGGAGTTTTCTTTACAACACGCTTTGCTTTGTCCTTTGCGCGTTCGACAAGTCCCTTTTGGCGCGGCAATTCCACAACTGTTTGGCTCCGTGCTTGTTCCGCCGTTTTTTCAGCTTGCGCCATGTGCCCAATCCAGTCGATGCGATTCAAAATAGTGTCTTTATCAAGTCCTCTATAATCGATCCGGTCTAATTCCAGCATTGCTTATCCTCACTCAACCGTTTTACGCCAGTAATCCAGCGTATCTTCCAGCGTTTTTTCAATAGAATAATGCCTTTCGTATCCGGTCTGTTCCTGTATCTTTCGGATATCGCCCACAACCAGCGGCGTATCGACAGGCCGCATTTTTTCGGGGTCTTCCACCACCTCGATTTTTTTATTCGAGATTTCGATTAAATGGTCCAAAAGCTCCTTTACCGCATATGCGGTTCCCGATCCAATATTATAGATCTCACCGCTTTTGCCCATTTCCGCCAGCAGCCTGTAGCCGCGCACAATGTCTCGCACGTCCGAAAAATCGCGCCGAGCTTTCAGATTTCCCACCTTTATAACAGGTTCTGCGCCTTTTTCTATTTCTGCGATCCTGGACGCAAAATCCGGAACAACAAACCCTTTTTGTTGTCCCGGCCCGGTGTGGTTAAAAGACCTTGTCATCACAATATCCATATCGTACGAACGCGCATAAAGCAACGCAAACTCCTCCTGTGCCTGTTTGGATATCGCATACGGTGTCTGCGGCTTTAGAGGCTGTGTTTCTTTGATTGGGCAGTCCTGCTCTTCCACCTTGCCATACTCGTCCCCCGACCCAATCAATAAAATCTTTGCCTTACAATTGGCGGCGCGCACGGCATCCAGAAGGTTTGCAGTCCCTTCCACATTCAACCGAAACGTAAGCTGCGGATTGCTCCACGACAGCTTTACAGAAGCCTGCCCTGCCAGATGGAAAACCACATCCGGCCGAACATCGTCAATCAATTTTTTTACAGCATCAAAATTAAGGAGGTCGGCAGCTCTAACCTCCCCTTTTATATCCGTTTTAATCACTTCATATCCCGAGCAAATCAGTTCATCCGCAAGGTATCCGCCAACAAACCCGCCGGCGCCCGTTATCAGTGCTTTCATTTTATTTCCCCCGATCAAAAGCACCTACACCAGCGCTAAATCATTCTTTACCATGCGCGAAACAAGCTCGTCAAACCCAATTTCCCGTTTCCATCCCAGCTTTGCTTCCGCTTTTCGCGGGTCGCCCAAAAGCAATTCCACCTCTGCCGGGCGGAAAAACTTCGGATTCACTTTAACCAACGTTTTACCTGTCGCACTGTCGGTCGCATATTCATCGATGCCGCTCTCGTGCCACTCCAGCGTAATTTCCGCAGCGGCAAATGCCGCATCCACGAATTCCCTTACCGTACGCGTTTCACCTGTCGCAATTACAAAGTCGTCCGGCGTTTCCTGCTGCAGCATAAGCCACATTGCGCGTACATAGTCTTTCGAGTGCCCCCAGTCGCGCTTGGCGTCCATGTTTCCCAGCTCCAAAACGTCCTGTTTTCCTTTTTTGATATTGGCAACAGCACGCGTAATCTTCCGAGTAACAAACTCAAGTCCGCGCCGCTCACCCTCATGGTTGAACAGTATTCCCGAGCAGGCATACATTCCAAAGCTTTCTCGGTAATTTTTTGTAATCCAGTGCCCATAGAGCTTGGCAACTCCATACGGGCTTCTCGGATAGAAAGGCGTTTTTTCGTTTTGCGGCACTTCCTGAACCAGGCCGAACATCTCGGATGTCGAAGCCTGGTAGAACCTACACTTCGGGCATACGATCCGAATTGCTTCCAGCATGTTCGTAACACCAACCCCGTCAATTTCTGCCGTTGCAATGGGCTGCTCCCAGGACGTAGCCACAAACGACTGTGCCGCCAGATTATATACTTCATCCGGCATTGCAATCCTAAGCGCGTTAATCAGCGAAACGCAATCTGTCATATCCGCATATATAAAGTGAATCTTATCCTTCAGGTGTTCGACATTTCCATAATCTACCACACTTTTGCGGCGCATGATCCCGTAAACCGTATATCCCTTTTCAAATAACAACTCGCTTAAGTACGATCCATCCTGACCTGTTATTCCTGTTATCAGTGCAGTCTTCAATTTTTTTCTCCAATTTGCTTTTTTGGCCGCTACAAACGACTCATAATATTATACTGGTTTGCCATGGCGTTTTCAAGTACATCCGCCTAGGCTTCTTTCCAAAATAAGCCTTGTATCCGAGTGTTTCAGCACTCTATCCAGTTTTTTTGCCATCCTTTTTCGGGCAGGTGTCCGTCCATGTTCAAAAATCACCCGTATACTTTACCACGGCCCTATAAGAATGTCAATTTATGCAAAGATAAAGCGCCTTATGCAAAACATAAGGCGCTATTATTTGTCTCCTGTTATCCGGCATTGACCTGCTGGATAATCGCATCGGCCTCAGCCCCTTGGGCAAGCTGCTTTGCCAGTTCTACCACCAGTTGCATTTCTGGCGCAAGCGTTTCTTCTCCCGCTGCCAGCTTCAGGCTGTCCATTTGCGCCGCCATCCCTTCCTCAAGGCTCTGATACACGCCTTCTTCTAGGCCGCCCATATTATAGATGTCCATGTCCGGCGTAGCGGCAAAACCCAGGAAGCCTGTTTTGCTCATCGCCTGAACGAATGCCACCTCCGGCCTGACGCCATTTTTGATAGCCGTTTCAAAATACATGTCTACAAACTGCTCCAGCGTCATGCCGTATACAAGCGGGAACCCATTCTCGTCATACAGCGGGTTGGCTGCTTCTTCTGCCGTTTCGTCGGCTACCGGGTTCTCGTTTTGGTTTCCTGCAACAAACAAACCCACGAGCTGCTCTTTCGTTACGGCCGAGCTGTCGCCCAATATGCCATACTCCGGCTCTTCTTTTCTGGCAGACGTTTTGTCGTCCTCCGGCTCTGCGCCTTCTGCATCCTTCGGGGAATCTTCCGCTTCATTCGGCTGCTCATTATTTTCACCAGCGTCCGGTTGAATTATGCCCTCGGTTACATCTTCCGCGTTATTATCCGGTTCCTCGGGCGCTTCTATGGCGTCTTCTTCCTCACCATCAACTACCTCGTCTATCGCACCAGCGACCTCATCCGTCACCGGTTCGTTTGCATCATCCACCGCAGGCTCCAATATTGTCAGAATTTCTTCCGTTTCCGCTGTCATCGTGCTTGCCACGCTTGCCGTAGACGAAGAGAGTATTTGGTTTATGTAATTTCTTACTGCCGGGCCATATGCCGGGCCAGCCCAGCGATTACTCAATTGTTCTACCGTTGGTGCACACCCTCTTGTAACAAGGCTCCACCTGGTATCGACCAGCGCATTGTTCAACCCTTCCGTACTTGCATAGCACTTCAGATGCTGAATCTGGGCGCGGATACCTATGCGCACCTCGGGGAAGGATGCAAACCCTACTCCGTTGGTATTTTTCAGCCCGCAGAAATTGAACTGCGTGATGTTTACCTGGTTGCCAAAGCGCAAGAACCCTGTTTCATGGATCATTTGGGCAAATGCAACTTCGGGCTTCACGCCTTCTGCTGCCGCTTCCTCCCAGTAGATATCTACAAATTGCGCGAGCGTCATATTGTAATAGCTCGGGAATGCTGCCCGGGAGTTAAAGTAGTTGATCAGCTGTTGTTTTTGCGCTGCGGTCGACCCCATGATCACATACTCGTTCGGGTCGATCACTACAGGCGGTTGCGGCTGTGTATTGCTGCGGTCCACCTCAACCTTAATCACGCCCACACGAGCCGAGTTGCCCACGTTATCCGTCGCAAACACTTCTGTAATATACGTACCGGATTGTGCGCCGAACGGCGCTACATCCGAATCGATTACCTGGCCCCATTTTCCGCCGCCAAGGTCTACGCCGTTTTTCCAGTTTTCTGTCTGCGGCTGCTTGCCCTGTATGTAGGTCACAAACTGCACCTTTGCTACGCCGCTTTCGCCGTCCGTTACACCACTTACTTCCACATTATACCGCGAAGCAGTCGTACTATATGTGTTTGCATACGCTTTTTGCGCTGTAGGCGGCGTCGAATCGCCTTCCACCTCAACATTGATTACACCCACGCGGGCCGAGTTGCCCACATTATCCGTCGCAAACACTTCTGTAATATATGTACCCGCACTGTTGTTGTACGGCGCTTCGCCCGGGCGAATCACCTGGCCCCATTTTCCGCCGCCCAGGTCTACGCCG
Organism: Christensenellaceae bacterium; assembly: GCA_050945895.1. Classification (GTDB taxonomy): domain Bacteria; phylum Bacillota; class Clostridia; order Christensenellales; family Christensenellaceae; genus JBMNTU01. The sequence continues at coordinate 20,428 of JBMNTU010000018.1, read as the reverse complement.
TTTTGCCAGTTTTCTGTCTGCGGCTGCTTGCCCTGTATATAGGTCACAAACTGCACCTTAGAAATACCGCTCGGATCTGTTACACCGCTTACTTCCACATGGTACGGCGCCGCCTTCGTCTTGCTTATGCTGGCGTACGCTTTCTGAGCTGTGGGCGGCGTCGAATCGCCTTCCACCTCGACCTCGATTACGCCCACACGGGCTGTATTGCCCGCGTTATCCGTCGCAAACACTTCTGTAATATACGTGCCCGCTCTGTTGTTGTACGGTGCTTCGCCCGGGCGAACCACTTGGCCCCATTTTCCGCCGCCCAAGTCTGCGCCGTTTTGCCAAGTCTCTGTCTCCATCTGTTTGCCCTGGCTGTTTTGTATATAGGTCACAAACTGCACCTTGGAAATACCGCTCGAGTCTGTTACACCACTCACTTCCACATGGTACGGTGCCGCCTTCGTCTTGCTTATGCTGGCGTACGCTTTCTGAGCTGTGGGCGGCGTTGAATCGCCTTCCACCTCAACTGTGATTACGCCCACACGAGCCGTATTGCCTGCGCCGTCTGTCGCAAACACTTCTGTAACATACGTGCCCGCTCTGTTGTTGTACGGCGCTTCGTTCGGACGAACCACCTGACCCCATTTTCCGCCGCCAAGGTCTACGCCGTTTTGCCAGTTTTCTGTCTGCGGCTGCTTGCCCTGTATGTAGGTCACAAACTGCACCTTGGAAACGCCGCTCTCGCTGTCTGCTACGCCGCTTACTTCCACATGGTATGGCGTTCCGGGTGTTTTATATGTGCTGGCATATGCTTTCTGCGCCGTGGGCGGCGTTACATCTTTGCTTCCGCCAATATTATTTGCAACAACAAATTTATCGATACCATCCGCAACCTTGATTGCCATATTTTGCTGGTATGTTTCGTCCTTTGCGCGCGCCGCTCCGTTTGCATTCGTAATAAAGTCTGCTTCCAGCGTAATCGCAGGCGCCCTGTTATAACGAAGAACACTCGCCCCCTGATCAACGATCGTTTGGGCGCGGTTGCCTACCGTATACCTAAGCTCGGCCACAGAATTATATACATACGAAGCCAGCGACCGCGAAACCTGGTACATCCCAGCAGCGCCGTGTACATCCTGCCCGGAATCAACCAGCACAATCATGCCTTCGGCTTTCGGCCCGTTGGAATTATGATGTACAGACATAAAAAGATCCGGCCCAAGCGCATTGACTGCCGCCACCCTCGTTGCCAGCGAAGTGCCCGGCGTGTACGGCAGCAAGCTGGGTACGCCGTCCACAATCGGGAAGGTCGTATACACGGTATATCCCCTGCTCTTAAGCTGCTGCACAATCTTTGATGCCAGCTGTCTGTTTACCTCCGCTTCCTTCAATTCCCCAACGCCTGTTGCACCGTTGTCATATCCTTTATCGCTTACGCCATGGCCCGAATCAATTACAACGACAACGCCATTCGCAGCCTTTGCACCCAACTCGCTTGGTGAAAAAGACACGATCGCGACCATGACCAACAACGCAGCAAGGATATAAAACACCGGTTTGCATCTTGCTTTTATCATTTTTTTCCCTTTCCTTCGAACCAATACAGATCCAAATCCTTATAAACTTACATCACATATTATATATTACAATTTATTCAAAATCAATTCACAGAATTTTAAGAACTTGTAAAATCTATATCTGTTCCAGCGCAACCACCACATCATTTTCAATCGTCACGCTGCACTCGCTATTTCCGCCTGCACTTTCCATATACGCGTCAATATCGTCAACTGTAGTACCGTCGCTCAATGTAAACACTGCGCTGCCAGCAACCGGAAACGAAGAAGTTCCTCCTGCCCCAAGCTCTCCGGCATCGCTTTCCATCTCCTTAAACGTAAGCTTCAAGAACGTCTGGCCAGACACATCGTCTGCACTTACCAGCACCGCAACATGCGTTCCATCTCCCACAAGGGCTTGTGCTGCAGCCGCCTGCTCCTCTGTTATTTCTTCCGGCTTGTCGGCGCACGAAATACCCGCAACCAGTACCACAGCCACTAAGCTGGCCAGCAATATTCGCTTCCATATTTTATTCATCGATTCAGTTCTCTCCTATCGGCGATATTTTTACTGGCGATATTATACACCAGCTTCCCTTGCATTTCAAACCGCGCAAACCTCTATTTCACCTATTTTATCGCCATTTGCCGCGTTTTTAAGACATGTAAAACTTATATGAATATTTTATTTTCAAACATTTCCTAAAAAAAACCAAACGTGCTATAATATAGCCGGGTATTAGGCCCCTATTATTAAATAATGATGGAGAAAAACAAATTCAATGAATAAAAAACGCTGGATCATCCTTTCGGCTGTAGCGGCAGCCGCTATCATCATTGTCCTGGTTGTCGTCCTCAATCCGGGCGCAGGGCATACGCAGGCAGCGCCAAGCGAACAAGCAACACAAAGCGTACAGGCCGAGGCTTCCACGCCCGCGCCTTCCGACGGACCGCTCTTCACAGATATAGAGCCCGTCGCTACGCCCGAGCCTACTTATACGCCCACGCCGTCTTCCGCTCCACTCCCTGATGTAAAGGATGAGGAGGCCGAATTTGACAGCGATACCATAGAGCTTGAATATTACGATATTGCCGAAGACACCATGAAAAAGGAAACTGCATCCGTCGCAGATGGCGCATCTACCTCATACCCTCTCGAGCTGGTTGCAAAGCAGTATTTCGACAAGCCCCTTGCTTCGTCGCCTTTGGCAGTCAATTCCATCTCCATCAACGGTGACAGCGTGCTTATCGATTTTACCGATTCTATCCTGAATTCTAACCTTGGCGCATACTCCGAAGGCGAACTGCTCGACGCAATTGCAAACGCCTACCTAAATAACATGGCGGGCATCAACCGGGTCTATATCAGCGTGAGCGGGCAGGATTATGAATCCGGCCACTTCTCCTTTTCCAAGGATTCCCCTTATAAAATGAAGTAAAAAAGAGCCCGGTGCACCGGGCTCTTTTTCATATCCATTATTTATTTCCCACCCGCACATACACCGAAACAGACCGTTCCTCCACAGGGAATCTTCCCGTTCCGTCCTCTGCAATGCGTACTGTATTGCGCGTATTTCCGGTAATGTCGTAAAACCACGCGCCCACATATTTTTTGTTCAGGTACATTTTTTTCCTGCCCGGTTTGTCGTTGGATATCACCACCGCCACGCCGGAATTTTCGTGCACCTCGTCGCCTTCGCGCGTCCATCCCACAAGCCCCGGTTGGTCAAAATAGTCGTTCTGTGCACCGTACGCATATTTGCTTCTCGTCCGAAGCAATGGCAAAAGCATATCGCGCTTAGGCGCGATCCCATCTTTTTCGATTCCGTAATAATCCCCGTAAAACACACAGGGATATCCCTCCTTTCGCAGGAGGATCAGCGCATAGGCAATTGGCTTGAACCAATCGTCTACCCAGGAAGAGAGCGACTGCCCCGGCTGGGTGTCGTGGTTGTCCACAAACGTTACCGATTTCATCGGGTTGTCTTTTGTCAGCGTCTTGGCAAATATTCCCCTCAGGTCAAAGTTTTCCCCATAGTTCGCAGCATCCTGGAAGCGAAAGTGCAGCGGTGCGTCGAACAGGGACATTGCCCCGCTCGTCTGGTCTACATAATATTTGAGCGCGCCATAATCGCCATGCCAATATTCCCCCACGGTAAAGAGCTCCCTGCCGGTATACTCGCGCATTTTTTCCAGCCATTCGTCCAAAAACACCGTTTCCATATGCTTTACGGCATCCATCCTAAACCCGTCTACGCCCGTCTGGTCCAAAAACCACTTTCCCCAACGCACGAGTTCATTTTGCACCTCAACATCGTTCAGGTCGATATTCGCGCCCATCAGGTAGTCAAAATTGCCGTTTTCCTTGTCCACATCCTTTTGCCAGTTTTTCCCGCGAAAACGGTATATCCCCTTTTTGCCAGTGTTTGCATCCTGGTCGATTCCTGTAAAGTTGTTCCAGTGCCACTCAAAATCAGAATATTTTCTGTTCCGCCCCGGAAATTTAAAGTTGGTCCACGCAGCAATCTCCCTGTAGCCGCCTTCGTTTTCATATCGGTTTTCCGGGTTCACCTCCCGCGCTTCAACTGTTTCCGTCGCATCCGCACCCATCATATGGTCGAATACGATATCCGCATACACCTGCATATTGCGGCTTTGAACAGCGCGAATGGCCGCCGCCAGTTCTTCTTTTGTTCCATATCTTGTAGGAACGCCTCCCCGCTGGTCAAATTCACCCAAATCGTACAGATCGTAAGGAGAATACCCAATATCGTCCTCCCCCCAGGCGCCCTTATAGGCCGGCGGAATCCACACCGCCGTAAAACCGTCTTCCGAAAGCCTGCCCGCTTCGTCCGTCAATTTTTTCCACAGCATGCCCTTGGGCAGCGCCCATTCAAAGTACTGGATCATCGTTCCGTTTATCATTCGGGTTCCATCCTCACTGTCATTTTTAACAATAAGCTTCTATTAATAATAATACCATATCCGTTTTTATAAACCCACTTTCACCTACTTGACGTTTTTTCGCCGTTCCACTAAGCTATATGAAAAGAATCATTTATTTCTATTTTATTTGTGTAATAATTGTAATATTTTTGCGAAACGCAAAGTTATTATTATCGAAAGCAGAAATACGCACAAAAGGAGTGCCGCTTTGTTTATTCTCGTCCTTACTTTTAAAACCGAAGACGACAAAAACAAATTCGAGACGGTCTATTCGAAGTATAAGCGCCTGCTCCTGCACAAGGCCTACGGTATCCTGCACGACTATATGCTGGCCGAAGACGCCGCCAGCGAAGCTTTTTTGCGGATCTATAAAAATCTCGACAAAATCGATGACCCGGAAAGCAACAAGTGCATCGCCTTTATTGTCACCATCGTCAAAAACGTCTCGCTTACGCTGCTCAAGAAAAAAACAGGCCAGCCGGCGGAAGAGCTGCCCGAAAACCAGCAAGACAGCTTCGAGCTGGAAAACTCTGTCGTGTCCGCGCTTTCCACGCAGGAAATATACGACCTGCTCGAGCAGGTGGGCGAAGAGTACAAAAATGTATTCATTTTAAAATATGCTTACGATATGTCCAACAAAGAAATTGCCAAAACAATGGGCACCAGCCCAAACCATGTCGGCGTCCTTCTGCACCGGACAAAAAAGAAGCTGCATACTATTTTAAGGGAGGAGGGGTATGTCCATGAGCCGGAAAGAGCCTGAAAGCATGGATGCCGTTTTCCGCCGCATGGCGGAAGGCTATGTGCAGCAATACGGCGCAGACCTCCATCGCGAAATGGAAGAGCTCGAGCGGGGGACAAAATCTATAACGCCCGGGCTGGACGCAAAAGTCAAGCAACTTGTTGCCTCGCAAAAGCGCAAAAAAAATTCGCGCATTTGGGGCATACTTGCAGCGGGTGCAGCCTGCCTGCTTGTCGTCCTCGTTACGACGACCTTCTACCAAAACATGCCCTCCCAAAGCTACCCGCCTGTTGCAGAGGAGGCTGCCGCACCAGAAGAAGCTGCTTCTGCATACCCTGCGGAGGAAGCGGGTGCATCCGAAGCAGAGGCGCCTGCCCAAGCGGAAACGCCTGTTTATGAAGACGCACTCATTCCGCTTTCTGCCGAGCTCCCCGAGAATTTTTCCATATCGGCGGTAGAGCAGGATGTCGGCCAAACCATCTACCATCTAAGCAATACAAAGCTGGATGACGCCGTCGTGACGCTTGAATATGCAGACCTGCCCGATACGGCCGACCTCAACGAATACGATATTGGCGGCCACACAGCCTACGGCAAATATGGGGCGGATTACAGCGTGCTTATGTTTACCGAAGACGATATCCTCTATACACTTACCTGCCAGCACGATTTGAATACGCTGATGGAGTTGGGCGAGGCTATATTGATATAGCGCTATTTTGCGTCGGTAAAAAAGTTTTTAAAAAAAATTCGGAAAACCTGTAATGTTTTCAATGTCCCCTGGGTTCTTATTATTAGAAACCCAACAGGAGGACGAAAAAATGGGAAAAATGATGAAAAGATTGATTGCGGTAACAATGGCTATAGTAATGGGAGTGCTGCTTGCGTCCTGCGCGGCGCGTTCCGAAGTCCCTATGGAATCTTATGCGGCGTCGGAAGAGGCCATCTTCAGCACTGCGCCGGAAGACAGCTACGACGCAGCCCCCGCAGAAGACTACGCAGCTGTACCCGGCGATTATTACAACGAATCGGGCGGCTATACCGGCGAATCGTACATCCCCATCGACGAAAATTCCGAAAAGCCCGTCGAGCAGGATTCGGTCATCACCTTCTCGCTCAAAGTAGATACCGCTTCGTATACCAATGTAGAGCGCTACCTGCAAAGCGGCTCTCTTCCGCCGGAAGACGCTGTAAAAACAGAGGAAATGATCAACTATTTCAATTACGATTCGAATGTAGAAATCGGCGAGCACCCCTTTGGCATCTACACCGAAATCGGCAAAAATCCGTTTGACGAAAGCAAACACATGGCTTTTGTACGGGTTAAGGCGCAGGATGTCGACAAAAGCGAGCTTCCCGCCAGCAACCTCGTGTTTCTGATCGATACATCCGGGTCGATGGATTCCTACGACAAGCTCCCGCTTTTAAAGGAAGCCTTTACCCTTCTTACAGAAACGCTTGACGCGGACGACCGCGTATCCATCGTTACCTATGCCGGCAGTTCGGCAGTGGTGCTCGACAGTGCCAAAGGCAGCGATAAATACCGGATCCTCGCCTCCATCTACAACCTGGAAGCAGGCGGCTCTACAGCAGGTGCGCAGGGCATCCACACCGCTTACCAGCTGGCAGAGAAAAACTTTATCCCCGGCGGAAACAACCGCATCGTCCTTGCCACCGACGGCGATTTCAACGTGGGCCTTTCGGGCGTCGAAGAGCTGGAACAGTTTATCAGCACCAAGCGCGATAACGGCATCTACCTGAGCGCGCTCGGCTTTGGCACGGGCAACCTCCAGGATTCTACAATGGAAACGCTGGCCAAAAACGGCGACGGCAACTATTCCTACATCAACTCCGTCAGCACTGCCAACAAGGTACTGGTAGAAGAGCTTGGCTCCAACCTTTTCACCATCGCGGACGACGTTAAGGCACAGGTGGAGTTCAACCCCGAAAACGTCAAAAGCTACCGGCTGATCGGCTACGAAAACCGCCAGCTCCAGGACAAGGACTTTGATGACGATACAAAGGACGCGGGCGAGATTGGCGTGGGCACGGACGTTGTCATGCTGTTCGAGCTGGAACTGTACGATACGGGCAGCTATTCCGGCAGCAACCTCAAATACGGCGGCAATACGGACGAAGTGATGGTTCCTGCAGGCACGGGCGAATATGCGGACGAGCTATTCGAAGTGCGCCTGCGCTACAAGTACCCGGGCGGCAACCAAAGCAACCTGATTCTTGCTCCCGTCACCTACGACCGCATCGCGCTGCAAAACAGCTCCGATTATAACTTCGCATGCGCCGTGGCAGAATTCGGCGGTCAGCTCCGCTCCTCCGAATATGCGGCAGGCGCAGACCCCTATACGGTTATGAGCATCGCGGGGGCAAACCTCGGAAGCGATACAGGCGGCTACCGGCAGGGCTTTTTGGAACTTGTCGCCACATACAGCGACCTGATGTACTATTACTACGAATAAACACCTACAGCAACAAAAAAGCCGGGCGGATGGCCGCCCGGCTTTTTGATTTGTGTTATTCCTCTTCGCCGTCTCCTGTCGATTCTTCGTTTTCAGACGGCTGTTCTTCCCCGCCGGACGCTTCATCCTCCGTGGACGGCTCTTCCCCCGTCTCTTCGGGCGACTCCTCCGGCTCCTGCAATGCGCCATGCTGTTCACGCAACTTGTCCATCCACGGCGTATTCAGATATTCTTCCTCGTAGGGCGCTTCGCCCCAGTTTGGAATGACCGCCGCCAGCGTCGTATAATACGTTTCTTCCTCAAAGTCGGCCGCTTTAATCAATATTCCGGATACCGAATATTCCATCGGCGGATCGTCATTTCCAAACATCTTTGCCAAAAGCCGCATACACAAAACGCCTTCCGTCGCCGGGCTCACCGACACTGTAGATATCCACATCTCCGGGTTTTGCCGCATCATGTTTATCACACTTTCGGATACGCCGGTCGAAAACACCTTGATATCCGTCCGCCCTGCGTCAATAAGCATCTGCGTCACCTGCACGGCCTTCGCAGCGTCGGGGCACCAAACCGCATCTATGTTTCCGGAAGGGTATTTGGGCAGCAGCGCCAATATTTTCCTGGCGACATCTGTTGTCGTTTCAATTTCCGCCGATTCTTCCGGCCCCTCTTCTGTTTCGTTTTCCTCGCCTTCACCCGTTTTTTCCGAGTCGCTTTCGTCCTCTTCCAGCGCCGTGCTTACCTCCGGCGAAGGAGAAGGTGATGCGCTCGCCCCCGGGTCGGCGGACTCCAGCGACGTCGCTGCCGGTGTAGCGGTTCCCAGCGGTTCTTCCTCGTCCGTGACTACTTCCAGCGTCGATAGCTTTCCTTCACTTTCAAGCGCCGCATAAGCCTCTTCCATTCCTGCCGGCTCGGTCGTCGGCTTTACCCGGATTACGCGTATCCCATCTTTGGCGAAATATCCGGTCATATTGTCCAACGATGCTTGTGCCAGCAGCGCTTCATCCATATTGACCGATGCAACACCTTCGGTCTTTGCAACGACCGGTTGGTTGGAAAGCGATCCAAAGGTCACCACGCTGAACCCCTGCGACAGCGCAGGCGTAAGGTCGCTGTAAATTGCGGCGTCTTCCGAAACAATAAACCCGTTATACCCCGCGCCAATACATTGCGTGATTACTTCCTGGGCCAGGTTTTCCTGCCCGTCCGCCAAAAACGTCGCCACTTCAAAGCCGAATGCTTCGCCTTCCTTTTTTGCCCCCTCCATCAACTGCCTGATATAGTCCATATCTGCACTATTTCTTGCAAGGCCAATGACGGCAATGCGCTTTTCACCCTGCATTCCTTCGGGAACCGTATCGGGCGGCGGCGTGGGCTCGGGCGTGGGCGTTGCAACTGCTTCGGGCGTTATTTCCGCCGTTTCTTCCGGCGACTGCCCCCCGCAGCCCACAAAAGCAAAAAGCCCAAACGCCACAGTCAAAACAACCAACAATATCTTTTTCATACCATACTCCAAACTTACACCCATTCGTTTTCACCGGCGCACATTCCCCCGCAGCGCCAGCATTCGAAAATATACTATATCATATCATCAATCATTTTCCAAGCAAAGCCATCGTAAGCATTTTTACAAAAACTTAAAACCCGCTCATCACAAATGCGCCGTATGCGTCGTAAATATCTGCCGGGCCAATCACTCCTGCACGCCCGCAATAATAACGCAAAAACGCCTCTGCAACATCTGTACGGACAGCGTTGACCACAACCGGTTTATGGCTGTACGTTGCAAGCGCCGCGCAAAACGATGCCACATCAAAATCCAGCTTTGCATCTTCGAAGTTGAGCAGCAGCGCATCCGCCTGTTCCGTCCGGTCGGGCAGTGCGTCCATCAGGCAATAATAATCTCCGTCTTTGATGTTTTCTATCAGGCCGCTGTTGCAAAGTCCCAGCTCCGCAAGGCGAATGTTTGGCGAAAAAGCGGTATGCTCTCTGGCGGAGCAAAAAAACGCCCCTACATCCGTCTTCCTTCCCGCCGGTATTTTCCCGTTCAATCCGCCGCGTGCTTTTTGGATATGTACCGGACCGGTCCCGCAACAGCCGCCAAAAAGCCGGACTCCCTCTTCTGTCAGCGTTTCGGCAAGCTTGGCAAACTCTTCCGGCAAAACAGGATAAACCATTTGTCCGTTTTGCATTTCGGGCAGGCCCGCGCTTGGCTTTGCAACAATCGGAAGATCCGTCACCTTTTTCATGCTGCGGACCACCTGCAAAAGCTCGTCCTCCCCTTCCATGCAATTTGCCCCCACAACTTGCGCACCAGCTGCCTCACAGGTAATGGCACATGTTTCCGGCGTATTTCCGCATGCTGTTTTCCCTCCGGAAAATACCATGCTCGCAATAATGTCGTTCACGCCCAACTCACGCGCCGCAATGACTGCCGCCCGCATTTCTGCAAGGTTTGTAAACGTCTCAAAGTGAACTATAGAAATGCCAGCATCCAGCAATGGCCGAAGCTGCTCTTTAAATGTCGCCACCGCATCTTCAAAGCAAAGCTCTCCCTTTGGGTAAAGCTGTACTGCCAGCGGCCCAACCGCAGCGGCCACCAAGGCGCGTCCCTTTGCACATGCCAGCGCCAGCGCAGCGCCTTCATAATTGATTTCGTATAGCTTGTCATACAGGCCCTGCTGTTTTAAAAACACACTGTTTGCACAAAATGTATTTGTCTGAATCAGGTCTGAACCGGCATCAATATAACTGCGATAGGCTTCTTCGACGGCTTCGGGTTTTTTAATGTTCCAGTATTCGGCACATTCGCCCGTTTGCAGCCCCCTGCCTTGCAAAACAGTTGCTTTTGCCCCGTCGTAAAGCATCACGCCTTCCGACAGCTTGCGGATGAATTTGCTCATAACAACAACCCCTTTAAAATATTACCAATATAATCACTTGATTATGCTACATTATACAAAAAAAAAGCTTTTGTGTCATCCTCTTCAAAAAATGGTGCGAATTTTTTTATTTTCTGTTATACTGTATAAGTTTGAAAAGGCAAGTATATAAACGGATGGTTGAGTAATAATGGATGATATCAGAAAAGAAAATCGAATGGGCACAATGCCCGTAAAAAAACTATTGATCGCTATGTCTGTTCCCATGATGATCTCTATGCTGGTGCAGGCGCTATATAATGTTGTAGACAGCATATTCATCGGCCAGTACAGCAGTCAGGCGTTCACCGCCGTCTCGCTGGCGTTCCCCATACAAATGCTGATTATTGCCGTTTCAATAGGCACTGCCGTGGGCATGAACTCTCTTTTGTCCCGCCGGCTTGGCGAAAAGCATTACGACGATGCAAACGCCGCTGCATCCAATGGTGTTTTTCTGGGAATTCTCAGTTGGGCTGCTTTCTTAATATTCGGCCTGTTTTTTGCGCGTATGTTTTTCGAGTCGTTTACAAGCGATGCAGAGGTCATCCGGATGGGTACGGAATATACCTCCATCTGTACAATTTTTTCCATCGGCGTATTCATGCAGGTCATGTGTGAGCGTATTATGCAGGCAACAGGCGTTACCATTTACAACATGATTATCCAGATTATTGGCGCAGTCATCAACATCATCCTCGACCCCATCCTGATTTTCGGCTACCTTGGCTTTCCGGAAATGGGCGCCGCCGGCGCTGCTGTTGCCACCGTCGCCGGACAGCTTGTCGCTATGGTGTTTGGGTTTTACTTCGTCCGGAAAAAAGTTAAGGACGTCTCTTTACGTTTTAAAGGCTTTCGCCCCAACAGGCGGATCATCAAAGAAATCTACGTTGTGGGCGTCCCCACAATTATCATGCAGGCAATCGGCTCTGTGATGATTGCCGGCCTAAACCTTATCCTTATCAAGTTTTCGCAGGCCGCCGTATCTGTTTTGGGCGCATACTTCCGGCTAAACTCGTTCATCTTCATGCCGGTATTCGGGCTAAACAACGGGCTCATCCCCATTGTGGGCTACAACTATGGTGCACGAAAAAAAGAGCGTATTTATGGCACAATCAAATTTGCGCTTATTCTGGCGGTTGTCATTATGCTCATCGGCCTGCTGATCTTCCAGTTTTTCCCCGCGCAGCTGCTTGGCTTTTTCAACGCTTCGCCCGAAATGCTCGCTATTGGAACGCATGCACTGCGCATCATCAGCATTTGCTTCCCATTTGCGGCGCTGGGCATTGTGCTGTCCGGTACGTTCCAGGCAGTGGGCAACGGTGTTTTGAGCATGCTGGTTTCGCTGTGCAGGCAGCTTTTCATCATCCTCCCCGTTGCATATTTTCTTTCCCTGAGCGGCAACGTGGACAACGTTTGGTATTCGTTCCTCATTGCGGAAGGCGTATCCCTCATCATCAGCTTGTCGTTTTTCCGGCATGTTCATAAAAAATACCTGAAGCCGTTGGACAACCCGGCCATTACGCCGCCAGGCCTATAGCTTTTTTATCGGTTGCCGCTGCAAAGTTCGTTTATTTATGCGTAATACTCCGATTTCAAAACCGCGCCACAAAAGGCGTGGTTTTACTTTGTGAAAAATTGTTGCCGGAATCTCGCCTTTTGCGCTGGATCATTTTGCAAAATGCCCTTTTCCGCACAAGAAACCGACAAATATGCGATTGAAAGTTTTTTGTGATTATTTGTTCAATATTTTCATGATACTTGTTGCACAAACCCATATAAATTGCTATAATGACAATTGCATGCTGCATTGAAAACTCGTTTATCCTATCATCATTGTGAAGAAAATAGCAAGCGTAGTATCGTATGGAGGGTTTATTATTTATGAAGTCTTTACAGGAATTAGAAGCAATCAGAAACAAGACGCTGGATAAGGTAGATATCCGCAAAAGTGATGCGGATAAGCGCGTTGTGGTCGGTATGGCAACGTGTGGTATTGCTGCCGGCGCAAGACCGGTTTTGCAGGCATTTGTAGATGAAGTAAACACGCGCGATTTGAAGGATGTTGTTGTATCGCAGACTGGTTGCATCGGCGTTTGCCGTCTGGAACCCCTGGCAGAGGTTTTTGTTCCCGGGCAGGAAAAGGTTACTTATGTTAAGCTTACGCCCGAGATGGCCAAACGAATCGTGCTGGAGCACCTTGTGAATGGAAATGTTGTTACGGAATATACCATCGGGTATGCCGAGCAGCAGAACGCATAAATATTTTTTGGAGGTTTGATATATGGATTTGTATCGTTCCCATGTACTCGTCTGTGGGGGGACAGGCTGTACATCTTCGAACTCGCCCGAAATTATGGCGAAGCTTGAAGAGGGCCTTAAGGAAAAGGGCCTTGAAAAAGAGGTGAAAGTTGTACGGACAGGCTGCTTTGGGCTATGCGAGGCAGGCCCTGTCGTAATCGTTTACCCCGAGGGCTCCTTTTACAGCAGGGTGACTCTTGAAGACGTTCCCGAAATTATTGACGAACACCTTTTAAAGGGCCGTATTGTCGACCGTTTACTTTATAAGGAAGAAAACGTCGAAGAAATTCCGACGACGCTCGACGAAATCGGGTTCTATAAAAAGCAAAACCGTGTTGCATTGCGCAACTGCGGTGTAATAGACCCCGAGCAAATCGACGAATACATTGCTTTTGACGGATATAAAGCCCTGGGTACCTGCCTTACGGAAAAAACACCCCAGGAAGTTATCGAAATCATCAAGGGCTCGGGCCTGCGCGGCCGCGGCGGCGCCGGATTCCCAACCGCCCTTAAATGGCAGTTCTGCGCAAACGCGCAAAACGATCAGAAATACGTCATTTGTAACGCAGACGAGGGCGACCCGGGCGCGTTCATGGACCGCTCCGTTTTGGAAGGCGACCCGCACAGCGTGCTCGAGGCGATGGCCATTGCCGGCTATGCGATTGGCGCAGACACCGGTTTCATTTATGTGCGCGCAGAATACCCCATTGCCGTTAAGCGCCTCGAAATCGCGCTGGAACAAGCACGCGAATATGGCCTGCTCGGCAAAAACCTGTTTGGTACCAATTTCAGTTTTGATATTGTCATCCGGCTGGGCGCGGGCGCATTTGTATGCGGAGAAGAAACAGCACTGATGGAATCCCTTGAAGGACGCCGCGGCGAGCCGCGTCCCAAGCCGCCGTTCCCGGCAAACAAGGGCCTTTTCGGCAAACCAACAATTATAAATAATGTTGAAACGCTTGCCAATATACCGCAGATCATCTTAAAGGGCGCAGACTGGTTTTCATCGATGGGCACGGAAAAATCCAAGGGCACCAAGGTGTTTGCGCTGGGCGGAAAAATCAACAACACCGGCCTTGTGGAAATTCCCATGGGTACAACGCTTCAGGAAGTCATTTATGACATCGGCGGCGGAATCCCGGATGGAAAAGCGTTCAAGGCTGTGCAGACAGGCGGCCCGTCCGGCGGATGCCTGCCCGCTAGTATGCTCGACCTCGAAATCGACTACGACAACCTTGTCGCCAACGGCTCTATGATGGGCTCGGGCGGTATGATTGTTATGGATGAAGACAACTGCATGGTAGACGTTGCGCGTTTCTTCCTCGATTTCACCGTAGACGAATCGTGCGGAAAATGCCCGCCCTGCCGAATCGGTACAAAGCGTATGCTCGAAATTTTAGAGCGCATTACCGAAGGAAAAGGGCAGCCCGGCGATATTGAAAAGCTGGAGGAGCTCGGCGAAAGCATTAAGGCCGGCGCGCTGTGCGCACTGGGCAAAACTGCGCCCAACCCGGTTCTTTCGACAATCAAGCATTTCCGGGACGAGTACGACGCTCACATAAATGAAAAACGCTGCCCGGCAGGTTCCTGCCAGTCGCTTTTAACATACGAAATCATCCCTTCAAAATGTATCGGGTGCGGAATGTGCGCGCGCGTTTGCCCTGCCGATGCGATTACCGGGGAAAAGAAACAGCCTTATGTGATCGATCAGGACAAATGTATCAAGTGCGGCGCTTGCGTGGAAAAATGCAAATTCGGCGCAATCAAGAAATAGGAAGGGAGAACGTTATATATGGTAACTGTAACAATTGACGGCATTAAAGTAGAAGTGCCTGAAAATACAACCGTTTTAGATGCTGCCAGAAGCGCAAACGTAGATATTCCCACGCTTTGCTATCTAAAGGGCGTAAACGCCATTGGCGCATGCCGGATCTGCCTGGTGGAAATCAAAGGAAATCCTACGCTGCAAGCGGCCTGTGTGCTGCCTGTAACAGACGGTATGGAGGTTTTAACGCGCTCCGAGAAGGCCATGAAGGCAAGAAAGGTCAGCCTGGAGCTGCTTTTGTCCAACCATGACCGCGAATGTCTTACTTGTGTTCGCAGCGGAAATTGCGAGCTGCAAAAGCTTTCGGAGGAATTTGGCATCAGCGAAATACGCTACACCGGCGAGAAGGATACCCGTCCTCTGGACGAGCTTTCGCCCTCCGTTGTGCGCAATCCCAACAAATGCGTCGTATGCAAACGCTGCGTCGCTATGTGCGGCAACGTACAGGGAATTGGCGCGATCGGCGCAACAAACCGTGGATTCAAAACCAATATCGAGCCCGTATGGGGCCGTTCCTTAAAGGATGTCAACTGCATCAACTGCGGACAGTGCATAACGGCCTGCCCGGTTGGAGCGCTTTCCGAAAAGACGGAAATAGACAGGGTTTGGGATGCAATCAACGACCCGGACACGCATGTTGTCGTGCAGCCGGCGCCTGCCGTACGCGTCGCTATTGGCGAAGAGTTCGGCATGCCCATCGGTACGCGCGCGACCGGCAAGCTTGCCGCAGCGCTCAAGCGTCTTGGTTTCGACAAGGTCTTCGATACAGACTTTGCCGCCGACCTTACAATCATGGAAGAGGGAACGGAGCTCATTGGCCGCATCCAAAACGGCGGAACGCTGCCGATGATTACATCGTGCTCCCCCGGTTGGATCCGCTTCTGCGAGCTTTACTACCCAGATATGCTGGACAACCTTTCCACCTGCAAATCGCCCCACCAGATGCTTGGTGCAATGGTAAAATCGTATTATGCAGAGAAGAACAATATCGATCCTGCAAAGATTTTTACAGTATCCGTTATGCCATGCACAGCTAAAAAATACGAAAAACTCCGCCCCGGCGAAGATGCCTCGGGCTATCCGGATGTGGACGCGGTCATCACTACGCGCGAAGCGGCCCGCATGATTAAGCAAGCTGGCATCGATTTCGTAAACCTTCCGGACGAAGAGTTCGACCGCCTGATGGGCGAATCTACCGGTGCAGCCGTTATCTTCGGCGTTACGGGCGGCGTTATGGAGGCTGCGCTCCGTACGGTTGCCGATGTTCTGACGGGCGAAGACCTGAAGGATATCGACTATACCGATGTTCGCGGCACGGCTGGTATTAAAGAAGCAGAAGTAAAAATCGGCGACCTGAATGTAAAGGTGGCTGTGGCCAGCGGCATGAGCAATGCACGCAAGCTTCTCGACTCCATCAAAAGCGGCGAGAAGACATACCACTTCATCGAAATCATGGGTTGCCCCGGCGGCTGCGTCGTCGGCGGCGGACAGCCGATCATTTCGGCGCGCATCCGCAATTTTGCAGACCCGAAGGTACTTCGTTCCAAGGCTACCTACGAAGAGGACGCGGCTATGCCTATTCGGAAGTCACACAAAAACCCGGAGATCAAACAGATTTACGACGAATATCTGGAAAAGCCGAACAGCCACAAGGCGCACGAGCTGTTGCATACGTTCTACGAGGGAAAACCGAAATACGTGGATTGATACGAAACTACAAAAAGCCGGCATGGAAATTGCCGGCTTTTGTCTTTAAAGGCTTTTTGCAGTCGACTCGAAAGGATGTACCCTATGTGTGAAAAAACCAGATGCTCCTGGGCAAAAGACCTTCCCATATATATCGATTACCACGACAATGAGTGGGGGCGGCCTGTGCACAACGACAACAGGCTGTTTGAAATGCTGATTTTAGAGGGGATGCAGGCCGGGCTCAGCTGGATCACCGTGCTCAAAAAAAGAGAAGCGTTCCGGCAGGCGTTTGACGGGTTTGACCCGGGTAAAGTCGCAGGCTACGATGAGGAGAAAATAGAGGAGTTGCTTAAAAACGAAGGGATCATCCGAAACCGTCTTAAGCTAAACGCCGCTGTAACCAATGCCAAAGCATTTCTGGAAGTGCAAAAAAAGTATGGAAGCTTTGATCAATTCATATGGGCATATGTAAACCATACCCCCATTCAAAACCACCCGCAGAGCACGGAAGATATTCCGGCAAAAACGCCGCTTTCAGACCAGATCAGCAAGGATTTGAAAAAGTTGGGGTTTAAATTTGTCGGTTCAACGATCGTCTATGCATTTATGCAGGCTACAGGTATGGTAAACGACCATGTGGCGGATTGCTTTGTTTATAAGCAAAACACGTAATTATTGCGGTTTTCAAATGGTTGGCGCCCACTCGGCATTTATGTCATATGTTCAGTAAATGTACTGTAAAAAACCCTGGGGTGGAAGTTGTTTACAGCGTATTAACTAAACGCAGGTCGCTAGCGCGACCAAAAAATGTGCCTGCACGAGGTGAATCGGCCCTTTGGGCCGAAAGAGGGGTCCCCAGGAACAGCCGTTTGTTGCAAATGATCATAACCTACCATTTGACAAACTGCAATCATTTTTGCCAACTTATGGAGCCACAGGCAAATCGAACAGATAAAAAACAGGCGGGATTCCACCCGCCCGTGCTTACGCTTTCGTAATATCATACACGTGCATACATGACCTGCCCATCCAGCATCTGCCGGTAAACGACCTCTCCCCGGCTGGATGAGGCGTCGATAATCATCCCGTTGCCTGCATAGACCGCTACATGTGTCACGTTCATATAGCGCCCATTCTGCCCATGGGAGAAAAACACCAAATCGCCCGGCTGCAGCTGCTCTTTTGCAATTGTTTTTCCATTGTTTGCACAGTATTGCGCCTGCTCTGCCGCTGTCCTTGGAAGGTTGACCCCCAATTGCGAAAAACACCACTGCGTCAGATAGCTGCAATCCGTATAGCTCCCCTGCCCTGCCATGGTCTGGCTGTATGGGCTGCCCAAGCGGGAATACGCGAGGTTTACAATTGCCGAACCCTTGTTGCCATCATAAGGAATAGCGCTGCCTGTTTGGCCAATTCCAAAAATGCCTTGCAGGCTGTTCCCACTATCCGAAAGCTGCCCCAGCAACGCAGAGGATAAAAGGTCGCTTCCGCCCATGCCACCAAGCAACATGGTCATCAATAATGCTTTTGTATAGTCGTCCGTAGCGGACGTCACTGCTGCCGCAGCCGGCGCGCTTGCCGTGTTTATTTCGGCATATGTGTGCTGATGCTGCGCCTGCGCCGTACCCGCATCTTCCGTTTGCACCTGCCCCAAAACCTCCGAAAAAACAACGGTGCTTTTTTCGGAAAAAGCTTCGTCCGGCTGGTATACTTTCAGATTTGATATGTTTTTTCCAATCGATAATTCGTTTGCCAAGCTTCAATACCCCTGTACTATTTTACCCGTTTCAACCGATCTGTTACAAAATACAACCCGAATCGTGTAACACACATAATACGTTATTATACCATGTCTCTTACATTTTTGCATCCAATTTCATGCATTTTTCAAAAATCTGCCTCATCCAAGATATTTTTGCAGTTTTTCCGCAACTTCGCTCATTTCCAGCGGTTTGCCTACATGGTCATTCATTCCTGCTGCCAGGCACTTTTCAATGTCTTCCTTAAAGACGTTTGCCGTCATTGCCACAATCGGAATGGTTTTTGCCTGCGGAACCTCCATTGCCCGGATGCGCTGCGTCGCTTCGTAGCCATCTACCTCCGGCATATGGATATCCATAAATATCATATCGTATTTTCCCGGATTTTCTTTAAACATTTCAATTGCCTGCTTGCCGTTCTCCGCACAATCGAATAGAATACCTGTGCCCTCCAGAAGCGCCAGCAATATCTCACGGTTGACCTCCACATCTTCCGCAAGAAGAATATGCTTACCCTTTAGCGTATCTCCCAGTTCCTCAATCGTGTCAACATCCACTTCATTTTCTTCTGCTTCCTCTGCACTTCCAATTCCCACACGAACAGTAAAAATGAAGCGGGCCCCTTCGCCAAGCTCAGATATGATCCATTCCCTGCCGCCCATCATTTCGATAATTCTCTTGGAAATTGCAAGCCCCAGCCCTGTGCCTCCATATTTTCGGGAAATACTTCCGTCGGCCTGTTCAAACGACTGGAAAAGACGCGTCTGCTGTTCGGCAGAAATACCGATCCCATCGTCCTTCACTTCTATTTCCAGTACGCTTTGCTCGCCGGCCGTTTCTTTGTGCCGGACATACAATTCAATATGGCCGCCTTCGTCCGTAAACTTTGTGGCATTGCTGAGCAGGTTCGTTATAACCTGCGCCAGCCGCTGCCGGTCTGCACGAACCACCCGCGGCACATCCTCGTCTATCTGCACGGTAAAGTGCTGGTTTTTATCTTTAATCCGAAAACCTGCAACTGAAACAACCTGATCGATCATCTTTTCTAAGTAGAATGTGGTTTCGGACAGCTCCAGCTTGCCTGCTTCAATTTTTGACATATCCAGCACGTCGTTGATTACGCCCAACAAATGGTTTGCCGCGTTGTCGATTTCATCCAAACACTCGTGCATTTTTTGTACATCATCCGTTTTTTGGGCAATTTCGGACATCCCGATGATAGCGTTCATCGGCGTTCGCATCTCGTGGCTCATGCGTGCCAAAAAGCTGCTTTTGCTCTTGTTTTCTTCATCCGAACGCATTTTTTCCACGCGCGTACGCACCAGCATATATGCCAGGATTGCCGCAAGCGCACTGCCCAATACAGCCAACACGGCCGCCAGGTTGTTGACCTGCTGGTAATAGCTTGCACGGGGGATGATGATGCCAATATGCCAGCCGTTGAATATCGTCCTAAAAAAGGCGATGCTGTCCGTTCCATCCGTATCAGTAAATCGTTCTGCGGCAATCGGCAGCTCATTGACAAGCATTTCCTCCAGGTGCGCATATCCTTCTCCGGCGGCTGACATCTCTACACCGATCATAGCGCTGTCCCTGTGGGATGTAAACAACATGCGGTCGTCAATCAACACGCCATAGCCGTCGTTTGCAATTTTCTGCCCGGCAACATAATCCGTTATTCGTGTAAGGTTGAGGTCTATTGCAACAACTCCGTACGAATTTTTGTTTTGGTCAAACAGCTGCCGGGAAAATGAAATACACATTCCCCCGGTGTCTGCGTCTACATACGGCTCAGAAAAGAAAATCCCATCGCCGCTTTCTACAGCACCAATATACCAGGGCCGCGACGGCGGGTCATATTCGTCTGGCGGTATCCACCCCGACCCATCCAAAAAGTCTCCGCGTATATATCCATATACTTTCAAAAAGTCCGGCAAAACCGAGCGCTCGGCACCGAAATATTTATTTGTTTCACTCAGGTAATCGAGTATTTCCTCGTTTGAACTGTTCAGGTTCAAGAGGTTTTCCACATTCTGCGCAATATTGGAAAACATAAGCTCTGTTTCTGCAAGACTCGCAGAAACGGCTGTCTGGGTCGTATTCTGTGTTTGTCAACTGAAAAGTACAGCGTTTGGTCACGAAAATATACAGCACCCTCAATCACCGAAGTTAATTAAGAATTCCGTTGTGGAAGGGGGCACCGTCCCCCTTCCACAACGGGCGCACCGG